>NZ_DASSWP010000179.1:0-6376 GCF_035704785.1 Gracilimonas sp. | reverse complement strand
CGGGCTCGTCTTCGTAACACTTTACTAAATTGTTGATCTCTATAGCTCGTTCCATAATCTCATCAATACTCGGTTCTTGAATAGGTTAACCAAAACATCTAAGTGTTTCCACAGATAAATCACCATGATCACAATTACGGTACTCATGATGGTAAGTCGATACCATTGAAGTCCTTCTAAAGGAACAAAGACCAGATACCCCATGGAAAAAATAAGGAAAGAGATGGCAAACGTAACTTTTTGTGGTATGATAGGGTGTTTGTAACTAAAAGAAGAATAGGTCGCTTTTTTATACTGAAAATAGGAACTCCAAACGAAGAGCAGCATAAACATCAGAAAGAAAAACGTATTTGCAATAAAAATATCAAGGGGTGAACCTACTTCCGGGATCAATAATAATTCAAAAAATGTGATAAGGTAAAATACCAAGAGAGGCAGGATTATAACTCCGAGAAACCGTTCTTTAAGTTGTTTTTCTAAATTAATAGGGAATTGAAGATGAAGCAAAAATTCCCGGTTTTCATAGCCATACATGTTCGCCATTCCCATTGCGAGCAGAGCCACGGGAATTCCGGCCAGGATCGTTGGGATCAAAATAGTTTTAGCGATCTCAAAATCAACATTCATTAAAAGCGGCACATAAACGATGGGAATAACTGTTAAAGTTAAAACCTGAAGCCGGTTGTAGGGATGTTTCATCACATAGAAATAATACTTCCCTGCATTACGCCCCAGGGTTTTTCGAAGGAAGTCCCACAGCTTGCTGCTTTCCTCTTCTGCTTTCTTTAAGCCGGGATTTAATAACCCTTCTTTGGTTTTGTTGAAGTGATCCATTATGGTAAGGACAATTACCAAAAGTGAGAAAAAGAAAATCATACTCGCATTGAGCGGTCCATAATCTATGGTCACTGTTTGAAGAAGCATTCCCCCGGGTAACCAGGAAAGAAAGGCATTTACCGTTTCAACCTGAGGTATTAGTTCCGAAAAAATACGGCTCGAGTTGGAAGCAAAAACAGATATCAGCTGGAAGAGCCCGAATACCAGGAAAAGAAAGCCAACTACCACAGCTATAAACCGTTTTTCTACCACACGTATAAAGCGGTGTTTTACGGAATAAATGATCACATAATTAACCCCAACAGCCGCTAAAGCAACCGGAATTTGAAAGGCATAATTAACCTGAAGCAATAAAAATACGAGCCAGGTAAAATTATAGATGATGTTGAGGGGATGACAAAAGCCGATCAATGTCAGGTATTTGGCAAGGCGATTTAAAGGAAAGCCGAAGCCAAGGAGTTTTCGGTTTTCTTCAATATTTAAGAGACGCATATTGGTAAAAGAAAAATGCATGACCCAATAAGCATTACCGAAAACGAGGAGTATAAAAGAGTAGATATCAGGAGTAAGCCAGGGAAGTTCAATGCCCATCCATGGCCTGCTATCCATTAGGACTACAACAATGGCAGTCCCAATTAGATTGACAAGCATGATCCCCAAAAATAAGATGTATCCGATCGTCAGTAATAACTGAAATCGATTCAGATTGGAGATAAAAATCCGCCAGTTTAAAGAAAGTAGCCGGTAGAACAAGGCTTGTCAGTATTAAATTAAAGTTGGGAAAAATAAGGCCGCATTATAACAGGAATGACCCATAATCTAAATTAAAAATCAAATAGAGGGGGCAGGCCTTTAGTGCTGCAGACTGTGTTAACTGTTAACAGGGAGATAAAGGTTCCTTCATTTCCATGGAAACACTGATGGATGCCGGTAACAGTCATTTACTTAAAAAGCTGAAGATCTCTAATTCTCGATTAGCTTTAATAATTTTTCAGGAACTTCAACATCCATTCTCAACACCTGAGAGGCATGTGTTTTACCCTGAGCGTCAAGCTTAAGGGAAACGGTTCCGCCGCCACCTAAACTTTCGTTCAGTATAAAATTCAACGCTCCGATATTCGGTAGCTCATAGCGCTCCACATCACCCTTGCAAACATGCTTCATGTGTTCTTTGACACGGTTTGCGGTGAGAGTTTCTTTTAGAAAAGGATAAATTTTAGGATGGCGGGCTATAATACCTACATTACTTCCATTACCTTTATCGCCGCTTCTTCCGTGCGCTATTTTTAAGAGTTTTACTGTTGGCATGATGAATAATTTTTTTAGGCTTATTTTTTCTAAAGATAACCCGAATTGAAATCACTTCACAATCAGGCTTTTGCTACGAAAACGCTGAAAACTTTAATTATGCTCTTTCAGCCAGTTCAAGCCAAACAAGTTCCTTTTCTTCGAGTTTTTCTTTCAGGCCCTCAAACTCCTTACTCAATTTATTCAGCTCCTCATATTCAAGATCATCGGCATTTATTTTTCGCTCGAGCGCAGATTTCTCTTCTTCCAATTTGGCGATCTCCTTTTCCAGTTTATTAAACTCCCGGCGCTCATTATAATTGAGTTTCTTTTCTTCAGATTTTTTCTCGGATTTTGATTTCTGCTCTTGTTTAGGTGCAGCTGAAGTCTTTTTAGCTTGGCCTTGCAATGAGATCTTGGCAAGCATTTCTTCCCGGTATTCCTCATAGGTGCCATGAAAATCTTCAATGACTCCATTTCCTTCAAATACAAAATAATGATCAACCAGCTTGTCCATGAAAAAGCGATCATGAGATACTATCATCAGGCAGCCGCCAAAGTTTTGCAGGAAATCCTCGAGTTTATTTAAAGTGAGCAGGTCAAGATCATTGGTAGGCTCATCAAGTATTAAAAAGTTCGGGTTTTTGATGAGTACCATCATCAAACCGAGTCGCCGTTTTTCGCCACCACTTAGTTTCTCGACAGGGGTGTATTGCATCTTGCCCGGAAACATAAAATGTTCCAGAAATTGTGAAGCAGTGATCTTATCGCCATTGGCCAATTCAATGACTTCCGCCACTTCCTTGATCACTTCGATCACCCGTTTACTTTCATCAATTTGAATACCTTTCTGCTGATAATGTCCAAACACAATGGTCTCGCCGGTTTCGATCTCACCGGAGTCAACAGGTTCTTCGCCCAATAAAATTTTCAAAAAGGTACTTTTCCCAACACCGTTCTTACCAAGAATTCCAATACGTTCACCCTGCAAAAACTGGTAGCTGAAATCATTAAGGATCACAATATCATCGAAAGATTTGGACAGGTTTTCAACCTCCAGCACTTTACCGCCCATCCGGCTCATATTTACATCCAGTTGTAATTCTTTTTCTTCGCGAGCAGAGGTCGCTTTGTCTTTGGTCTCATAAAAAGCTTTTATGCGCGACTTCGATTTTGTGGTTCGGGCTTTGGGTCCACGGCGCATCCACTCCAGTTCTTTTTTCATCAGCTTGCCGGCTTTGGCAATTGCAGTGGCTTCCACTTCTTCCCTCTCGGCTTTCTTTTGCAGGTAATACTCATAATTCCCTTTGTGGTGATAGAGCTTGCCGTAATCCAGTTCCAGGATATGATTACATACCCGGTCGAGGAAATATCGATCGTGAGTTACCATGAGCAGAGTCATGGTACTTTTGGCGAGATACTGCTCCAGCCATTCGATCATCTCCACATCAAGGTGGTTGGTGGGCTCATCAAGGATCAGCAGATCCGGTTCATCCAGCAGTACAAAAGCCAGCGCCACCCTTTTGCGCTCCCCTCCCGAAAGTGAGGCAATGGATTGATCCAGGTCGTGAATGCTCAACACACCCAAGATTTGTTCCATTTGCTGTTCCACATCCCACGCTTCTGAAGCATCCATAGCTGCCGATGCCTTTTCGAATTCCTGTTGGGTTTGCGTATTATAGTCCTCGGCTTGCTCCCGAACAGCCTTGTCATATCGTTGTACCACCCGGATCTTTTCAGAATTACCATGAGCGATAAACTCACTGATGGTCATACTCTCATCCATCTCGGGCTCTTGTGCAAGAAAACCGATCTGAAGACCTTTTTGGGTCATCACCTTGCCTGAATCAGGTTCCATTTCGCCGGCCAAAATTTTAAGGAGTGTAGACTTCCCGGTGCCGTTTGGTGCTATAAGGGCAGTTTTATGTCCTTTTGAGATCCCAAAAGTGAGATCCTCAAAAAGTGGTTTTATGCCAAAATTCTTGGAAAGATTTTCTGTAGAAAGGTAGGTCATTTAGGTTTACTGATTGTGAGCTCTGTTGATGAACGATTAAAATACGGATAAAAGGAGAGGAATATCGAATATTGATCAGAGGAATATTTATGGCATGGCCGAAAAGTCTCAGGCGTTTTTAGTTCCTCCGAATGTTCTGTGCTGCTTTATATAATCACCATATTTATCTATAATGTACTAAACAAGAGGAGTTGATTATGAATGTCCTGAAAAATGAAAAAGACGAATTGTTAAAATGGATTGAGAATATTGAAGATCCGAAGATACTTGAAGACATTAGGTCGGTAAAGGAAAGTCAGAAGTCCATTCACTGGGATGATTTGCCCAAAGAAGTGAAAAAGGGAATTAAAGAAGGAAGAAAAGACGCAAAAGAAGGGAGAGTAACTGCACACGAAGAAGTTCGAAAGTCGTATGAAGAATGGCTTTAAAGAAACACCCTGTTGTATGGACAGATACTGCTCTAAATAACAAAGAAGACATTTCAAGCTATCTTTTAGAAAATTGGTCGGAGAGAGAATTAGGAAACTTCTATCAGGCATTAGAACGAAGAATTCAGCTCATCTCAATTAATCCTGAGCTCTATGGTAAAGTTGCTGGGACAGATTTAACAAGGAGGTCTGTATTAAATAAACGCACTATTATTTTTTACGAATTTAGAGATGGTGTAGTAGAAATTTTATACTTGTTTAATACATATCAGAATCCAGATAGATTAGAGTTTTAATTTTTTGAAATGCTTAGTCTGGAATTACATCTTCTCTACTTTGTGTTGTGGAGCTTTCGCGTCAAAGTCTTAAAATTCAGGATTGAATCTCACCTTACATCTGTTTAAAGTACTGCAAAGAAGTAAAGATGAATGTGAGTTTTAAAAATCCCCCAAAAATTAAAAATCAGGATGGCGAAGAACGCTCGGTAGGCTTCGAGTTTGAGTTCACCGGTGTGGAGATGAAAGATGCCGCCGAAATGATCTCCGACTTGTACGGCGGAAAGGTGGAACAGATCAGCGGATATCAATATGCCGTTATAGATTCTGAATTTGGTGATTTTTCCCTGGAACTGGATGCCAGTTTGTTTCTGAATAAGAAATATGAAAAGATGCTGAAGTCGGTCGGACTGGATGTTGATAAGCTTAAAAATAAAGACAAGCTCGAAGATACGTTGCGCGATATGGCCTCAACCGTAGTTCCGTTTGAAATTATTACGCCTCCCATTTTGATCTCAGAGTTAGAACAAATGGATAGGCTGGTTGAAAAACTAAGGGAGTGGAAGGCCAAAGGTACCGGGAGTTCTTTTTTTTATGCGTTTGGACTGCATTTGAACCCTGAAGTTCCTGAACTTTCTGCGGAGAGCATTCTTCGTCACCTGAAGGCGTATTTGATGATGGATGCGTGGATCCGAAAGGATGCCGATATTGACTTGTCGCGGAAGATCACACCTTACATTAACGAATATGAAATGGATTACATCCGATACATCCTGCGTAAAGATTATAACCCGGATCTAAAAACGCTGATCAGGGATTACTTTCAATTTAAGAATTCACGAAACCGGCCGCTTGATCTACTCCCTGCTTTTATGTTTATGAACAGGGAATTAACACAAGAACTGCTTAAAGAAGAATTGACTTCCGCCCGTCCAACCTTTCATTATCGGTTGCCTAATTGCTCAATTCAAGATGAGACATGGTCGCTGGCAGAGGAGTGGAATAGATGGGTATTGGTAGAGCAGTTGGCGGATGATGAAAAAAGTTTAGATCAATACAGTCGCGCATTTCTAAAAATGGATGATAAATCTGTGTTCAGCATGAAAAAGAAATGGATTAAATTAATGGATCGTTGGGTGAACAATGTTAGATAGACAGCCGGTAATTGGGGTAACAGGACCAAATGAAGGAGGTCAGGCAGCCTGGCTGTTTACGGCGTTATCCGTGATCTTGGCCGGAGGCAAGCCGCTCCGAATAACCACAAGTATGCCTCGGAGTATAGGCCAGATCGATGGGCTTATCATGGGAGGCGGGGCTGATGTGGAACCATTGAAATATGGACAGCAGCGGATAGAGCGGGCTATCCTTGCAAGGGATAACCGGACTATTTTTGAGTGGCTGTTATCAATTTTATTTTTCCCGATCTATTGGCTGGCCCGTTATTTCCAGCACACAAAAAAGTCCCCAATTGATTTGGAACGGGATGAACTTGAGTTAAAATATCTCTCCGAAGCAATTGAACGAAACATGCCGGT
>NZ_DASSWP010000105.1:0-5640 GCF_035704785.1 Gracilimonas sp. | reverse complement strand
AGTGAAGCCTTGATATCTTCTGCGAATTTAATGCCATCAGGATTTATTCCGTATCCCTCCTTGAAGCGGTGAGGGATGTAGTAGTGGGCGTCTACTCCAAATTCTTTAAGGAAGGTATATATACACGACGTAGCTGTAGTTCCGTCTACGTCGTAATCGCCGTAAACGAGTACTCTTTCACTTTTGCGGATAGCCAGTGCCAGGCGTTCAGCTCCGACTTCCATATCCTTCATTAAAAAAGGATCGTGGAGGTTTTCTATCTTCGGTCTGAAAAAGTATTCTGCATCATCGTATGTTTCTATGCCGCGTAAAGCCAGTAGTCGGGCTATTTTGTCCGGTATTCCAAGTTTACTCCCTAAATCCGGGGTAGACTCTTCCTGCTCCGGCTGCGCGTACACCCAGCGGAATGACATGATTATTGTGCTCTTTATTTTTATTCATAGAGGCTGTTCGGCGGTCAGGCCGGTACGCCAACGCTAGTTGCGTTCTATTACATATAAAATACTATTAAACGGGAGAAAATCAGCATCTTTGTTTATATAAATTGCTGTACCCTGAAAAGCTCAAGCATGGTCTTATTTCAACCTTATCTTACAAACTTTAGTATAACGAGCTTCAATATAGTTGAGAACCGGTAAATAAATTCCGACCTTTGGAAGCGGTTCCATTAACCCGCCTCTCTATAAAAATTTTTATCTTCCATTATGACAAAAGTATTCACTAAAGAATCCAAAACATTGACTAAAGAGAACAAGAATTTTCCGCTTTTTAACGAACTGGCCGACAAAAAACATGAGCAGGTAGTGATCTGCTCCGATCCTGAAACAGGACTGCGAGCCATCATCGCCATTCACAATACCACGCTTGGCCCCGCTCTTGGAGGAACCCGTATGTGGAATTACGAATCTGAAGAAGCGGCCATGAAGGATGTACTTCGCCTTTCACGCGGCATGACCTACAAGTCTGCTATTTCCGGACTGAATTTAGGCGGCGGAAAAGCTGTGATCATTGGCGATCCTCACACCGAAAAGACTGAAGCTTTATTTCGCTCATTCGGACGTTTTGTGGATGGACTTGGTGGGCGATACATTACCGCAGAAGATGTCGGGATGACCGAGAAGGAAATGGAATGGATCTACTCCGAGACTAAATATGTGACCGGAATTCCCAAAGCATTGGGCGGAAGTGGGAATCCATCTCCCGTTACTGCTTATGGAGTTTACATGGGTGTGAAAGCCTGCGCCAAAAAAGCCTACGGAAGTGATTCCCTTGAAGGAAAGAAAATTGCATTACAGGGAGCCGGAAATGTAGCTTCTTATTTCGCTAGACATGCTGCCAAGGAGGGTGCAGAGCTTTTTATTTGTGATATATATGGAGACAAAGCAAATGAACTTGCCAAAGAAGTGGGAGCTGAAGTAGTTGATCCTGATTCCATTTATGGGCTGGATGTGGATATTTTTACTCCCTGTGCTTTAGGCGGGGTGATCAACGATGATACCTTGGATCAGTTCAAGTGTGATATCATTGCAGGCGGTGCCAATAATGTGCTTGATGTGGAAGACAAACACGGAGAGATGCTGCTCGAAAAAGGCATTATTTACGCTCCTGATTATGTGATCAATGCCGGCGGAATCATCAATATTGCCAGCGAACTTGAAGGATACAATGAAGAACGAGCTCTCCAGAATGCCGGTAATATCTATACCACCATCACCGATATTCTGAACTATTCCGAAGAGCATGGAATTCCGGCTCACAAAGCGTCCAACGCTTTAGCTGAAAAACGCATTGAGACCATTGGAAACATTAAAAATAAGTATTCTTCCAAAGCCAATGTTTCCGGAAGACTCGGAGAAGTTTATAAGCGTTTTATCGACTGATCCATCCACCTTTATTAAGATCATTAGAAAAAGGGCGTATACATTACGTCCTTTTTTTGTGCATTGGGTTTAGTGAAGAATTACTGAGCTTTGGCAGCTTTGACCCTCACCTTTGTTTCCTCTCCCGGGAGAGGAAGACGTTGTGGTTAAATTGAGATAAATTAACGGTTCTCGACAATGGCTACAATCTCCAGTTCAACATAGAAACCCACCAAAGAGCTTCCCCGCTCGGGTCCCGATAATCGGGAAGGGGTGGGTCGAAGGTGCCAATGGCAACAATAGATTACACCTACCCCATCCAATAAAATCCATAATTCTGCGTATCTTTAAGGCGAAATAAATATAATAGAGATATTTTTAACTGCATTCTATCACTCCTATGAACATCGAAGAGTACAATTTCAAAGACCGGCTTATCAAGGGAATGACCACAGACGGTCACTTCAAAATATCCGTAGTGAAAACCACGGAAGTAGTAAAAACAGCGAGAGATAACCACAAGCTTTCACTGCTTAATACTGTCATTCTTGGGAAAGCACTAACCGCAACTATGCTTTTGGCTTCTGAGCTAAAGGGTGAAGAGCGCATACAGCTCCGTATGGACGGCAGTGGCCCAATCGGTCATTTAGTGGCTGAGGCTAACTCTGTGGGCGAGATCAGGGGTTATGTTAAGAATCCCACCGCGGAGCTCGATTATTCTGATCCTGAAACAGAACTTGGGGATGGTATTGGCCTCGGTATCCTCACTTTTTCTAAGATTTTATATAATGAAGCAGAACCACGTACCAGCAGCATTCAGTTGGTAAAAGGGGATGTTAACAGCGATGTAGCTCATTATCTTGCTCAGTCCGAACAAATTCCTTCCGCCCTTCTGATCGATGTGGGTATTGATGAGGATGGCGATGTTACTCATGCCGGCGGACTCATGATACAGCGCCTGCCTGATGCCCCGGATGGACAAATTGATATGCTCCAGGAACGATTGAGTTCTTTTCCGGCCATTGATGAACTCCTTTCCGACGGACAATATATCGATGAGATCATGGCAAAGGCCATTTCACCCCTGAAAGTTAAAGAGCTAAACCGACAGCCGGTAGATTTCTTCTGCCGATGTACCCGCAAACGATTTAAAAATGCTTTATCCATGCTCAGCCTTGATGACCTAAAGGATATGGAAGGTGAGGGACAGGAAGTGGTTTGTCAATATTGCAACAAAACAGAGCGTATATCGAAGGATGAAGTCGAAAAAATAATTATGGATGCACAGGCTAAATTAAACTAATTATGGGCAAGCTCAGTGACACGGAAATTCGAAGCATTATTCAAAAAGCAACGCTGCTTAAAAAATTCAGGGAAGGCAGTTCAAGTTTTTCACCCGGTAATGAAAATGATGAGCTTAAGAAGCTTTTTGAGATAACAGATGAACTCGATCTTCCTCGCAACGGGGTGTATGAAGCCTATCTTGAGCATAACGGAATTCCTGTTACTGAACCTATTTTGGTTGATACGTTAGACTACAATTCTGCAAAGGTAATTGGGTTTGCAAACGGTAGAATTGATAAAGAATTATTGCATGAATTGAAGAGTCATGTGGAATATCACTTCAATACAATGGGGAATATTTCACAGCGAAGGAATAAAATCATTTGGGAGGCTAAACCCTCGGGCATTTCCAGGCTGTTTGCTTCATCAAACTCTCCAAAAGTTGAATTCGAGCAAATAGACAACAACACCAAGATACGTGTTTCCAAAAGCCTCAAAACAATCAATAAACTCTACCTGCCGGCTATAGCCGCTGCTTTTGGTGGATTTATGATGTTTGCAGGCAGCATCTATGGAGAGTTTGGTAATGATGTAGCTCCTCCAATGATAGTGTCGCTTCTCATTCTTACCGGCACCTATTTATATACTCGTTTTGTGAAAGGCCGAAAAGACAAACAAAAGAAAGACCTTCAAGAATTGACTGAAACCCTGCAGGGAAAAATTGAACGTCATTTCAAAGCCACCGCCACCCATCATAAGAAGGAAACTAATTCGAGTGATATTGAGATTCCGGAAAATGATTATGAAGAAGTTACTTTTGATGAAATTTCGAAGCCCAAAATGAAAGAATAACCGGCCTTTACTTGTTGAACTATGGGGAAAAACGTGATCATTGTCGGGGGCGGATTTGCTGGGATTTCCGTCGCCAAAAAACTGGCTAAATCAGATTTCAACGTTACCATTGTTGACAAAACCAATCATCACCTCTTTCAGCCTTTGTTGTACCAGGTAGCCACGGCTGCTCTTTCCCCCGGCGATATTGCAATGCCCATTCGGGCTATATTCAGCAAACAGAAAAATGTGCAGGTAGTATTGGGGGAAGTCACCCAAATTGATAAAAAAGCCCGCCGCATCCTCTTGGGAAACGGAGCCAGCCTCCCCTTTCATTATCTGGTATTAGCGCCCGGAGCTCAGTACAATTATTTCGGGAATGAAGCCTGGAAAAAACATGCACCGGGATTAAAAACCTTATCCGATGCCCTCGAAATCCGGGAACGTATTTTGCTTTCGCTTGAAAAAGCCGAACAGATCATAAATCCCGAAAAACGAAAACCATATCTCACGTACGTGGTCATTGGCGGCGGACCCACCGGTGTGGAAATGGCCGGCTCTATCGCTGAAATTGCCAAACGCAGTATGATGCGTGATTTCAGAAATATCAAACCGGAGGATACGAAGATCTACCTGGTAGAGGCGGCTGATGGTATTCTAAACGGATTCGACCACCCACTTCCTGAAAAGGGATTAGAAACCCTTAGAAATATGGGCGTAGAAGTCCTTTTGAATTCACCCGTTCAGGAAATCATAGAAGATGGCGTTCAGATTGATGGGAAATTTATTGAGACTCCAAATATTATTTGGGGAGCGGGAGTCAAAGCTTCACCCATCATTCAGGAGCTTAGAGTTGAAACCGACCGAATGGGACGCGCTATGGTAGAAGACGATCTTTCTATCGCTGGCTTTGATCATATTTTTGTTGCGGGAGATGCCGCCCATGTGAAAGATGAAAACGGGAATCCCCTGCCCGGACTTGCTCCGGTTGCTTTACAGCAGGGAAAATACCTCGGAAACCTCATTAAGAATGACCACCCCGCTTCAACCCGCAAACCCTTTAGCTATGTGGACAAAGGAACCATGGCAACCATTGGCCGCGCTAAAGCAGTGGCTGATATTCGCGGATTTAAATTCAGCGGCTTTTTTGCGTGGCTGATGTGGGGATTGATCCATATTTTCTTCCTGATCGGCTTCCGAAACCGATTTAGGGTATTTGCGGAATGGACCTGGCACTACATCACGTTTAAGAGAGGTGTACGGTTGATAGCAAAAAATGAGGAAGTATGGGGATGAACCGAAAATATCATATAGGTAATTTTACTTCTCACAAATAGATATTAGTTTCTGCAGATCAACTAACCCAAAAATTTTATTGCAGATTTAAAACGTGAGTTGGGCTTTTGGGATGCCCTGACCATAGGCGCCGGAACCATGATCGGCGCCGGTATTTTTTTACTTGCTGGCGTAGCGCTGGAAATGTCAGAGCCAGCAGCTATTTTTGCTTACCTAATTGCCGGTGTTGTTTGTATGATCACAGCCTCCAGTGCTGCTAAACTGGCAACCTGTATGCCGACTTCCGGGGAGATTACTTTTTTGTATCTCGATCTTTAGTCCCTGCAATGGGAACAATCTCAGGAGTGGGAATTTGGTTGAGCCTTACTTT
>NZ_DASSWP010000099.1:0-8079 GCF_035704785.1 Gracilimonas sp. | reverse complement strand
CTCCAATTGGAGCAGTAGCATTTCTAATTACAGAAATACTGTCGGAAACGAAAATTCAATTTATGAACCCGACGTTACTCCGCCGAAGATCCTCTTTTCAAAATTACAGTCGGACGGAACCATTTTTGTAGCATTCACTGAATTTGTGAATATCAATAATGCCTCTGCCTCAATAAATAATCAACCTGCATCAGTTATTCAATACAATGAAACGGATGCAAATATCTTGATCCTCGAAAATCCGGGTGGGGCTTCTGTGTTATCTAAGTCAAACTCGCGAGCCAGCCAACCCCTAAGACTTGTGTTCACCAACATCACCGATTTCAAGGGAAATGCCAATGATGAGCTTTCAGTAGAAGTTTCTCAGTCACTGATGCCTGGAACGGTGGTTATCAACGAAATACTTTATAACCCACTGGCTAATTCTGATGACAATCTTCCGGACCAAACGGAATATATTGAGTTGTATAACCGTGCAGATCATGCGGTTTCTCTGGAAGGATTTTCGCTGCATGATGAACCGGACGAACACAATTCAGTGCGTTCTCTGTTTCCGGTATCTTCACAATATAAATGGATTCCTGCCGGCGGTTATGTGATAGTATATGCAGATGATCAAGCCAAAAGCTTCGAAGAGAGTCAACTTGCTGAATATTTTGAACTGCAAGATGAAGATGATCAGTTTAAAGTACGCATAGACCAAACAAGTCTCAGCCTGACCAATACAGATGATGCCATCTACCTAGCTGACAGTACCGGGACAACCATCGATTCGGTCTTTTATAATGAAAGCTGGCAGAACCCTAATCTATATAATACTGAGGGTTTAGCTCTTGAACGCATCGATCCGTCCGGACCTAGCAATGATCAGTCAAACTGGAGTTCCAGTACCCGTGTGAGTGGAGGAACTCCCGGTGAGCAAAATTCCATATTTCAGCAGGGTGGTACAGTTTCGCAAAATACAGGTATGACTTTTACGCCAAATCCTTTTTCTCCGGATGGTGACGGCTTCGATGACAATCTTTTTATTAACTACAAATTGGATGAACCGGACTATCTGTTACGTGTTCGAATTTTTGACCGTTATGGACGGCAGGTGAAACGCTTGGCTGATGGATTTCAGGCAGGTTTTGAGGGGTCCCTCATTTGGGACGGCTTGACTGAGGACCGAAGAAAAAACCGGGTCGGAATTTACATTGTGCTTTTTGAAGCATACAACAGCTCAAATGGAAAGAATGTCACCTTTAAAGAGACGGTAGTTTTAGCAAGAAAATTTTAGAGAGCTTATGCTCTCAGTATTGTTTTTAAAAATCCTATCTCGATTTTTATCTCTCTTATCAGTTAAGTCGCAACATTTTACATGGTTTTTAATGGTTGTAACCATCAAATCCATAAATTACTACTCTATTCATTAATAGTAATTTACTCCATAAAATCTGTTCAATGCCACATATTTTTTGTATGAAATCAAAAAAAGTTTACGTCGCAACCATTGTGTTGAGCCTCAAGAAATCGATTCTTTTTTCTATTATTCTTTTTTTTCTATTACCGTCTAAACTTTCAACTGCCCAGAATTCACCTGATCTTTCACCCGAAACAATAGATGTATTTTTAGATTGCCGCACCCATAACTGCAGTGAGTCTTATATTCGAGAAAAGATCCCTTTTATAAATTATGTCAGAAACGAAGATGATGCCGACCTTCATCTATTGATCACTACACAACAAACCGGCAGTGGCGGTGAAGAATTTACTCTTCAATTTATTGGGAATAATGAATTCACTGAGATGAGCAGAAGTTTAACTTATTTCTCTGCAGAATCAGACACAGATGATGAGATCAGAAACGGACTTAATGACTACATAAAGAAAGGTTTATTCTTTTTCTTAGCTAACCTCCCTGTTTCTGAAAATTTGACTGTCAATTACATCCCTATAGGAGTACAAGATGATACACCACCTGTAGATAATTGGGATTCCTGGATATTTGAATTAAATGCAGATACCGACCTGGAAGGCGAAGAATCTGAAAAAGAATTTTCTTTGCAAGGTAATGCCAGCGCTGAAAGAATCACTCCTGAATGGAAGTTGCAGTTTGGAATCCAACAGTATTATGAACGCCGGAAATTTGAGGATGATGACACAACTCGTACTTTTGTTACCGAAAGCCGCGGTGCTGATCTACTGGCGGTAAAAAGTTTATCAGATCATTGGTCTTTCGGAGGTTCTTCAAACTTACGTTCTTCTACACGCGATAATCTTGCGCTTTCAGCAAATGGAAGTCTTGCATTGGAGTACAGTATTTTTCCCTACGAAGAGTTCACGGAACGAGAAATTACTTTTCTATACCGGATCACAGGTGCTTATAACGATTATAATGAACAAACCATATATGGAAAATCATCCGAGTTTCTGTTAGAACATCAGCTCAGGTCCAATATTCGATTTACGCAGCCTTGGGGAGAGTTTGAAACTGAGATCAATGCTTCAGCTTACCTGCATGATATGAGCAAGAACCGTCTGGTGACAGAATCTCAACTGAACTTTAGAATATATAGAGGTTTATCTATTTACGTATCCGGTGAATATGCCTGGATCAATAATCAATTATCCATCCCTGCCGGCGACATTACCGATGCGGAAAAGCTACTTAATCTTCGTCAGCAGTTTACTTCTTATTCTTATCAGGTAAGATTTGGTTTGTCATTTTCATTTGGTTCGATCTACAATAATGTAGTGAATCCTCGTCTGTGACAATACCAACGCTCTAGGCTCCTGATCTATAAATCAAAATTCAGCTTCACTCCCCCAAACCAGTTTCTTGGCGCAGCTGGCTGATAGTAGCGGCCACCAAAAGCATTCAGGTCATTTCCAAGGCTGTACTTTTCATCCAGCAGATTATCTATTCCGGCAAAAATGTCTAGACTAAAATTGTCCAGTATCTGCTGTTGAAATCCCACTTTTGTTTGTACCAAATGGTAGGCCTCTGAATAGACCGTATTGGCATCATTCAGCGGAATCTCATCCGTAAAGTTATATGCTAATGAGCCGTAAAAACCTCCCTGTGTTTTAGCATTCAACGTAGAAACCAGGATATGCGGAGCCACACCTGTCAGCTTATTCCCGGAATAATCCTCTCCTTCCTTTTGATAATCCTTGAACTCAAAATCATGAAAGGTGTACGAAACGCCCCAATCCAATTGCTGTAAAAATGCACTGTTATTCCGAAGAATCGCCCAATTTAATGCGGCTTCGAGTCCATACTGATCGGTGCTTCCCGTGTTTTCAAAAATGACAGTAGAATTCCGATCGGAAGGCTGCTGCACAATGGTCTCATCCAGCTTAAAAAAGAAAGTAGTGATATCGTACGTAATACGGGGTCCGATCAATGTTCCGCGCGCTCCAACTTCATAATTCACTCCCTGCTCAGCTTCCAGGTCCAGGGCAATGCTTCCCTCGTTGGTTCTAAACTCTTCGATGGTCGGTGGCGAAAATCCATAACTCATGCTCCCATGCAAAGACAAAGCCGGAGAGAATTTTTTCAGCAAAGCTACCCGCGGTATGATCTCAGGATCAAAGGTCTTCTCAGCCAAACCGGTATTGTCGTCGGGCAGATTGGTAACCAAGCGATTCAGGTTATACTCCAGACGATTGTAACTTAACCCAGCTGTGAAATAAATTTCATTGGGGAGATCGATCTCTGTATTCAAAAATACCAGAGACGAACGGATCTGGATCTCATCATCAAAATTCAGAGCCCCCACTTCGCTGCTGTCATTCTCAAAATTTCTTGCTGCATAATTTGCGGATTGAAGCTCCCCTCCCACTGTAAATCGTGTTCTCACTTCCCCGATATCGGTATCAAAATAAAAACGGGTTCGGCCTCCACCCGATTTCCGGCTGTCCTTTTTGTAATCCAGATTGAAGGGATTCTCAAATGAGCTAAAGGTTCCATATATCGTGGTCAGATTTGAGATGTTTTCTGATATCTGAGCATCATGACTGATCCCTGCTAAAAATGCCTGCTGATCAATACTGGCATTCGCCTCCACACTGCCAAGTGCGAATGGATTCCCCTGCCTGGCCTTAGTCGGGTCTTGCTCAAATTGCTCTTCCGTTAAAGGTCCGGGAATCCCATAATAAAGGTCAGAGTACAAAAAACTTGTTTTGATGATCTGTTTGTCATTCAGCTGAAATTGTCCGGAAAGCTCGGCGGTCTCACGGTTAAAAAAGGACTGATCCCGGTATCCATCCGACTGCTGATTTGAATAATTGAACCGAAAATTTCCATCCTCGAACTGAGATTGTGCGAAGGCCGTATAGCGCTGAAGTCCGTATGATCCGAACATAGTCCCTGCTCCCACCTCATTCTCACTCGATTGCCGGCTTTCCAACAGCAAAACCCCACCGTTTCCCGCACCGTAAATACTTCCGGCCGGACCTTTGATCACTTCCACTTCCTGCATGTTGATCACATCCAATAGATTCAACGGCGTACTTCCCGAGGGCTCGGTGAATGGAATATCATTCCAGTAGATCTTCACATTTCTAACCCCAAAAGGAGAACGAAGCGAACTTCCGCGAATGGCTACCCGATAACTTCCCGGAGCCCGCTGTTCAATTCGGACTCCCGGTATGGTATTCAATCCGTATAACAATGAACCCTCGTCAAAACCGGTGATCCTTGCAGGCTGAACATTAGCAATGGCACCGGGCGTCTCCATCACGCTTCTATTACCTTCATATCCAGTGACAACGACTTCGCCAAGATCTCCTTTAAGAGTATCCGGTTGCTGGGCATAAATATAGGTTTGCGGTATTATGAAAAATATAAAAAGTAATGCTGATTTTTTGTTCATGGGAACAAAGTACAAAGGCTTGAATTAAGTTTTAAGAATTGAATACCTTCCATCAACAAATAATTCCATACCAATAACTCCTTTGCAAGATCTAAAAAACGCACCCATCGGTATTTTTGATTCCGGTATTGGCGGATTGACCGTAGCCAAAGCCGTGATCAACGCCCTTCCCAATGAAGACATTATTTATTTCGGGGATACCGCCCGGGTTCCCTACGGCATCAAATCGGAAGAAACCGTGCGTGCCTATGCACTTCAGATCACTAATTTTTTGTTGAAACGCGGGGTGAAGATGATTTTGATCGCCTGTAACACCGTTTCAGCTTCAGCAAAGGAAGAGATCATTCAGGCTGCCGGGGATGTTCCGGTACTGGATGTAATCACCGCAGGAACCAATAATGCCGTTTCACTTCCCGATCACAAGAATATTGGCGTTATCGGAACATTGGGAACGGTAAACTCTCAGGCTTATGTGGAAGCGATCCATGCATATGATCCCACCATCACCGTACAACAGCAAGCATGTCCGTTGCTGGTGCCACTGGCTGAAGAAGGCTGGATTGATAATGAAGTGGCCAAACAAACCCTGCATTATTACCTGGATGTCTTTGATGACAGCGACATTCAATCCCTGATCCTCGGATGTACTCATTACCCTCTTTTTAAAGAGGTGATTCCTAAGATCCTCAAGAACGGAGATATTGAGATTATTGACTCGGCGGAATCCATTGCTGAATCGGCCAAAACCAAACTAGAAGAGTTAAATCTGCTGAACGGAAAAGGCGGGGATTTCCAGTGCTTCGTCAGTGACCGCCCACAGCGTTTTCATGAACTGGCTGAACGATTTTTGGGAAGGCGATTGAATGGAGTTGAGGTGGTGGAGCTGGATTGAGAATAGCTGTTAGCTTTCAGCCGGCAGCTATCAGGTTTTCAATTCGTAAATCGGTCGTTCGGTCCATCGGTTAATCGTCAATCTTCTCTTGGTGCTAAATTGAAGGAATGATTTTTTATTCATGAACCAGTTTTAAAACTCATTCCCAACGTCCTCGTTGGGGTTGCCTGTCGGTACCTCCCGGTCCCATTTTAGCTATATCGAATTGAAATCTTTGATTTATTTTCTACATTCCATTTCACTTCTCACCAATTTTACTGTTATGAAAATACTGTTACTCATCTTTGCTTTGGCTCTCAGTACCCTGTCTTTTTCAAATGTCTCGGAGCCTGCAACCGACCAAATTTTTGACATCAACGATTATGCATGGCTTGTCGGAACCTGGACCGGAAACGGATTTGGAGGTATCTCTGAAGAAAGCTGGTCACAGCCCGCAAATGGAACCATGATGGGTATGTTCCGGCATATGAGTAATGGAGAAGTGGCATTCTATGAATTCATGCTGCTGGATGAAAATGGGATCCGGCTGAAGCACTTCAATCCTGATCTCACCGGCTGGGAAGAAAAAGACGATATGATGACCTTCAAAATGATCCGCTCCTCAAAAGACAAAATTGAGATGGAGGGACTGACCTATGAACGAAAATCGGACACTGAAATAGAGATCCGGTTGGTTATGGATGAGGGAAGCGAACCTCATACTGAAATATTCAGCATGAAAAAGATCACTTCTTAAAATTGTTATAAGCTATTTTTTCAACAAATCCCGAATCTCCGTCAGCAGCATTTCTTCTTTACTGGGTGCCGCGGTTTGGGGAGTAGGTTTTTCCTCTTCCTTTTTCATAAAATTATTGTAGGCTCTTACCACCATGAAAATAGCTATGGATACGATCACAAAAGTAATGATGGTATTGATGAAAACTCCATAATTAATGGTAATGGCTTCCAATGTGCCATCTGCTAATGTACGCTCAGCAATTTGAAATTTGAGTTCAGCAAAATCAACCCCGGCAATAAGGTATCCCACCGGCGGCATGATGATATCATTTACGAAGGATTTGACGATAGCCCCAAAATAGGTGGCCATGATCAACCCCACTGCTAGTTCTATGACATTGCCCCGGGAAACAAACTCTTTAAATTCTTTGATGAGACCTTTCATATATGTTCTTTTTTAGTGAAAATTCATGCGAATATGTGAAAATAGGCGCCCTTCAGCAATTACAAACTTTAGTTAGTCTGTTTACTGCATCTGCTTTATCTTAAGGCTGAATTTATCTCTCATTAATTAATCAGCTACAAATACATTATGAAAACCATTGCCCAGCTCACTTACATTCCATTATCCCAAGACGACCCTAGAGAAAAAGTACAGGAATTGCTGGAGCATCTTGCCCAATACGATGTAGAAATTGAAGTGGGATACCTATCCACTACCATCATCGGAGCACCAAAAGTTGTTTTTGAAGTAATCGCCGACCTTTACGACATCATGTCGATGGAAACCGAGAAGTTTCGTTTCCAGGTAGATCTTTTAAGCCCTGCTAAGGAATAGGTTTTAGTGGCGAGGTGTTAGGTGTTAGAATTACTCGAATCTAACACCTCGAACCTAAAACCTAACACCTCACAACAGTTTTGAAGCTAAATTTGCCAGGTCTGAACGCTCTCCTTTCTCGAGATTAATATGCGCATACAGATCATGGTTATGCATTCGATCCACTAAATAGCTGAGTCCGTTGCTCTGCGCATCCAGATACGGTGTATCAATTTGGAAGATATCCCCGGTGAATACAACTTTGGTATTTTCCCCTGCGCGGGTGATGATGGTCTTCACCTCATGCGGAGTCAGGTTTTGTGCCTCATCAATGATAAATATCACGTTTGAAAGGCTACGCCCTCGAATATAGGCCAGCGGGACGATCCGTAGCTTATCCGTCTGTAGCATCTCATCAATTTTCTTGAAGGGTTTGCTGTTTTCTTTATACTGATTTTTGATAAAGCTCAGGTTATCCCACAACGGCTGCATATACGGATCGATCTTTTGGTTGGCATCTCCCGGTAAAAATCCAATATCCTTATTGCTTAACGGTACAATAGGCCGCGCCAAATATACCTGTTTGAAATCACTTCGCTGTTCCAGTGCACTGGCCAAAGCCAATAAAGTTTTTCCGGTGCCAGCCGCCCCTGTTATGGAGGTACACAAAATGTTGGGATTTTGAAGCGCATGCAGCGCAAAGGTTTGCTCGGCATTTTTAGGCTGAATGCCATAAGCATGCATCTTTTCAACCACTTCCACCATCTCACTCTTGGGATTGTACCATCCCAGTG
>NZ_DASSWP010000041.1:0-3873 GCF_035704785.1 Gracilimonas sp. | reverse complement strand
GTGGTATTAGATAAAAATGTTACATTTTTTCTGAAATGACCTGCTACTTTTCTGAACCGAATAGAAAACCCAACCTCAGGTCAATGGTTTATTTAGTGAAATCAAGTGCTTTTGCATACATTGATCAATAATTATTTTGTTTAGTTTTTAAATTTATAACTGCCTGATCCATGAAATACCAGTTTAATAAAGGTTTATTAAAAGTAGCTGCCGCTCATTTGATATTGAGCCTAATTCTGTTTCAATCTTGTGCACAATTGAGTGAACTATCAAAGATTAGCAAGCCGGAGGTTTCCATTTCAGATATGAACGTTACCGGATTATCCCTAGAGTCTGTAGAGCTTACTGCAGATGTTGAGATCGAAAACCCAAATAATTTAGCGGTCGATCTAAGTTCCTATAACTATGCCCTGGACATCAATGACCTGAATTTTATATCTGGCAGCGAAGAAAGTGGAATGAACATCAAGGCAAAACAAAGTAACATTGTTAAAGTGCCCATTACATTAGGCTATTCAGAATTGCTTCAAACATTTCAAAGCCTTCGTGATGAAAATGAGTCCAATTTCAGTTTCTCTGCCGGTTTTGCTTTTGATCTGCCCATACTCGGTATGGTGAATATTCCGGTTCAATATTCCGGAAAAATTCCTGTGGTCAAAAGACCTTCCATTTCACTTGAAAATTTTACTGTCGAAAATATTTCCCTGTCCGGAGCAGAGCTAAGCATCGAATTGAATGTAGAAAACCCAAATTCATTTATGCTTCAGATGAATCGCCTTTCATACGATCTCCGAATAAACGGACTCGAATCCATTTCAGGCTTAATGAATGAAGAGATTAATGTAGAAGAAGGATCTTCAAAAACTATAAAGCTGCCTGTTTCCATCAGCTTTTTAAATGCAGGTATGAGTGCGTATCGAATTTTAAGCGGTGATGAAGATCTTGAATATGAATTAACCGGCTCAACAACCATTGGCTCTGATCTGCCTTATTTCAAACTCTCAAATTTTGACTTTGATAAATCAGGTTCAGTCAATATCCTTAGGTAAATTTCATTAACCACTTATTCGATTGATATACGTAAGCTACATAGAAAGTCCGATCGGCTTTCTTCGCATTCTCTCAAACGGTTCGGGGATCACAGAAATTAAATTCATGGACTTCGACGGTCCGGAAGATCCCGATGTTCATACTGAATCAGCTAAAACTCAACTCAGGGAATATTTTGAAGGACATCGTTCGGCCTTCCAGTTAGATCTGATACCTGACGGGACCAATTTTGAACAAAAAGTTTGGGAGAAACTTCTCGAAATCCCACAGGGAGCCACCACCTCCTACGGTTCCATAGCCAAACAAATTGGAGATGATAAAGCCTCTCAGGCCGTTGGTAAAGCTAATGGAAAAAACCCGATCGCTATTGTAATTCCATGCCATCGTGTGATCGCTTCAGACCAGAAGCTTACCGGTTATGCAGGGGGACTTGAACGAAAAGAATGGTTACTTAAGCATGAAGGAGCTCTTCTCATCTAACTAAATTTTACGATGTAAGATCTCTCATTGTAGTACATTAAGCCAAAATAAAGCAACTCAACGACCCATCTATGAAAACCATAAAACTACTTTTCATTTTTCTTTTATTAGGATCTATTTCAATTCATGCCCAGATGCCGGATGCTCCTCAGCGTACGGATGGCGACGGGCCGCATGAGCGTCTTATCATTCGCGGGGTGAATTTAATTGACGGCACCGGCTCTCCCGCCACCGGACCAGTAGATATTGTAGTAGAAGGAAATCGCATTGCCTCCATTCGTACTGTAGGTTATCCCGGACTTCCCATAAACGAAAACCGCCGTCCTGAAGCAGATGAAAACACCAGAGTTATTGATGCAGAAGGTATGTACTTACTCCCCGGTTTCTTTGACATGCACGCACATACCGGCGGCGGGGCCCAGGGCACCACGCCCGAATACGTATACAAACTTTGGCTGGCACATGGTATCACATCAATTCGTGAACCGGGTTCAGGAAATGGAATGGATTGGACTCTGCGACACAAGGAAATGAGTGAGAAAAATGAGATTACCGCACCCCGAATATCCGCATGGATCAATTTTGGATCCAACAGCAGCGGTGAGATCACGAATGCTGAACAAGCCCGCAATTGGGTAAAGATGATCGATGAAGCCGGTGCCGATGGTATCAAGTTCTTTGGGGCTTCTCCTGAGGTGTATGCTGCTGCTATTGATGAAGCAAATAAACGAGGCCTGGGAACCATGACGCATCATGCCCAAACCCGTGTGGTCTATAATAACGCACTGAAATCAGCTCGCCTCGGATTAACTTCCATGACACATTGGTATGGACTTCCCGAATCCCTATTCGAAGACAAAATTATCCAGGATTATCCGCTTGATTACAATTACAACAACGAACAGCACCGATTTGAAGAAGCCGGTAAACTCTGGAAACAAGCAGCGGCTCCCGGTTCCGAGAAATGGAATGCGGTAATGGATGAGATGATCGAACTGGACTTTACTCTAAACCCAACCTTCACTATTTATGAGGCAAACAGAAATCTGAGTGCACAGCGCCGAGCCGAATGGCATGAAAAATATACACTGCCTTCACTGTGGGAGTTCTACAAGCCAAGCAAAATTTCGCATGGTTCCTACTGGCTGGAATGGGGAACTGAGCAGGAAATTGCGTGGAAAGAAAATTTCAGGATCTGGATGCAATTCATCAACGAATATAAAAATAAAGGCGGACGTGTAACGCTTGGTTCCGATGCCGGCTATATCTACAAACTGTACGGCTTTGGCTACATTCAGGAAATGGAAATGATGCGCGAAGCAGGTTTTCATCCTTTAGAGATATTTCAGTCTGCCTCCCTCAAAGCAGCGGAAGTATTAGGCGTGGATGATCAACTTGGAACCATTGAAGTGGGGAAACTGGCCGATATGGTGATCGTGGATGCAAATCCAATGGAAAACCTGAAAGTGCTGTATGGCACCGGAGCTATCTACGTAAACGAAGAAAATGAGCCTGTTCGCAAAGGCGGTGTTCGTTATACCATCAAAGACGGGATCGTGTTTGATGCCAAGCAGCTTCTGAAAGACGTTGCAGAAATGGTTGAAGCTGCCAAAGCTGAAGAAAACTATAAGATCACCCAACCCGGATTGGATTACTAAAAAAACAGAGAGTAGTATTGATGAGTTGGCATACACGTCGTGACTTGAGAAAAGTTCACAGATGGGGCGGTGCTTTAATAGCACTGCCCTTTCTTTTAGTTCTCATTACAGGTTAAAAAAGAAGTCGATTGGGTTCAGCCTCCCTCACAAACTGGGGTATCTGCTATCCCCACTATCAGTTTTGATGATATTTTAACAACTTCAAAAACCGTTGCCGAAGCTAAAATACAATCTTGGGAAGATATAGATCGATTAGATGTCCGGCCGGACAAAGGCATCGTAAAAGTAAGGGCTGACAACCGGTGAGAAATTCAAATTGATACTGAAACCATTGAGGTATTGCAGGTTGCTTTTAGAAGATCTGAGTTACTTGAATCCCTACACGATGGATCTTGGTTTCACAACTCAGCTAAACTTTGGATCTTTCTGCCATCCGGTATAGTAGTCACCATTTTATGGATCACGGGTATTTACCTATTTTTTGTGCCCTATTTCGCAAAACAAAAAAATCGTAAAAGACTTGAAAAGCGGAAAGCAAAAGATTCATCATAATGTTCATACTACCCCCATTAATCGTAGAATCAGATTTTATCCGGATTCAATAGTTTAAATATATATTTAAAATTAATATAAGATCACTCAACCAGATTTATACTGATTAAATGTGTCATCTACATCTCAAATG
>NZ_DASSWP010000232.1:0-2970 GCF_035704785.1 Gracilimonas sp. | reverse complement strand
CAACACCATGGGGGTTAGTGCGAACGCCCGGTATTTCGCCTCCGTAGCCTCTGCGGATGAGCTCCGGCAGTTATTGCTGCAACCCGATTACAAAGTTCTTCCAAAATTAATGCTGGGTGGAGGAAGTAACATTCTCTTCGTTAATGATTTTGAGGGACTTGTTATCCATTTGGGCATCAAAGGCAGAGAGTTAATTGAGGAAAATGAGGGAGAGGTCCTGCTGAAGATCGGCGCAGGAGAGGACTGGCATCAGACGGTGATGTATGCCGTCGAGAAAGGATGGGGTGGAATTGAAAACTTATCGCTTATACCCGGATCCGTGGGCGCGGCTCCTATTCAAAACATTGGCGCTTATGGGGTGGAATTGGAAGAGGTTTTTGAATCTCTCGAAGCCATAGATCTTGAGACCGGTATCAGTAAAACCTTTGACAAGCAAGCTTGTGATTTTGGGTACAGAGACAGTGTGTTTAAAAATGAGTTGAAAGGGAAGTATATCATAACCCATGTTACATTGAGGCTGCAAAAAGATCCTGATGTAAATACTACGTATCGGGCGTTATCCGAAAGCCTTGAAGAAAGAGGAATTTCAGATCCTTCTATCAAAGACATCAGTGAGACGGTAATCAAGATCCGTCAAAGTAAACTTCCCGATCCTGCTGAAATTGGAAACACAGGAAGTTTTTTTAAAAATCCGGTGATATCTGAAGAAGCATTTAAAGAACTTCAGGAAAAATATCCCGAAATTCCGAATTACCCAGCCGGTGAGGAGATCAAAATTCCCGCTGCCTGGTTCATTGATCAGTGTGGCTGGAAAGGGAAACAGGTCGGAGATGCCGGGGTTCATGAAGTACATGCATTAGTGATCGTGAATTATGGGAATGCAACCGGCGCAGAGATCATTGAACTTGCCAGGAAGATCCGCGGTTCAGTATTTGACAAGTTTGGAGTTGAGCTAATTCCGGAAGTAAATATTGTTACATAAATCATGCTTATTGATACATACTTCTCAGTAGTTAGAACAAATGTCAGTATTTATTATTATGATAATCAAGATATAAGAACAATTGTATTGGAAACAAATTTATAGGATCATGAAAAATAGAATCATGAAAATCAGATCGGTTTATTTTACGCTAATTATGGCTGCGGCCGTTTTGGTGAGTGGGTGCATGAAAGTGGGTGTGAATCCGGTTTCAGGAAACAAGCGTGCATTCGGTTACAGCTGGGAACAGGAAATTGAGATTGGAAAACAGGCGGACAGTGAGGTTATAGCACAATACGGTCTTTATGAAAATGAAGAGCTTTCAAATTATGTTTCCGACCTTGGGCAGGAACTGCTTGAAGTCAGCCATCTGAGAAGAGATGATACAAAGGAGAAATTCCGCAATACAGAATTTACCTTCAGAGTATTAAACAGCCCGGTGGTAAATGCCTTCGCGTTACCCGGCGGTTACATATATGTGACCCGGGGACTTCTTGCTCATCTTGATAATGAAGCCCAGTTAGCGATGGTTCTAGGTCATGAGATCGCTCACGTTGCTGCCCGGCATGCTTCACAAAGAGCAGCTACCCAGCAGTTTGGGCAGCTTGCTGTAATTGGAGGAGCTATTTTGGGGCAATCGTTGGGTTATGATGGCGCCAATATCTTGGAGCTTAGCAGTCAAACTGCACAACTACTGTTTCTCAAGTATAGTCGTGATGCGGAAAGGGAGTCCGATGCTCTGGGAGTAGAATATTCTGCCATGAAAAATTATAAGGCAGCAGAAGGAGCAGAATTCTTTACATCACTTGAAAGAATTTCTGAATCGCAAGGCGGAGGAATTCCAACCTTGCTTTCAAGTCACCCTGATCCCGGTGATCGAGAGGAAAGGATTCCGCAACTGGCACAGGAATGGGCAGAAAAAGGCTATGAACAAACTATTCTTGATAAAGAGGAATTTATGGGCATGATAGATAATATCATGTTTGCAGAGAATCCAAGGGAAGGTTTTGTAAGGGATGGTATGTTTTATCACCCTGATCTGGAATTCCAGTTCCCGGTACCACCGGCTTTTCAACTGTATAATCAATCATCATCAGTGATCATGGTAAATGAAGCTCAGGATGCCATTATGCAGTTTACCATTGATTCCGAGAACAGCACCCCCGAATCATCAGTCAGAGCATTTTTGTCACAGGAAGGACTAACCACGGTTGAGCAGGCTAATTTTTCAGGTTCAGGATTTAATGGATACCAGGGGATAGCTACTGCCCAAATGGAAGACGGAACCGAACTCATGCTCCAATTAACTGCGCTTAGTCATGGTGGAAATGTGTATCGATTTTTGAGCTATACCACTACCGCCCAATTTGATGACTACAGAAGTACATTCAGCTCAGTGACACAAGGGTTTAGTGATCTTAGAGACACAAGTATTCTAAATATCAGGCCGGTTAGACTGAATCTTATCACAACTTCGCGTTCCGGTCCTTTCAGTTCTTTTCTGCCAAATGAGCTTCCGATGGAGATTCAACCACTGGATGTAGCCATTATCAATCAGGTGGAAATGGATGAGAACATTCCGACAGGTACCGTTTTAAAGATCCCGGTTCAGTGAATGATGTTTTCAGGGAAGAATTAGCTTAAAAACGAGCTTATTCTGTGGATATAAAATCCTATCTTTGCAACCGAACTTTAATGCAAAAATAAGATTCAATGATCTCCCGCTACTCCCGAAAAGAAATGTCCGATCTGTGGACCGACGAACAGCAATTTCAGGCCTGGCTGGAGGTTGAACTCGCAGCCTGCTGGGCATGGGCCAAGCTCGGAAAAATTCCCATGGAAGATGTAGACAAGCTCTACGAAAATGCGGGATTCGATGTAGCAAGGATCAAAGAGATTGAAGCGGAAACCCGTCATGATGTGGTCGCTTTTACCCGCGCCGTTTCCGAAACCCTGGGTGATGAAAAGAAATGGGTGCACTACGGACT
>NZ_DASSWP010000207.1:0-23884 GCF_035704785.1 Gracilimonas sp. | reverse complement strand
CCCGTCACCTATATCTAATATGGGCATCTCGAATTGAAAAATAGCTTCATAGAATTTTTTTGCTCTTTGAATATCTGTCGCGGGAATCTCAAACCAATTAATGGCATTATTCATTTTATGTTGTCGCTCGTACTTAATTTTTTGATTGCCCGATAGTAGCTTATGATATCATTAAATTCAAGAGCGTACTTTCTCCAATAGAAAGTTTAACTGTTCTGCCTCATCTTCTGTGAGTAGATCAAATTCCCGATCCAGTTCTTCCAGTCTATCTTCAATTTGGGCCAGTAATCGAAGTCCCTCATATTTGATAAATACCTGAACCAGCCGGCCATCGTTAGGATCTTTACGCTTGCGAACCAACTCTTTTTCGATCAGCCGATCAACTAATCGGGAAGTGTCTGAACTTTTGTCGAGCATTAATGTCTGTATTTGTTTTGTTGACATAGGCTCGTTGTTGGCGTCTTTTAAAATTCTCAGGATAGAAAATTGCTGTTGGGTGATGCTGAATTCTTCCAGGAAGTTTTTGAGAGTTAAACGCATCCAAACTTCGGTTTCAAAAATATTGCTGCGAAGGTGCTGCCAAACCGAAGTCTGGGTTGCAGTAATTGATGAGGTGCTCATAATGGTGGTGTCTGTTGCAGATGATATTAATTGCCCTGAATATAATGTCTAAACATTAATGTTCAAACGCATTATTTATTTCTTCTGATTTATAAATTCCTCTTAAGGATTTATTGAAGGAAGATCATCCAACACACTTAACACAGCGAGTGGTATACGGCATATATTCCAGGCGCCCAAAAGGAATCTCATCACCACACTTTGTACAGATTCCGAATTTATCAGTTCCTGAATTTTCCAAAGCTCTCTCTAATTTTTGCAGCTCCTTCTTTTTTTCTCTTAGCGAAGATTCGTTTATAGTTTTATTGTTGATTGCGTCCATTCTTGAAGCCCGGCCTATGTAAGCATCAAGCGGTATAGGTTTTACCAATTCTTTCAGCTCTTCTATTTCCCCTTTTGTTTCCTCTATTCGAAAAGTAATAATATTCATCAGCCTTTTCTTTTCTGCATCTGTCATAACTAAAAAATAGGGAAGTGTCTATTACCTAACCAATTCTTCTGTGTTGTACTTATTCAATTTTTTTTCTAGTAAAGTCCGCAGTAAACTCTTAACCGGTTTTGTTAAAAAATTTTTCAATATTCTCTTCAAGTTTTTTACCCTGAATCGAAGTTTTCTTTGGGTTCCAATCATCCTCAAACGAGGACTTGAAAAATAATTCTTTGATATATGCTGCTGTACGAATAAAACGAATATAGTATCCCGTATAGAAAACCATCCCGGGCAGGTACATGATGTACTTAAGTTTTTGCTTCCAGTCTCTTGAAAGTATAAGTACCACTATATATTGCAGTAGCTTAGAAGTGCTATACAGAAGTACTCCTGCTATTAGAATATATAAGATCTCCTGAGTGAAGTTTACTATAATATCTATCATATACAGATACCAAAAGAAATTCAGTATAAAGTTGAAGAAAATATTCTCAGCCACAGAGATAAAATTCCCCAGATCGAATGTAGAAAAAGGCATAAATAAATTATTATGCTTTCTAAGCCTGAAACGTATCAAGGATCGGCTCCACCGCAATCTCTGTTTTGCAAGCTTTACAAAGTTGTCTGGCACACTTGTATAGATGGTGGCTTTAGGTTCAAACTGTACCTTATAACCCATTTTACGGATCTTAAGGGTTATATCTCCATCCAATCCCGGGCCAATATCCCATCCATGTAATTTATCAAGAGCATCTCTTCTAAAGGCTCCAAATGCTCCTGAAATAATTCGAAGAATATCCAATGATGACATCACCATTCGCCCAACCATGATGAAAATATTATACTCGATCTTTTGAAATGTTGTACAGAGGCTATGATCAGGATTCCTCACTTCAAGATTCCCCCCCACGGCTCCAATTTTAGAATCCATATAGAATGGGATCATTATTTCTTCCAATGCATCATGTTTTAAACTACTATCTGCATCAATATGAACGATAAATTCACCGCGAGCATACCTCAGTGCTGTATTAGCAGCCGAGGCTTTACCTCCTCTTTCTTTATGACTAATAAAGAGGTCGATCTTACCTTGCCTTTCAAGCCCCCGGGCAATGATGTGAGAATCATCATCAGAGCCATCATCCACCACTATTACTTCAAAGTTTTGATAAGTCTGGATCTCAAGAGATTCTATAAGACGATAGTAATTCTTTCCTTCATTTTTTCCGGGGACAATGATAGAAAGGAATGGTTTAGAAGAAAAAAAATCTTCTCTTGCTGTTTGATAATCTTTTTCGCCAAAACGGCTTTTTACCCAATAAACGATCAGCAGGGCATAATCCATCAAAATATATCGGGGGAATTCGAAAATTATATAAAACCAGAATACCCTAAAAAAGCCTAAGAAGCCTTCTTGGGTCCAATATGTAACAAAATCAACCATTCTGCTGAACCTGCTCGAATGAATTCATCAATTGTTTCAGGTGAAACGACGGTGTTTTTTGTTCTTCTATCAGCATCAAAGCCTCTTCGGTGGTCAGCTCAAAGCCATCAAAGTTATCTTTGATCAGTTCAATGATTCTTTCACTTATCGAATTAAGCATTTTCTGAGCATCTTCAACTTCTTGTTCGGTAAAGAGGAAAAGCATGGTAATACGGTCTCCGAATATAACGGCATCAGAAGATTGCAATTCTTGGTTAACTAGCTCAAATAATTCAATGATAAGTTCTTTTTGGCCTCGCTCGCCAATTCCTTGATACAAGTCGATTAAATTAGCAAACTGAAGTGCAGCTACTGTACTATCAAAATTAGCAACCTTTTTGCGGCCTATCTCATTTTTAAGAAGCCTTAAGAAGTAGTCTTTATTAATAATGTCATTTAGTTCATCGAAGCCTTTGAGATTTATACTGTACTTACCGGCCGCGGCATCTCTTCCCAGTTTTGTTAACTTATATTTCTTTAGCTGACGTTTAACCAATCGCTCTACCCTGGTATCAGCCCCACAATCATGACACTTGGCTTTTATATGAGGATCCTGAAACTCATGATCACATTTCTTGCACGAATACATTACAGATGGCTTATCGAAATTAACCCCAATATGCTTTAGAATTCTTTTACACTTTGGGCACTCCATAATTTCATTTGAGTCTTCTTTTGTGAAGTCTGAAACTGGTCCCACGTAGGCACATGGAAAGTGATGTACAAGTTCTTCAATTTCCAGATAAGTGGACTGGCATTTAGGGCATGACTCTCTGAAATGCAGCAAACTATTATAGCAGTTATTGCACGAGTATATATAATCTACAAACTCTCCGGTCACCAATCCTTCTCTGTCTGCAGATTCAAGTATATCCAAAGCAGTATGCTCATTTTCATAATCCAGATTTATGGATAATAATGGATATGTATATCCTAGTTTAGAAGATCTGCTGGGTATGGGTGTTATTTCTTTATTTCTGGTATGAGACAATTGGAGAGCTTTTCTTAAGAAAATATTTTCCGTTGATCCTGATTGGGTTTCTTTCTTAATGCTCTCAATTGCACGCGAAATAGCCTTGCGAAACCTAATTCCGGAAAATGGTTTCAAGAGATAATCAGTTACCCCATACTCAAATGCTTTTATAGCTGCATCTTCATCCCCGGTCATTAATATGACCTGAGTATCTTCCTTCAGTTCAATTTCATCCAAAAGCTCGAACCCTGTCATATCCGGCATATGAAGATCCAGAAAAATGATGTCTATCTCATAACGATTAAACATTTCCCGAGCCTCTTTACCGGTACTTGCAACGCCAATTGGATTGAGTCTTCGGTCAGCTTTCTCAACCATCAAAGAAGCTACTTTTTGGAAAGCACTGTCGTCTTCAACTATCAAACAATTTATTTTCTTCATGCCTTGCCTTTACTGATTCTCAAATTCTACTCTTTATGATGCTTGTTGTCTCAGCAATTGAATTTAGATCATTTAATCTTTCTAAAGTTCCATCTACCATTTCTGATAACGCATCACTGTATTCGCCATAGCTTTTATACAAAAACAGGGGAAGCAAATAAACCTGCTCTTCATTATGTGACCTAATGTTTTTGATCATTTCCAGTGTAAATGTGTATCGGGTATACTCTATGATAACCCCATCAAAATTTTTTAAAGAATCGAAGGTAAGAGGCTCCTGATCTTTGATCCTGATGAACTTCATATCACCAATCTCAAATATTCGTTTATCCTCTAATCCTTCATTGTCTTCGTCTACAAAAAAATCATCAATAGCCATTAGAATATCGTTTTCTTTACGGTTACACCCATCTTGTTGTAAGACTTCCACTGATCAAGCTCTACCGGATTTTCCGGTTTTAGTTCAGCTACAATTTGAATACTAAATTCAAGTTCACTTTGGCTCCCTGTGGGGCGGTCTATCAAAGCCTCAGCAGCATAAATATCTGTGATAACTCCTTTGCTTTTTGCTCCATTATCAAAGGTGATATTCATATGATCGCCGATACTTAAATACTTCCCGGATTTTTGTTGAAATATTGCTTTGATCTTAATTTGTGATTCCACCGAAAGTATGGCCATTACTCGTTCTGATCTGAGTCCAAGTTCAGACTCATTCTTATACAGAGCCGTAACTATTCCGGAAACCGGTGATTTGTAGATATGTTGCATACTTGCAGCATTCATTGGAATATCAGACCCATCATCTCCATAAGGGGATGAGATCTTTCGCTGAAGCCTGTTCCTTTTATTGAGTAGCAACTGTTGCTGTTCCCGAATCAGGGAAAGCTCCCCTTTTAAATTCATCAGCCGGTCTTCAACAGATTTAAGTTCTGAAACTGTTGCCACTCCTAATTGTATCTCTGTTTTTATCTGTGAGATGCGGGACTCATAATATTCCAATTGCTGGCTATTTCTTTCCAACTCAATAGCTTTGATCCTCAAGTCTCCCTGAACCTCATTGAGCTCCTGACTGGCATCTCTCAGACTTCTCTTAATGGTTTCGAGACTATCCATCGACTGCTGCCACTCAATAAATGTAAACATAAATAAAGTGTCTGCTCTTTGAACGGTATCACCGGGTTGAACAAATATTTCCTGAAAACGGATATCGCTTGGCGACAGTACCTGCATTTCATTCGCCGTTACTCTGCCGTCTCCTTTCACAAAGAAATTTCTATTGATCAAATAATAACTTAGAGCAATCACCCCTATTGACAGTAGTGCAAGATAAACGACTCGATCCCAGTTTGTTTTTGGGGTCACTTCTTTTTCTCTGCTACCCCTGATTGTGGATTTGTTGGTATTAAATTGTCCGCTCTTCATTTCGTCTGAATATTAAAATGATCGTTTTTTGATCTCTTGCCAAGACCGAAAGTCATGAATAGCGATCGTATTCCATCCCATAACTTTATTTATCTGCTTAGAAAACTCTTTATCTATTTCCGCAGACTCATACCCAGTTTTTATACTTTCAGAAGTCAAAAACTCCAAAATATTTTGCGCATCGTAATCCCTGAGAGTATTTGACCAAATATATAATTCAAAGTTTACTTCATTGGTCGCAAAAAACTTATCCATATCAACAGGGTTTACGTAATCAAGCAGGGATTGACCAGGTAACAAAGACTGTATTTTTAACAATCTGCTATACAATTCTTGTTTAATATCTAACAGATCAAGCGATACCGCATAACGTTCGGATAATGCAGAGACTAGTTCATGGGGACTATATACGTCCGACTCGATAGATCTTTTTATTCTTTGTTCTCTTATTTTTTCCTCTTGAAGCAGATATCGCTCATAATTTGTGATATACCTTTCCAGTATCAACTGATATGCCTTATACATCTCCAGAATTTGATCACTTACTATTCTTTTCTGTTCCTGTAAAGCAAGTTTCCGAATTTTTTGCTCTTGGTCATGCACTGCTCGTTTTTTATCAACTCCAAGAGGTAACGGCAAAGACAATGATATACCGGCCGAAAAGAACTCTCTGCTTGAAGTTCCCGGAAAAGCATTTTGGACGCCGGTACCACCATAGAGGTTATATCTCAGGAAGGTAGAAAGGGAAAGCTCATTTAAAGGCTTGTATCCATTTTTTGTATACAGATCCTGAAGCTCATCATAGAATACCAATCCGTCTGCTATAAGCCTTTCGAGATCGATCTTCAAAATAGGCATATCATCCTCAGAAATATCCATTACCTTTAGCCCATCAAATTGATTGCTAAATTGAATATTGCTTGAGGTTTCAGTTTCTACTCGTGCCTTATTTGAATTAATATTCAGGACTTCATCAAGAGGAATGTAATTTAATTCATAAAGCTGTGAAGCGATTAATATTTGTTCTTCCAGTATGCTCAAGTAGGCTTTTAATCGCTTATTCTTAAAGTAATTAAACTGATACCATAATCTTTGAAACTGACCTTGATATAACTCACCACGTGATTCAGCCTTTGCCTTCTTTTTGGCTATTTCAATCTCACCATTGATATTCTCTATACTGTTCTGATTGGCATAATATCCGTTTTTCAGGATATCCCATTGCACTCCAAGCTGAGCTCTTCTTTGATAAAAAACTCCTTCTGCACCAAACACTCCCTGATCAAAGTTTTGAACAATCCCAACATCGAGCCCTATACCATAATCTGAATCTAAAACTGATTTTTGAGTTTTTAGTAATTCAATCTCTGCCTTAGATCTCTGTGTTATAACGGAGGAAGTATCAAAAAGCACTTCTAATTTAGCGTAATTGAAGCTGCTTTTAGTAAGAGGGGGATTATCCAGATGTGCAATGGCTACGGAATCTAACTTAGAAACCAGTTCATCAAGATTCGCTGAATCCTGAGCACAGACATTTCCAGTTATTACCCAAAAATAAACCGCTAAATGTACAGCCCAATAAAGTCCTTTATGGACATAAAAATATTTAAACTTCAATTACCCTAATCTTTATTCAAATTCCCCAAATAAACAAGCTGAACTCACTAGTATTCCGCTCTTAAACAACATTAATATATGTTTCTTTGTCTCTAACTTTAATTAGATTTTTTTATGGATTGAAAAGTCGTATTTCCTAATAAACGACAGAAGAGCTATTCTAAATGGTCCACTAATTGCCAAAGCTCACTTTTCACGATATCGCGAGTGGCATATATAGCTTCGAACATTTTGGTAATATCAGTACCGGGCATTACGCTTCTGATAATATCATTGGTAAAGCCATATTCTATGTCATTCAGTTCTTCGTAATAATCTGCCGTAACAAAGTTATACTGATAATTTAACCCGCCCGGCTTTAACAGTGAATAGGTTCGCCAGCTATACATTTCTCCATTTTCTATGCGGGCTCTGTGTAATGGACGTGCCAGGTCATTTTCAAGGGTGATGTACTCAGCTTCTTTACCGGGATTAACCATCATATAATTCATGACTACAAATAAACCCGGTTTTTGCCCGGCAGTATTCATGATACCGGCTTCTGTTCCCCAAAGTTCTGAAAATTGATAAGTAGCTAAATTAAACATTTCCCCAGTGAGATCTTCCGGCATTTGAGACAATCTACCTCTCATATCACCGTTAACTTCAACTATCGTATTTAATTCATTATACGTACTTATCACTACGTAATTATACTTTCCCGCCTGCCCCCCCGGATAAGCAACTCGATAAAAGTACCATCCAGTCACTTTTTCTTCATCAATTTTACTCTCATATAGTGATTTCCAATTCGATTGAATCAGCTCTTCAAATTCTGAATAATTCTCTTCTTCCACCTTCAAATAATCAACATTGAGATAAGCCCCCTCCTCAGTTTGGGAAAAGCTAAAACCGAAAAGTAAAAGAGTGAAGCAACCTGTAAGAAGTACGATCTTTTTCATGACACCCTCCGAAATTATTTACATAATTTATATACAATGTAACATAATCCGGCAAAATTTCAAGTCTAACTCGTTTTACGAAGATATCTGATGCTCTGATATGCTATTTTGAGGCCATCCCGCCTGCTTGATCTTTACCTAAGAGGGAACGTCTTCTTTTGGGAGTTCTCTGCAATTGTTTTTCATATGCTTCTAAGGCTTCTTCATAGTTTCCTAACTCCAGAAAAACATCGCCAAGTAGCTCATAGGATGGTTTTACAATAGTAGGCGGACCAAAGTCGACCGGTAATTCAGATTCTGCCACTACCGTTTCTCTTAACAATTTTATGCCTTCCTCAGCATTCCCTTCTTCAATCAACAACAAACTTTTAATCTGGTTTACTTGGATATCACGCTCCTTGCTTGCCGGAGTTTTCATGAGATCAGCAAGGTTTTGGCGAGCTTTTTCTACATCTCCCATTTTGATCGCCGATAATGCCGTTGTAAAGTAATAATTGATAGCAGCTGGGTTGTCATTTTCATAATCAGCGGCCCATTCTTCTGCGGCAGACCAGATCTCGGTTTCCACTATTTGGTGTCCCCTCATTATTGAAAAATGCCACTTTTCGCTACCTGTAGGTTCTTTTTTAATTCGATCATAGCAGGTTTGCAACACTTCTCTCGCTTCTTCGGTTTTACCCCGCTGCAAATATCCGTACTCCAGCCACCAAGTATAATGGCCACAAACAGTGGCTTGCTCGCCAAGCTCTTTTTCGCGTGATTGTTGCACATCCCGGGCTACGATGTTCGCATCAATAGTCTCTTCCCACATTCCCAGTGCCAGGAAAATATGGGAGGTCATATGTTGGGCGTGAGCCGCAGCGGGAGCAATCTTAGAATATGCCTTGGCCATCGGTAATCCAAGAGGAGCGTGTATCGGATCGTCAAAGGAGTGGATCAAATAATGGGCAGCGCCGGGGTGTTCCTGATTTTTATTCCATACGTCGAAGAGTTCGGCAGCGGCCTTCATGTAAGTGGCATAATCACGGCCTTCATGGGCACTTCCTAAGATTGATAAACCATAAAACGCCGTAATTTCATGATCATTAGGATATTTTTCGTGAAGATCAGCCATATATTCCATATAAAGATCATCTCTTTCTTCTTTTGATCTTCCCTCACTCTCAGCCGTATTTCCATATAAGATCTCAAGTGACATCAACAGATCTTTTTCTCGCTGAGTTGAAGCCTTAGCTTGCCGGCTTTCGACAGTCTCTCCCAGGTTTGTTAGCACATCCATTGCGGCCTGCCTGTTTTGCTGAAACCAAATGGGATGATTGTGGGATTTGGCTTCTCCATAATGGGCCATCGCAAAGTCAGGATCAATTTCCCTTGCCCGCTGAAAAGCCCTTGCCGCATCTTCATATTCAAAATTGTGAAGAAACTTAACTCCTTCTATAAAATCGGCTTGTGCGGCTTCGGCACCCGAATTGGGGAAATCAATTTTACCCAAAAGTTTATCTTGGGCTTTTACATCTATAGTTGATGATGTTAGGGTGACAAGTATTATCAGAAAAAAGGCAGAATAAAATTTCATAGCGGTGAAATTTAAAGATTTGAATCGTATTAAATGATATAAAAAACGGCGGACAAATATGAAGCCGTAAATTTTTACTCCTTAAGTAACCTTTCCAAAGTTACATGGTAACCCTTGGTTAATTCCAGCTCGTTGTAACTTTGGAAAGGTTTACTACCGAAAACCTAATTCTTCTGAATATCCTCAACTTCTTTCAGGTTTCCTTTGATCATCACATGGGTCAACGACCGCATATTCGAAATATCTTCGGCAGGATCTTTATCCATCATAATCAGATTCCCGAATTTACCCCGTTCAAGGGTGCCGAAATCATCCAGTCTGCGCATAGATTCTGCGCCGTTCTTTGTGGCCATTACTATGAGATCTCCCGGTGGAATACCTGCACTTTGCATAGCTTCCATTTCATCAAAGATAGAGATACCATGAAGGGTTCCGGGGTTACCCGCATCCGTACCAACGACAATTGGGATACCAGCTTTATATACTTTTTTGAGATTTTGAAGTAACATTTGGCGGGTCATGTCTGTATCCGGATCAAAACTTCTGAGTCTTTCTTTAAACCCTTCTGTCAGCCTTGGATGATCTTTAAATTGAGAAGCAGTTGTTATCAATTCCCTCGTTTTTTGATCCACACAACCATTGGGATCATTTATCTGAATAGGAGCTATATCTGCAGCAGCACGATAAGCAAGCATATAACCTGCACTTACAATAAGAGTTGGGTTATAGAAAGTGCCATTTGCTTTCGCCAACTCGATGAACTCCTCGTCTATCTCAGTGTTTTCTACACTGTGAACCAACAATTTAGTGCCATTTCTCAAGGCAGCTTTAGCTTGTTCCAAACTGGTTGCATGGGCTATCATCTGGTTTCCTCGTTCCTTGATTTCTTCAGCAGCCGCTTCTACTCTCTTCATATATTCCTCATCGTCCGCTCGAAGCATCCAAAATTTGATCCCTGTACTTCCCAGTGCAGACATGTACTGAACCATTTTAACGCCTGTCTCTTCTGAATCGAGCTGAACAAGAACTCTGTCGGATGGCAGATCAAAAGGTGCGCCGGGAACAGGAGTGAGCAGAGGACCGGCCGCTGCAACATGGGGTGCCATTGGATTTGTCTCGGCTGATTCCTGTAATCCAACCGACCAACTCATCCCACCAACATCATACACGGCTGTTATACCTGAGCAAAGATAAGTATCGTAATATCGCTGAGGGTTTTGCTGTTGAAACGCAGCGACTTCCGGAAATGGATATGTTTCATTGAGGTCCATGGCATCCGGGCGACTGTCAAAAAATCCGGTTTGGAAAAAGTGCATATGAGCATCAACAAGCCCCGGGGTAATGTATTTACCTGAAGCGTCAATTACTTCACTTCCCAAAGGGATTGAGCATTCTTCGGCTATTCCCACACAATCGATCTCATCATTCCTTACGATGATCACGCTGTTCTCAATAGCATCACCACCCGTTCCATCATAAAGCGTGGCGCCTTTGATCACGAGGTATTCCTGTTCTGTATTTGTGCATGCAGATATTGAAAAAACAATGCATAGAAAAGATATTAAATAAGAGAAACGCATTTCAGATCTGTTTGTTAACATGAAGCAGGAATTACGAAATAATGCCATTCATATCAAACTTTGAACTATCTGTTTTATCTAAATTCATATTGAATTCATATAATATCACTCATTACGTAAGTCAAATTTTTTACTTAGCTGCATTTGAGAAATATTTTAAACAATTATTAGGAGGAAACTATGGATCGAATACATCGAGTCATACCAATGCAAGCCTTGATCTTCTTTATTGCCATCATGTTTGGTTTTACAGACCCTGTACTGGCTCAAACAGGGCTCACACCAACTCAGGTTTCTCAACTTAAAAGCGTAGGATCCGTATATCTTTCACCTGACGGAAATACCGCAGCCTATACCGTTCTAGTTCCTGCTGATCCTTTCAAGAATAATGCACCGGCAAGTGCTCACTTATATTTATTGGATGTACAAACCGGCAACACCAATGCATTTATCACCGGGCGAAGTGTTAGTGGTGTAGCATTTCGTCCAAATCATAACAGCATAACTTATATCGACAAGCGAGATGGCGATGCCACACGATCTGTTTATGAGATCTCGCTTACCGGAGGAGAAGCTCAAAAACTTTATTCTTTTGAGACCAATATTTCTGGTTATGACTGGGCTCCCGATGGGAATCACATGGTTTTCAGAGCAGCAGAACCTAAAGAAAAAACGGATTCCCCATTACCATATCAGCCGGAAATCTATGAAGAAAACCTGACCAACACCTGGGCTTACATTCAAAATGTAGCTATGCCCGGTCATCAGCCGCATCGTATTCCTATTGACGGAACTGTTTACACTGCCTTGTGGAGTCCTGATCAAAGCAAGATAGCCATAGCTGTATCACCTACCCCTTTGGTTGATGATTCATTCATGAGCCAAAAAGTGCTCATCATTGATCATAGATCAAGAGATATTCTGGCTGAAGTTAAACATGAAGGAAAATTGGGTTCTTTTAGCTGGAGCCCAAATGGTGATAAAATTGCCATGATTGCTGCTGCCGATATCAATGATCCTATTGCCGGCCGGCTTAATATTGTGAACGCAGAAGATGGATCGGCAACCCTGCTTCAGAAAGATTTTGAAGGGATGTTTGAACAAGTAGAATGGGCTGATAATAACACCCTTCATTATTTGGCAAGTAAAGGCGTTTGGTCAGAGTTTGGGACTATCCGAAGTGATGGAAGCCGCATGAACGTAATCATACCAACCGGCGGACCGATATTGAAAGCTTTTGATCACGCCTCCAATGGCACCTATATTTTTGATGTTAGCACTCCCGAGCATCCTGATGAACTCTACCTGATGAAAAAAGGAGAAAATACACCCGAACGTATCACAAACAGTAACCCCTGGCTGGATGAGGTAACACTCGGAAAACAAGAGGTTATTTCTTTCACAACAAAGGACGGGTTCGAGATCGAAGGATTATTGATCTATCCGATTGATTATCAGGAAGGAACTCAATACCCGCTCATCAACGTAATTCATGGCGGACCTGAAGCTCATTATGATAACGGCTGGCTTACCTCCTATTCCATTGCAGGTCAAATGGGTGCCGCTGATGGGTTTGCTGTATTTTATCCCAATTATCGTGGAAGCACAGGAAGGGGAATTGAATTCGCCATGAGCAGTCAGGGTGACCTGGCGGGAGCTGAGTTCGATGATATCGTTGAGGGCGTGGATCACCTTATTTCTGAAGGCATTGTTGATGAAAGCAAGGTCGGTGTTACCGGTGGTTCTTATGGCGGATATGCAACCGCCTGGCTAAGCACAAAATACAGTGACCGCTTTGCTGCCGGAGTTATGTTTGTAGGCATAAGTAATAACCTTTCCAAGTGGGGAACCAGTGATATTCCGGAAGAATTGTATCACGTTCATGCCCGCAAGCGTATTTGGGATGATTATCAGGATTATCTGGAACGCAGCCCGATCTATCATGTAGATAATGCCAAAACCCCGCTACTGATCATGCATGGTAAGGAAGACACACGTGTTGATCCTGGCCAATCCTACGAATTGTATCGACATATCAAAACACGAACAGATACTCCGGTTCGATTGGTACTATATCCCGGAGAAGGTCACGGTAACCGAAATGCCACCGCACAGTATGATTACAGTTTACGTTCCATGAGATGGTTCAACCAATATCTGAAAGGACAAGAAACGGAACGGCCTGATTCAGAATTAAAAATTGAAGCAGGAAGCATACAAAATTAAGCGTTATAGGTAGACGCGTATAGATTCACCTTACTTACAAACCCCAGCTGATCTCAGGTTGGGGTTTGTATTTTTATAAATTGGTGAAATAATAAAAAGCAATCATACCTGCCGCCATTACTTTTAAGCCTGTTGCAGCCATAAATCCCGCAAAAGCCCCTAAAGCTGATTTAAGCGCCCGATCTGATTTTTGTCCGGAGATCATCTCCCCAATGAAAGCTCCCAGGAATGGCCCTACTACAAACCCAATTGGCGGAAAAAATAGCCCTACGATCAATCCGACTACACTACCCGTAATTCCGTAAGCCGAACCACCGAACTTTTTAGTTGCCCAGGCCGGAATCACATTATCCAATACAAACCCAAAAAGAATGACTATTCCCAACCAAACCAACATAAAAGTAAGGGAAAACGGAGCATGTAAAAGCTGAAGTATCAGCAAGCCAACATAACTAAATGGCAAACCGGGAACTACGGGAAGAAAAGCCCCGACAAGTCCGGCTATAATAAAAAAGGCACCTAATATGATCCAAATAATTTCCATAGTGTTTACACGATAAAGTGACCAAGAAAGTTACGGTCCCATTTTAGTTTTAAATTTACTTACCGAGATCAGTCCAAACAAAGGTCCGGCAAGCATTACCCAAAAAATAGATCCATCCTCAAAAGAAGTCCATAAGAGCGTTACCAATTGTATACTCACAATAGTTATGGCAAAGCCTAGGCTGTTCACGATCGTTAAACCCGTGGCAACATATGAACGATCTGCCGATCCGGCTACCATTGCAGAAAACTGTGGAGAATCAGAGATCACAAAAATACCCCAGATCATCAAGAAGGCTATAAAAAGCCACACCTCAGCCTGAAATAGAAATGGAATTAAAAGGCAGCATAGCCCTGAAATCAATAGAGAATTAAAGGCCACTTTTTTACTTCCGATCTTTAAGGAAAGATGTCCGCCAACTGCACAACTTATCCCCCCAATCCCAATAATAATAAACGACCAAAGTGGAATGTTTAAAATAACTCCCGAGATATTTACATAGTAAGCCAACATCACCGGAACAAATGCCCAAAAAGTATATAGCTCCCACATGTGGCCAAAGTACCCAAATGCAGCAGACCTGAAGTTTTTATCTCTAAACAAAGTGAAAAGTGCAGAAGGTCTAAAACTACCCGCCTTCCCTTTATAAGGTCCGTCAGAAACGGTGAAAAAGAGTGTAAGTCCGCCGGAAAAGCTGATCACAGAGGTACTGATCAAAACAAATCTCCAGGGCAGATCTCCGCCTGCAAATTTCAGAAAGTGTGGAAAAGCCGTTCCTATTACCAATGCACCTACCAAATAACCAAGTGCTTTTCCCAATCCTTCTTTATGCCAGTCTGATGCAATTTTCATCCCAACAGGATAGATCCCTGCAAGAAAGAAACCCGTTAAAAACCTGGCAGACATTATTTCTGTAAAACTTCCGCCAAAAATAGTAAGTCCATTAAAAGCAGCTCCTAAAAAAGAACAAGCCAAAAATACTTTAACCGGGGAGATCCGGTCGGCCACGTTAAGAATTGCGAACACCAGAGTTCCTATTATAAAACCGGCCTGAACAGCCATCGTGATGTAACCCACGGTTGACTCAAGCAAGCCCAACTCTGCAATAAGATCAGGTACCACCGCATTTCCGGCAAACCAAAGAGATGTGCCTGCAAATTGGGAAAAGACGATAACAGGCAAAATATGCCCTGGAATTTTTTTAGTCATGGAAGAGAATAAACGAAAGTAAGCCGTTCAATAAAAATCATTTCAACGGAAGTTGATCCATGAGTTCAGTATCTGAAAGTAAGTTAACTGCAATATTGATCTCATCTCTAAAAAAATGATCTTCCTGAGCATGAGGAATTTGTTCTCTTATATATTTATGAGCAAGAGCTACTCCATTGCCGGGTTTCAAGGGTTTTCGAAAATCCAGGGCTTGCGCAGCGGTAAATAATTCGATGGCCAGTACCTGCTCCACATTCTTAAAAACATTGAGCAATTTAAGTGCCCCAATGCTTCCCATGCTCACATGATCTTCTTGCCCAAGACTGGTAGGAATAGAATCCACCGAAGCTGGGTGGCACAATACCTTATTCTCTGAAACCAAAGCAGCTGCTGTATATTGGGGAATCATAAAGCCGGAGTTTATACCCGTTTCTTCCATCAGTAAAGTTGGGAGCCCATCATGTCCTTCCAGCATTAAATAGGTACGCCGTTCAGAGATGCTTGCTATTTCTGCCAATGCAATTGCAGCATAATCTAGCACCAGTGCCAATGGCTGGCCATGGAAATTTCCTCCTGAAATTATATCCCCGTCAGGAAAAACCAAAGGATTGTCGGTAACGGAATTTATCTCGGTTTCCACTGTATTAACACAATGAGCAATGGCATCCCTGCTGGCCCCATGAACTTGTGGAATACACCGGAGAGAATACGGATCTTGAACCTTCCCGCAATTTCTGTGTGATTCCAATATCTCACTTTCCTTCAATAGGGTTCGTACATTCTCGGCTACGATCTGTTGACCTGAATGAGGTCGGATTTGATGTACGCGTTCATCAAATGGTTTTATACTACCCTGTAATGCCTCAAGACTCATAGCCCCCAACAGGTCTGCGGACTTCAGCAACGTTAACGTCTTTTCAAGAACATACGCCCCATAAGAACTCATCAACTGGGTTCCATTGATCAGCGACAAACCATCTTTCGGCTGAAGCTCTACAGGTTCCAAATTATGCTTTTTCAGCACTTCATCTGCGGGCACGGTATCTATGCCCTGTTCATTCCAAAATGAACCAAAACCAAGCAATGGAAGCGACATATGCGCGAGTGGCGCCAGGTCTCCGGAAGCACCCACACTTCCTTTCTCAGGAATTACCGGAATCAAATCGTGCTCAGAAAAATACATGAGACGATCAAAAGTCTCTTTTGAGATCCCCGAAAATCCTAACCCGAGTGCATGGATCTTAAGTTGAAGCATAAGCCTGGAAATTTCTTTGGAGATCAAATCTCCCGTACCCACCGCATGAGACAGGATTAGGTTTCGCTGCAGTTGCTTTAGCTGATCATTGCCAATTCTTTTACTTGCCAAGGCTCCAAAACCGGTATTGATTCCGTAAAAAGCCTCGTCCTTTTTGAGTGCCTGCTCAACTATTTCTCTGGATCTTAACATCAGAGAAGGGTCCTTTTTTAATTGTGAAATTGACTCTTCAATATCTTTATAAAGAGTGCTGATCCTGATTTTTTTCATATCCATTTGATTATGCTCCGTTCCGAAAGGTCGTCACAAACCACTTCGAATTCAATCCTTTCTTGCAACCGTTCTGCTGTTTGGGTATCATCGGGCACTTAATAGATTCTCTAAACCCTTAATCAACCTTTATAAACTATGGCAAACGGGAACTCTGCCACTGCTAATGACTTTTTCGGTCATCCACGTGGCCTTTCAACCTTATTTTTTACCGAATTATGGGAGCGATTCAGTTATTATGGAATGCGTGCGCTCCTTGTACTTTTCATGACAGCTGAAGCTTTGGGAAATAATCCCGGACTTGGTTTCAGTGTTGGTGAGGCAACAGCTATTTACGGTATTTACACCTTCTTCGTATATGTTCTTTCATTGCCGGGAGGATGGGTTGCTGATAATATTTGGGGTCAGAAAAAAGCTGTTTTTGTGGGTGGGTGTATCATTGCAGCCGGACACTTCAGCATGGCCGTCCCTACCACAACCTTCTTTTTCATTGGTCTTGCCCTTATTGTTTTAGGAACCGGTTTACTTAAACCGAATGTGAGTTCCATGGTAGGTGATATCTATCCTGAAGGTGGAGCTCGACGAGATGCGGGATTCTCCATTTTTTACATGGGTATTAATTTGGGTGCAATTCTTGGCCCACTTCTTTGTGGATTGTTAGGTGAAGGATATAACTGGCACTATGGATTTTCCCTTGCAGGGTTTGGCATGGTACTTGGACTTATATCTTACAAAATTGGCGATAAATATCTGGAAGGTGCCGGCGAGCTGGATGAAAGCATTACTGACGAAGAAGTCAGCAAAAAAAGCAAGATATTCTATACTGTTTCCTCTATACTTATCGCCGTTGTAGTTGTCTTTGGCTTCCTCCAAAGTTCCGGAGCTATTGATGTTGCATTAGATACGCTAGCTCAAAACCTGGGTATTGTTGCCGTAATCATTACTCTGCTATTTTTTGGGTATATCATTTTCTTTGGTGGTCACAGTACAGAAGATAAAAAACGACTTGGTGTAATCTTTTGGCTGTTCATTCTTGCTGCTCTTTTCTGGAGTGGTTTTGAGCAAGCTGGTTCTTCTTTGAACCTATTTGCCTCTGAACTAACTAACAGAGCTGTTGGTCCAAGTTCATTCTTTAGCGGATTTGGTGCGATTCTCATCACACTGATCATTGCACTTCCTTTAGGTTATTATGTACTCAAGGCTTTCAGACGAGATAACCTCTGGGGAATGGCAAAATTTGCATTGATTGTTTCCGCGGTAGCTTTACTCGGATTCCTATATTGGGTATTCAACCAGGTTGGAAAGGGATGGGAAATCCCAGCCAGTACACTCCAGCTGATCAACCCGACCTTTATTGTAATCTTTGCGCCGATTTTCGGCTTTTTATGGACTTGGCTGGCTTCACGTAATGCCAACCCATCTATCCCTGTTAAGTTTGGATTGGGTTTATTTGGATTAGCTGCAGGATTCTTTGTTTTAGCATGGGGATCCGCAAATGCCTCTGCCACCAATCTTGTTTCACCGGCTTGGCTGATCGTTACCTACTTCCTGCATACCGTCGGCGAATTGTGCTTGTCTCCGGTAGGACTTTCTTCCATGACCAAACTTGCTCCAAAAAACAGAGTTAGTCAGATGATGGGGATTTGGTTTGTTGCAGCTGCTCTTGGTAACCTTATGGCCGGATTGATGGCAGGTCAACTCGAAAACCTTGCACCAGCTGGTTTGTTTCAAATGGTAGCTATTTTCGTAGGTGGAGGTGGTGTGGTAGCATTACTGGCAGCACCGGGTGTTAAAAAGCTGATGGGTGATATTGAATAATCACTTAAATATTAAGTGGAAAAAGGCTTCTCACTAAAAAGAGAAGCCTTTTTTATTTGAATTGATCTCCTAGTCAAAGCCTTGGGCAAATCCAATTCCTATAAACAGAGATTCCTGTTCAAATTCATAACCTGCACTAAGATCGAGCTGTGCACCGGCATTAATAATCAATGCCACTCCTGCTTCTGCGTAATATTGGTTGATATTATTTCCATTGTAAATACCTGCATACCCTGCATAAATTCCCAGGTTTCTCTGGTTTGGGAATGTAAATCCTGGTGTGAGTGTAAACAACCAATTATCGCTCAAACTGCTCACTCCAAAAGTATAACCTATGTTAGAAGACAGGTTTACGTTTTCGGTTAATGACTGATCTCCTACTAAAAATAGAGTTGGAATAACTTCATTTTTCGTAAAAGTAGAAGCACCCAACGGCAAACTCACTTTACCAATAGCAGAGACTCTCGTCTCTTTACCTTCCGATTCAAAAAGACGGAATTTTGTGGCTAACCCAAGATCCTGAAAACCAGAGTTTACTGTTCCGGTTTCATCGAAACGCTGAGTTGAATAAGAATTAATCAATGCCCTCACTTCCAGCTTCTCACTCACTCCAAAACGCAGCAGCATTTGCCCGATATCAAATTGGTTTACCGATCTACCGCTTGAAAGCTGAATCCCAGTTTCTAAACCAAAAATACCCGGTTCAACAACATAAGACCCATTACCAATGCCGGGCCTGTCGGCAATGTAATTTTCCTGAGCCTTTAAGGTCTGACCCGAAAGTACAGAACAATTAATTAGACAAAAAATTATGAATAAAAATCTTGTTAATTTTCCTGTTGAATTCATTTTTATCATTTTTTTAGTTCATATTTTTTCTGTTACATGATGCTTAAAGCAGCCTGAAAGCCAAAGCTGCAAGTACAGCCCCAACGGATGGCGCTACAATTGGTATCCACGAATACGCCCAATCACTGCTTCCTTTATTCGAAAATGGTAATACAGCATGTGCTATTCTTGGACCCAGATCACGCGCCGAGTTTATAGCATATCCGGTTGGGCCGCCTAAAGCCAGCCCAATTCCAAATACCAATAGTGCAACCGGCAATGCAGCCAGTGCCCCTAACCCAAATCCAACTTCTTTTCCCGAAATTGTAATGGCAGAAAGAAGCTCTCCATTCATATCAATGAAGCCGGGGCTAGATAGATACAATATCCCAAAGATCAAGATGAAGGTTGCTATAGCCTCCGTTATAAAGTTAGCTCCATAGTTTCGGATCTCAGGTATGGTTGAAAATACCGCCAGTTTGGTAGTGCCATCCTCTGTGGCTTCAAAATGATCTTTATAGGCTAGCCAGGTTAAGAGGCCACCAAAAAATCCTCCCGCGATCTGCGATAAGATATATGGGATCACCATTGACCACTCAAACAATCCGGCTGTTGCCAAACCAATGGTGACGGCAGGATTGATATGTGCTCCGCTAAATTGCCCCATGGTATAAACGGCAATGAAAACTCCCATACCCCATCCCCAGGTGATCACGATCCATCCGCTGCTGTTTCCTTTAGTTTTGTTCAGGATCACATTGGCAACCACCCCGCACCCGAATAAAAGCAGGATGGACGTTCCTATAAACTCAGCTAACAGTGGATTCATCGTTTAATCTCCTATCTAATTGATCTTTTGGATCATCGGTCATCTGCCCAACTTATAGCAGCATTAACGGCACGCTGCCAACCCTTGGTCAGTTTCTTTACTTTATCCTGATCCATTTTTCGTTTAAAGGTTTTATCGGCTTTCCAAAGTTTCCGAAGCTCTTCCATGTCATCCCAATATCCAACAGCAAGACCAGCCAGGTAGGCGGCGCCCAATGCAGTGGTTTCCGTGATCATGGGACGAACAACCGGTACTTCCCCAAGCAGATCACTTTGAAATTGCATCAGAGTATTATTTACTGTTGCTCCGCCATCAACTCTCAACTCCTTCACCTCTATTCCTGCATCCGCTTTCATGGCGTTTAGCAGATCCATAACCTGATAGGCAATTGAATCTTGTGCAGCCCGCGCTAAATGAGCACGGTTTGTTCCGCGCGTCATTCCAACCATAATACCTCTAGCATGCTGGTTCCAGTGTGGAGCTCCAAGACCTGCAAATGCCGGAACTAAGTACACTCCGTCTGAATCTTCCACTTTATTGGCAAAGTACTCAATGTCTTTAGATTCCTGAATGATACTCATTTCATCCCGCAGCCATTGTACCACTGCACCACCAATAAAGACTGACCCCTCAAGGGCATACGTAGTTTTCCCATTTACTTTCCAGGCAACCGTTGTGAGTAGATTTTGTTCTGATACCACAGGCTCTTTGCCAATATTCATCAGCATAAAACAGCCTGTTCCATAGGTATTTTTTACCATGCCGGGCTCGGTGCACATCTGTCCAAACAAAGCTGCTTGCTGATCTCCTGCGATTCCGGCTATCGGTATTTTACTGGCAAATAAGGTGGTTTTGGTCTCCCCATACTTTTCGCTCGACTGTTTTACCTGAGGAAGTAAACTTTTGGGAATATCCATAAGATCCAGCAGCTCATCATCCCATTCCATTTTCTTGATATTGAAAAGCAATGTTCGCGAGGCATTGGTAACATCGGTAATGTGCAATTCACCTTGCGTCAAATTCCAAATCAGCCAGCTGTCGATGGTACCAAAAGCGAGCTCGCCCTTTTCAGCTTTTTCTCTGGCTCCTTCAACATTATCCAGTATCCACTTCACTTTGGTACCCGAAAAATAAGAGTCGATGACCAACCCGGTTTTCTTTTGGATCATATCGGCATGACCTTCTTTTTTAAGCTGGTCACAGTAATCTGAAGTCCGGCGATCCTGCCACACAATAGCATTGTAGATGGGCTTGCCCGATTTTCGTTCCCAAACCACCGTGGTCTCCCGCTGATTGGTAATTCCGATCCCATCAATAGCTTTCCCATTTACTCCGGCAGAAGCTACAGCTTCGGCTGCAACCCCGGCTTGGGTCGACCAAATTTCCTGGGCATCATGTTCTACCCAACCCGGCTCGGGATATATTTGCCTGAATTCCTTTTGTGCTACCGAAACGATCTCCCCCTTCTTATTGAAGAGCATAGCTCGTGAACTTGTTGTACCCTGATCTAATGCTAAAATATATTTTTCCATATCAGCCGGAATTTTTAACCTTTATTTTTACCAATATGTGGCTAAATCAATAAAAGTCCTAAAACATTTAGATTGCTACTAGTCATTAAACTTACTTTTGTACCTAAGCATTCAACCTTTTTTCTAGACACCAAATTTTTTAATCCCTCACAAATAATTTCTGTGCTTTCGTGTTTTCGTGGCAATCTGCCTATCTTAGCTTTATGTCAGATATTACTCAAAAACCACCTATTGCTGCTATTGCCACTCCTGTTGGGGAAGGCGGAATTGCCGTTATTCGCGTTTCCGGTAAAAACGCCATCACAAAAGTAAACAAAGCATTCAAAGGGAAAGATCTCAGCCGTCAGAACTCCCATACTGTCCATTTTGGAAAGATCATAAATAAGAAGGGATTCCCGGTGGATGAGGTTTTGGTTACGCTTTTTCATTCTCCAAGATCTTACACCGGCGAGGAGACGGTGGAGATCTCCTGTCACGGTGGGGTCTTGGTTACACAATCGGTATTGGAAACGATATTAGCACTTGGAGTGAGGTCAGCCGAACCCGGAGAATTTACGCAGCGTGCATTTTTGAATGGGAAACTGGGCCTTGATCAGGCCGAAGCTGTAGCCGACCTTATTCACGCTAAAAGCTCCAAAGCAGTGGATGCTGCACATCAGCAACTGGAAGGAAGATTAGGTGAACACATTAAGAAATTCCGGCAACAGATCATTGACGCTACTGCTATGGTGGAACTGGAGCTGGATTTCATCGAAGAGGATGTGGAATTTGCCAATAAGGAGCAGCTTCAGAAATTACTGGAAGAGCTGGATTCGGAGATCTCCGAGCTTCTTGAAACCTATGAAACCGGGCGGTTAGTAAAAGACGGAGTGAAGACTGTACTCATTGGGCGACCCAATGCAGGGAAATCTACCTTGTTGAATACTTTGATAGGAAGTGATCGCGCCATCGTCACTGAAATTGCCGGAACTACCCGCGATACCATTGATGCTGACTGGAGCTACGATGGCTTGTTATTCAAACTCATCGACACGGCTGGACTCCGGGAAACTGAAGACCTCATAGAGGCAGAGGGAGTTAAACGCTCCCAGAAAGCATTCGAACAAGCCGATCTGGTGATCTACCTCAAAGACCTCTCTCAACCTTTTTCAGAGGTGGAGCGAAAAGAGATCGCCGATTTTCAGTCCCGCGCCAAAGACACCCCTTTTATCCTTATTGGAACCAAAGCCGATATTGAAACTAAAGAGGAATGGAGAACGGAATTTGACCTCAAAATTTCGGCCCTTGAAGGAGAAAAAATCAAAGAATTGAAACAGCTTCTGAAAGACCGTGCCCTGGAAAACAAACATTACGATGCTTCCAGCCTGCTTGTCACTTCAACCCGCCACCGTGACGCACTTCAGAAATCCAAAGAGCATGTCCAGTCTGCTCTTCAGGCTTTATCTAAGAACATGACCGGGGATTTTCTTTCTATTGACCTCCGTGCCGCGTTAAAAGACCTGGGAACTATTACCGGGGAGATCACCAATGAGGATGTTTTGGATTCGATATTTTCCCGCTTTTGTATTGGAAAGTAAAGTGAGTTTTTTCTACTCTTTTATTCCTTAAAATAATTCACAAGTATGGATTCCATTTCTTCTTTTCCTTCAATAATAGAATTGACTTTTTTCCAAAGTTCAACAGACATCAACGGCTTTAAGGGCTGTTCCTGCCGGATGATATCTGGAAAAACTCTTTCAATCTGCTTATCCCAGGATTTATGGAAATTCGGGAGATCATCAGGAAAAACAGTTTTTCTTTCTGTACCCTCATCAACTGGTTGGAAAGGAGAGATAACGTTCAGATATCCGTAATCATCAGTCAATTGTTCTCCGGGCTGAATATCCCGTATAGCCACCTCAAAATCGTAGGCAGTGCTCATACAACTTGATCTGAAGCTATGATTGACAAACCTTCCTTTGTCCCAACACAAAACAAAGTTTCCTTTACTATTGCGATAGGAATATGTATTCAAAGTATCTTGGTAAAGTGGATCCAGCCCTTCAACTTCAGAAGGTGTGAACTCTCTATCCAATTTATCCAGAACCCAAGTTATGGTACCCGCAGGTATAAATTTTGTCGCTACAACACCGTAGCCAATTTCTTCACTGATTAACTTTAATTCAGTATGTGGGTGTATCATATTTAAGTTGGTTAGGTGTTATTTCAGATAATGGAATTTTTTTAAAAGTATTAGACAAACGCATCTATTCAAATGAATCAAAATTCAGGTTTCTTAGCAATTTT
>NZ_DASSWP010000008.1:0-3259 GCF_035704785.1 Gracilimonas sp. | reverse complement strand
CCCCTTCGCATTCCTTTTTCCATAATCCCAAAATACCACCTTTTAGATTTTTTCGGAATACTAAAGTGCTGCACTGAAAGTGCAGGGTTTTAAACCCTGGGCTGGGACCAATAAAAACTTTGTTTAATTGGCTGCCACATTCTGGTTTTTCCGACCTCCTCTGTCTCCTCCTTCAACAAGGAGGAGGACGCTTTGTTGAACAGCGATGCTTTACTTTAATATTCAATATTCCTTGTTCAATATTCGATATTCACATCCTGTATTCTGACCACTTACTTCCCTATCTTCTTTAAAAATTTAGCAAAAAATTATCGTTATGGAGTTTCTGAAAACATTAGGTATTGAAGGTATTAATCCGGGAACAAGCACCGGTCGCAAGCATATGGAAAGCAAGGAGACCATCAGCAGTTACACGCCCACTGATGGTGAACGCATTGCTACCGTTGGGGTGACCACCCGCGAACAGTACGATCATGTGGTTGAAGAAGCTCAGAAAGCTTTTGAGATCTGGAAAAACATGCCGGCTCCTCAACGAGGTGAGATCGTCAGGCAGATCGGACAGAAACTCCGGGAATACAAAGAGCCACTTGGAAAGTTGGTGACCTATGAAATGGGTAAGATCTATCAGGAAGGCCTTGGTGAGGTTCAGGAAATGATCGACATTTGTGATTTTGCAGTTGGGCAATCCCGCATGATGTATGGAAAAACGATGCATAGTGAACGGCCTCAGCACCGCATGTATGAGCAGTGGCATCCGTTGGGAATTGTAGGCATTATTTCCGCCTTCAACTTTCCGGTAGCCGTATGGAGCTGGAACGCCATGATCGCTGCTGTTTGTGGAAACGTGATGATCTGGAAAGGTTCTGAAAAAACGCCTTTGTGTGCAGTTGCCATTCAAAAAATTGTAGCCAGGGTTTTAAAAGAAAATGATCTTCCTGAAGGAATTTTCAATCTCGTTACAGGCGACCGGCAGGTTGGTGAATGGATGACCGAAGACGAACGCATTCCACTGATCTCCGCAACCGGTTCTATTCGCATGGGCAAAGAAGTTGGAAAAACCGTGGCTTCCCGTTTAGGGAAAACCATTCTGGAATTAGGCGGAAACAACGCCATCATCATCTCAGAAAATGCAGATCTCGAAATGGCGATTCGGGCTACTGTTTTCGGAGCTGTTGGAACCTGTGGTCAGCGCTGCACAAGTACTCGCCGTCTTATTATTCACGAATCAGTTTATGATCAGGTGAAAGAAAGATTGATGAGCATTTATGATAATATCACCATCGGTGATCCGCTTGAAGAAAGCACTTTAGTTGGGCCAATGATCGATCAGGATGCCATCGATATAATGCAAAATGCGCTCAAAGAAATTGAAAAAGAAGGCGGCAAAGTGATCTACGGTGGTGAGCCTCTGGATGAAGACGGGTTTTACGTACGTCCTGCTTTAGCTGAAGTGGAAAATCATTATAACATTGTACAGGAGGAGACTTTTGCACCTATCCTCTATCTCATGAAATACAAGACCACCGAAGAAGCTATTGAAATGCATAACGGGGTAAGACAGGGACTCAGCTCTGCTATGTTCACCCTGAATATGCGTGAAGCCGAACGCTTCTTAAGTGTTGGTGGATCTGATTGTGGTATTGCCAACATCAACATTGGAACCAGTGGTGCTGAAATTGGCGGTGCATTCGGTGGCGAAAAAGAAACCGGAGGCGGACGTGAATCCGGCTCTGACTCCTGGAAAGCCTACATGCGTCGACAGACCAATACTATAAACTGGGGTGATTCGCTGCCGCTGGCTCAAGGCATAGATTTTGACGTTTAGTTAGGTAATTTTAAATTGGCAGAAATAGAAATTACCTAACTCGCTCCTGCGCTCTGCGTTGGAGCGAACTATGATCTAGTTGTGTGTGATCTCAGTTCCTAATACCTTCAGAAATTCGGCCAGCCATTTTTGATGTCCGGGCCATGCAGGGGAGGTAACCAGGTTTCCATCAACAACGGCTTCAGTTGGTTGAACCTCTTTATAATTGGCACCACATGCTTCCATCTCAGGTCCGCATGCAGGATACGCGGTCAATGTTCTTCCTTCTATACCACCTGTTCTGGCAAAGATCTGAAGTCCGTGACAAATAGCAGCAATGGGTTTATCCTCATCAAGGAAATGCTTCACTTTTGAGATCACTTCATCATTGAGCCGTAAATACTCGGGAGCTCTTCCGCCGGGCAGAACCAAAGCATCATAATCTTCCGGATCTGCTTTATCAAAATCATAGTTCAGCGTGAAATTGTGTCCCCGAAGTTCTTTATAGGTCTGATCTCCAACAAAATCATGAACGGCAGTTGGGCACATATCTCCTTCCTTTTTATCCGGACAAACCGCATGCACTTCATGCCCAACCATTTGTAATGCCTGAAATGGTACCATGATCTCAAGGTCTTCTCCGTAATCTCCAACGATCATTAATATTTTCTTACCGGCCATAATTGTACTCCTGTTTTATTGCGATTATATATGTACAATGACTTTCAGCTTTAAAAGGTTCTTTTGTAGCTGTTCAGATCCAGAGTTTTATTAAATTTAAATCTACGTCCTTTCCGTAGCACCACGATGCATCGTGGTGCTACGGAAAGGTTGTGTGATAAATATGTACGCTATGAAAATAAATATACCCACAGAAGAGGAACACAAAAGGAATCAGAAACGAAAACGATTCCACGGCATATTCGGGCTTCTTTTTGGCTTGATCTTCTTTGGTTTAGCCGGAATCCGAATTTTCAGATATGGCTTTGATGAAGTTGGTATCTCTACCTGGGTCGCTATTGGTATTGGTATCGTCTCTTTTGGTTGGTTGGCTTATAATTTTGGAGAGACTTTTTGGAATACGTTCATCAGAAATTAGAGCCATAAAAAAAGCCCCGCACATAAATTATGCAAGGGGCTTTCAATTTTTTGCTTAGCTAAGCTTTAGATCATAGTAGCAATTACAAGAGCTACCACTGACATCAGCTTAAGCAAGATGTTCAGAGACGGGCCTGAAGTATCCTTGAAAGGATCACCTACCGTATCTCCAACAACACCTGCTTTGTGTGGTTCAGAACCTTTTCCATACTTAACACCGTCGATGGTCACACCTTCTTCGATCATCTTCTTGGCGTTATCCCATGCACCACCGGCGTTAGACTGGAAGAGTGCCATAAGAACACCTGCAGAAGTGACACCCGCAAGAAGTCCACCAAGCATTTCAGCTCCAAGAGT
>NZ_DASSWP010000027.1:0-6641 GCF_035704785.1 Gracilimonas sp. | reverse complement strand
ATTCGCAATTCTTACGATCCCGCCAACTGCAATCACTCCTTCTTCTTCCATAAAAGCTTTTAGCAGCTTTATGAGTACATCCGGCTCCAGAATTGAGTCTGCATCAATAGAGCACACCAGGTCTTTAGAGGAAACATTAATACCTGCATTAAGAGCATCGGCTTTGCGGCCATTCTCTTTATCCACCACTTTCAACTCCGGATACATAGATGACCGATAAACTTTTTTAATGGGCTTATGCGGAATAGGAAGCTCAACAGGGATATCAACCTCATAAAGCTCAAAATGATCTTTCAGTAATTGTAATGTATTGTCCGTACTTCCATCATTAATGACGATGACTTCAAAATCAGAAAAATGAAGCTGCAGCAAGGCTTCTACCGATGCAATGATATTAACTTCTTCATTATAGGCGGGCGACAGAATGCTTACCGGTGAATAGAGATCAGAATTGAACAATCCTTTCAGGTTAAACACCTGGTAGTAATTTTGTTGATGGCGAATATAGAAAAACGAAATGATAACAAGCAGAATATAAGTCAGGTTCACGGCTAAAAAATATCCTATGAAAAGCCATTCAACAGGCTCCATAAAATTTACAACCGACTGTAATATTTCCCTTATCTCAGCCATTTTGACGACTTTCGTGTTTATAGATCATGATGAACTTACTAATTTCTTTTTGAATGGCTTCCGGAACTGAGGCCACTATATCAGATTCCAATTCATTATTTTTAAGCAGGGCGAAAACCGCTGCTTTTCTCACTTTATTATTCGTATGAAGCAACAAGCTGTAAAATTCGTGAGTATCCTCATCACTGCCGTAATCGCTCAACTCTTCTATCGCCCCCACTATTACTGTCGGTGAATCATGTTTAAGATACCGGCGGATAGTATCTACACTGTTAGTGTTATTGAATTCTCCCTGAGCTTTTATCAAAGCATGCAATATTTCCGGGTGATCCCATTCGGACCCGGGATCCTTAAGCCTGTCCAGTAAATAATTCACTAACGCATAATATCCTATTTCAGTAATACCAGAAATAAAAAGTGCTCTGTTTTCAGGCGGGATATCGGGATTCTCCAATATTGACTTCAAAGCCTCAGCTTCTAACTCGTTTTGGTCATCCTCACCTGAATGAAACTTGTGGAAAAGTTCCAGCAGAGCCATATCAGAGATCTTTTTTTGTTTAGATACACTGTGTAAAGCCTGTATTCTGATTTTTACGTCTTCGCTTCCCATCAGTGCCGAAGCTGCCGAAAAAACCAGCATCAGATTGCCGGAATTGAGATAATCTTTCAACTTATTGATCACCTTGTAATTCACTAAGCGAGTATTACTATAATAATTGCATGCCTTTACACGGTCTACATTATCCTTGGAATTAAGCAGTTTAAAGTAATGATCAAAAATGGGATCCAGGAATAATAATTCTTTCAGTTTGTCCGAATCATTCCCCTCAACTTGTGAAAGCATTTCAGTCACTATCTTTACAAAAGCGTAATACTCAAGCTTGGAGCCACTAAGTTGTGCTTCAACTTCCTTCTCATCCCCCTCTTCCAAATAATGAATAACATGTGGCATCATTTTCTTTTTATACTGATCCACTTTTTTAGACCACCTGCTATGCCTGATCCTTACAATTATCGAACTTAAGAAAAGCAATAAGGTTAAGCCCAGCAGGATCAAAGAAACGATGATGAGTAAATAAATGGAAATATCCATATGAGGGGAAAGTCTAAACGATATTAACTCTTCAGGACTTCCTCGATCCTAAGCATCAACACATTTGGTTTGAATGGCTTTTCGATGTAACGCTCTGCGCCTAATTTATGGCCCTTAAGGATATCTTCTTCTCTATTTTTGCTCGTAAGCATGATGACCTTTATATCTTTGGTTTCGGGATCCTCTTTAATATTTCTCAAAACTTCAAAACCATTCATGCTCGGCAGCATAACATCCAACAGAACAAGGTCGGGCATTAGCTCTCTTGCTGCTTTCAATCCTTCTTTACCATTATCTCTATGCTCTACTCTATAACCCTCTTTTCTAAGCTTATATAAAAGCAGTTCATAGATTACTTCAGTATCCTCAACAACAAGAATTAACGGGTCTTCCTGAATCACTTTTGTCCTTCCATTTTAATTTATCAGTACTTCATGATATAAAATGAATATACACCCATCAAATATTAATAGCATGTTCCCTGCTAATAACTATCCGATTGGATGATCCCGGAATAAAAGTAACATTGTTTGAGAAAAAGGTCACTCAGTGACTTTAAATATAATGCTAAACTAACTGATGACTCTCCGGCTGTATAACTACTTCATTCAATACAGATCCGGAAGGTTGATTCACCGCATAGAAAACGGCATCAGCAACTTCTTCGGTTGTGAGCATCATATCCTTTTTAACCTTCATATTGACACGATCATCATCCCAAAAGGGAGTATCCACGCCACCTAAGTAAAGAAGTGAGAATTTGGTTTTTCCTCTTCTTTGCTCCTCTATCAATGCCTTTGCAAACCCCTGAATAGCAAATTTGGAAGCCGCATAAACGGATGCATTTTTCATCACATACTTGCCCATGGTTCCGGGAAACATCACCACCGAGGTAGGCTCATCCTCTTTCATGTGCTTCATCACGGTTTGGGTGACGAGAAAAGTGCCAAATACATTGACATCAATAATTTCTTTAGCATCAGCGGGATCGATGTCCATAAATGGCTGAATAATTCCCTGCCCGAAGGCATTGATAAGCACGTCTATTTTTCCTAACTGATTTTCGATCTCTGAAGCCATTCGCTCCACAGTAGTAGGATCAGTGGCATCGGTTTCGATGGCGAATGCTTCCCCTCCATTGTCGTTTATCTCTTTGGCTATTTCTTCTGCTTTAGTTTTGTTGCGGGCAGCCAACACTACTTTAGCGCCTTCTTTTCCAAACTTCTTAGCCGTGGCTGAACCTATACCGCCGGAACCTCCAACGATGAGTATAATTTTGCTTTTCATGATGTAACGTCTTTCTTGATGAATAGTCACAGCATAAAAGCTTCCATAGAAAATTTTCGTTCCGTTAATCTACTTTTCTGTAGTTGATCCGCCAATTCAGCGACCAGGTTTCCCCGCCATCAACAGATGATTCCCAATCCCATTTCAAGGAATCTGAAGTAATATCGTAGAACACCATTCGCTGGGTAAATAGGGTATCTGAACCAATCTCTCTAATTTCGGTTTGAAAGATGCGATTGGTTCCGTCGATCTTTCCGGTGAAGTCAAAATATCCACCCTGATTATCGGCCCAGGCTTGTTTCCAGGTATTCATTCTTGGATTATAGACTGAAATGCTGGTTCCCATGAATCCTTCCATTTGACCTTCATTCACGCGGAAGTTTTCCTGTATCACTTTTCCATCAAGAGTTTTTTCAATGAAGTTTGTACCTCGACCCGTAGCACCATTGGCTTCTTCCCAGGTTACTTCCCATCCGCCCAGCCAAAAATCAAAATAAGCTTCAGGTTCAATGGTTAGTTCATTGGTGAATTGTTTTTCAACCGGTTCTTGAGGCTGCTTTTCCTGACATCCTGAGATCAAAAGTGGAATGATGAATAAAAGTAAAGAAAGGCAATATGTAGAAAGTGATTTCATGATTGGGTGATTGGTTAATGGCTATCTATCCATTACTCAGAGCTTTGGTCCCAAGTTTCACAAAGATTTTTTAAAACCGCAAAATATATGGTTGTGAAATCCACCAACGCTCCTCTCTCTGGATTATAGCGGAGCTAAATCCTGTCTCTCTCCGAAGAGAGACAAGTTCTAAATAGTTCAAACAACTCAATCCATTAGATCTTTTCAGTCTTCAGCAAAGCGGTGACTGAAAAGTTAATGCTCAGGAAGTCTCTGACTTCCATTTCAAGTAACCCGGTTCACCTTTGCATACAATCTTAAGTCACCGCTCGGCAAGCTTTTTACAAGATTAAGATATTATTGACTCGCTAAAGACTTAAGATATCCTTTGGATAAAACAACAGGGAACTTCAATATTCGATATTCAATGTTCTTTGCTCGATATTCACTCCTATGTCCCTTTGGAGGGACAGGAGAACAGCTCGCTGTTACTTCCGGGGAGGAGCATAGGACTTGCTCAGCTGTCTTCCTATGCCATCGCCTTCGGAATCACACCCTCATAGATCTCTCCAGATTCAGACACATCAATGGAAAGCAGATCTTTGATATCCAGCTTATCTCCTTTCACCACGCCCAACTCAAACAACGGAACGCCGGACTCTTTGAAATGATGTTTTACTCTTTGGAGCTGTAAGGCATCAATAGTGATCACCACTCCGGATTGAGCCTCGCTAAATAAGACTTCATGTGGGGTTCCTGTCAAGGTATCCACAGAAAGCTCGGCACCTTTCTTACCAAAGATCGCCATTTCGGTGAGTGAAGTTGCCAATCCGCCATCAGAAAGATCATGTGCAGCAGTGACCAACCCTAATTTAATAGCAGTGAGTAAAGCTTCCTGCAGCTTCACTTCAAAATCCAGATCGATCTCAGGAGCATCTCCGGTGGTGAGTCCGTGCACAGTTTTCAGATATTCGCTACCGCCCAGACCTTTTCGGTCGGCACCAATGTAGAGAACAACGTCCCCTTCATTTTTAAAAGCCGGAGTTGTCACGTGTTTCTCTACATCTTCGATCACCCCAAGCATACCAATTATGGGTGATGGAAATATTGCTCCTTTAGGATTTTCGTTGTAAAGACTCACGTTTCCACCCGTTACCGGCGTATTCAAAGCTCTGCAAGCATCTCCCATTCCGCCCAAAGCTTCTTTGAAGGTCCAGTATACTTCTGGCTTATAAGGATTTCCAAAGTTCAGGCAGTTGGTGATGGCCATCGGTTTTGCGCCGGAGCAAACAACATTTCGGGCCGATTCAGCCACCGCAATTTGTCCACCTTTCCGGGGGTTTAAATATACATATCGGCCGTTGCAATCGGTTTTAGCTACCAATCCCTTTTTGGTTCCCTTGATGCGGATCACGCCCGAATCAGAAGCGCCGGGACCGGTTACCGTATTGGTGCGAACCATGGTATCGTACTGTTCATGCACCCATCGCTTGGAAGCAATGTTTGGCGAGTTCAATAATTTTTTAAGAGTTTCGGTGTGATCTTCTGGATGATCGACCGAGTTTATGTCGAAGTTCTGAACTTCATCCAGGTAAGCAGGTTTTTTAGTTTCACGAATATATTGAGGAGCCCCTCCGCCTAGCACCAAATGCTCGGCCGGGATTTCAGCTTTGATCTCACCTTCTTTCCAGTAGGTTACTTTATCGCCTTCAACAACTTCTCCGATCACTACACCGTGCAGATCCCATTTTTCATAAACATCGATAATTTCCTGCTCTCGTCCTTTTTCTGCTACGATCAGCATGCGTTCCTGACTTTCGGAAAGCAGCAATTCGTAAGCCGTCATTCCATCTTCCCGTGCCGGCACTTTGTCGAGATCAACTTTCATTCCCTCGCCACCCTTGGCGGTCATTTCGGAAGTAGAGCACGCAATTCCGGCGGCTCCCATATCCTGCATCCCGATCACGGCTCCGGTTTTCAAAACTTCAAGGCTGGCTTCCAGCAATAGTTTTTCAGTGAATGGATCTCCCACCTGAACGCTGGGTCGTTTAGCTTCACTTTCCTCACTAATCTCTTCGGAGGCAAAAGTTGCTCCGTGAATTCCATCTCGTCCTGTACTCGCCCCTACAATGATCACCGGATTTCCAATTCCTTTTGAAATAGCCGAAGCGGTCTCTCCTTCTTTCACCAGTCCAATGCTCATGGCATTTACCAGCGGATTGCCTTCGTAGCTCTCATCAAAACAAACTTCTCCGGCAATGACCGGCACTCCGAATGAATTTCCATAATCGCCAATTCCACGAACCACACCATCTAACAAATATCGAACCCGCGGATTTTCCATGCTTCCGAACCGAAGCGAATTCAAGCTAGCTACAGGACGTGCTCCCATCGTAAAAATATCGCGGTGAATACCGCCAACCCCAGTCGCAGCTCCCTGATAAGGCTCAATTGCTGAAGGATGATTGTGGCTTTCGATCTTGAAGGCGCAACCAAGTCCGTCACCAAGATCAACCAAACCTGCATTTTCTTCCCCGGCTCCTACCAACAGGTTTTCACCTTCGGAAGGAAGTTTCTTGAGTTCTACAATGGAGTTCTTGTAGGAACAATGCTCACTCCACATCACCGAATACACACCCAGCTCGGTAAAAGTAGGCACCCGGCCAAGCCGTGATTTAATCATTTCAAATTCTTCTTCGTTGAGGCCGTGTTCTAGGGCAAGTTCAAGTGTAACTTCCGGTTCCTGAATAGTTTGTTTCGACATTCCGATGGAGTAATTGAGCTTTTTTGTTTCGAGGAAATCAAAGGTACGATTATTTGAGAAAAGGCTCTAATGGATTGAAGGGAAATTCGTTATTCGTTCAATGATGAAATGGGATTCGCTCCTACTTTATGTCTAACGCTTTCAGCAAATCCCCAAAATCATCGAATATTAGGTTGGCGAGTTTACAGCCTTCATCAATTGGGGCTTTGGTGAACCAGGCTACTTTCCAGTTGGCTTTTGAGCCCCCTACT
>NZ_DASSWP010000118.1:0-9033 GCF_035704785.1 Gracilimonas sp. | reverse complement strand
GCACCGGGCTGAGGTACAATCACCACCCCCACCATAGGCACACCATTTCGTTTCAAAATAGTTCGCTCATTGGCGGCTCCGAGTTCAGCCCTTCCGATATCCCGAAAACGTACCACATTTCCATCTTGTTCGGTTATGATCAAGTTGTTGAATTCTTCCGGTTCATAAAGCCTGCCCTGCGTGCGAACGGTAAGCTCTGTCAGGTCTCCTTCAATACGGCCGGAGGGCAATTCTACATTTTCTCTTTGCAGGGCCTGCTGTACATCAAGGGGAGTTAACTTGTAAGCAGCTAATCTCAATGGGTCCATCCATAAACGCATGGCATATTCCTTCTCACCCCAAATTTGAACACTGCTGACGCCGGGTATGGTTTGAACACGTTCTTTGAAATCATTAAAAGCTACATCAGAAAGATCCAGTAAATTTCGTTTATCACTGCGTACGTTTAAAAATACAATAGGACTTGCATCAGCATCGGCTTTGGAAACTACAGGAGGGTCGGCATCAGGAGGCAGGTTTCGAACTGCCCGCGATACCCGGGACTGAACATCGTTAGCAGCATCATTAAGGTCAATTTCCAATTCAAACTCTACGGTGATGGTGCTTCGGCCTTCACGACTTGTAGAGGTCATGGTACGAATTCCGGCAATTCCATTAACCTCTTCTTCCAGAGGTTCAGTGATCTGTGATTCAATGATTTCCGCATTCGCCCCGGTATATGAGGTACTTACGGTTACAATAGGCGGCTCGGTAGCCGGATATTCCCGAATTCCGAGAAATGTAAAAGCCACGATCCCCAGGATCAGGATCACCAGCGACATTACCGTAGCTAAAACAGGGCGGCGTATACTTAGTGACGAAATACTCATGATTCATCTCCTTCATATTTATCAACCTGATCGATCCGTACCTTAGAGCCGATCCTTACCTGCAAAAGTCCGGTGGTCAAAACCGTGTCGCCCGGTGCCAAACCTTCTGTTATTTGTACATGGCTCGCTGTTCTAATGCCGGTTGTAACTTCTTGTTCCTCTACCGCTCCGTCTCTGAGGACAAATACTTTTTGCCCCTGAAGTTCGGGTATCACTGAAATTGTAGGGATCATCAGAGCATCTTCAATTTCTTCCAGTATTAACTCCAGATTGGCAAATGCTCCAGGCAGTAATCTCCACTCTACATTATCAGCCAGTGCCCGAATTCGAAGGGTTCTGGTTTGAGTTTCAATACGGGGCTCAATAGCATAAATAGAAGCTTCGAAATCATCGTCCTGCCCCTGAACGTTAAAGATTACCCGGTCTCCGGTTTCGACAACTCCTGCATAACGTTCAGGAATCGAAAACTCTATTTTAATTGGATTGATAGACTGGAGGCTCGCTATTTCTGATGTTGGTGAAATGTAGCTTCCGTTACTCACATACCTGAGCCCAACAATACCATCAAATGGAGCAAGGATCTCGGTTTTATCTATCTGTGCTTTGATCAGATCAGCCTCAGCTCTCAATACATTCAATTCATTAAGGGTAGCATCATAGTCCTCCTGACTGATACCCCCGCGTTCCAGTAATTGCTTTTGACGTTGCTCTCTGACCTCAGCTAAACCGATCCGATATTCCGCTTGCTCAAGTCGTGCCTGCAATTCACTGTCATTGATCTTTATAAGCATCTCACCTTCCCGAACTTCCCGACCCTCATCCAATTTAAGTTCTACTATTTTTCCGGATATTTCACTTCTAAGGTCAACAGATTCATTTGCAAGCAGAGTACCTGTGGTAAATATCTTATTCTCAAAAACCTCAGGTTCAACCAAATGTACATCTACAGTGATTGGGGTATTTCCTTCACTTCCACTTTGGCTTGTTGATGCATCAGATGAATTTTGGAGTTTAGGAATTACTAAAAGTGCAATCAGTACCAACACCCCGGCAATAATGAGTATTTTTTTCATTTATTTTCTTAACTATGATTTAGAATATAATTGCTAAAGATAACTACAAATGAGAACTATGCATTCTAAGTCTTGAAAAGCATTGTAAAAAGCATAAAAAAAGCGATGCAGTATAATCTGCATCGCTTTAAATAACTAAAATAGCTTTGTTTAGGCTACCTGTGCTTCCAATTGCTTGGTTAACTGAGATTTAGGAACAGCTCCTACAATCTGGTCAACTACTTCACCATCTTTAAAGATCAAAAGAGAAGGAATACTTCGGATTCCATATTTCACGGAAACCTCAGGATTACTGTCCACATCTACTTTTCCAATTTTTGCTTTGCCTTCATATTCGCCGGCTAATTCCTCTACGATGGGTCCAATCATACGGCAAGGGCCACACCATTCTGCCCAAAAATCAACTAAGACCGGTTTGTCAGACTTCAGTACTTCATCATCAAAATTGGTGTCTGTAAATTCAATTGGTTTTGCCATAATGCTATTTCTGTTTATTATTTTGAGTTTCTTTAATCTTATAACAAATATCGGGATATTTCATTCAACATTACACATTCTTTTGAGTTATAAGGGTAATAGTGTGCAATGATAAGTAAGTGGAATTTGTCTTTTGGGCTTTGAATTATCTAATTCACATATACCAACTGAAAATAATCTTCCCTATCAATTTCAGGGAATAGTTAAACGAATACGAAATCAATTTGCAAATATTAATTCAGGTGTTATATTAAAATCAATGAGTACTGCAAGAACACATATCATAAAACGTAAAGATGGATGGGCTGTAAAAAAACAGGGGTCTTCCAGAGCATCAAAAGTGTATAGAAATCAAGGTGATGCTATACAGGGAGCAAGAAAAATGAATAGCACTTCTGAGATAGTGGTACATAAGCGCGATGGCTCGATTCGAAAATGGATCAAAAAAAAATAATACTTATATATTTTGGGGAATACATCATTTGAAAAAAATGTTTTTATAAACTGCCCATTTGATAAAGAGTATAACGACTTATTAAAACCTTTACTCTTTACTATTATTGATATCGGTCTAACCCCAAGAATAGCATCTGAACGCCTTGATTCTGGAGAAGTTCGGCTTGAAAAAATCATCGAACTAATTGAGGAGTCTAAATATGGGATTCACGATTTGTCAAGATGTAAAGCCAAAAACATTGGTGATTATTCTCGTTTTAATCTTCCTTTTGAATTAGCCATCGATTTCTCTTGTCGTCAATTTTCTACCAAAAAAAATCTTAAAGAAAAGAAAATTTTGATACTTGAAGAAGAAAAATACAGCCTTCAAAAAGCTCTTTCCGATTTATCTTTTTCTGACACGAAATCCCATAAAGGCGAACCAGAAGAGATTATCTATCAGGTTCGAGATTGGTTTTACGAAACAGGAAAAAGCAACCTAAAAAGTCCTTCTCAGATATGGGATGATTTCAACTACTTCTATAGCGATTTGTATCAAAAGAAAATAGAAAAAGGGTTCTCAAAAAAAGCTATCGAGCGAATTCCTGTTCCCGAGTTTCTAGATGAAATAATTAAGTGGTCAAATTAGGATATACATAGAACCTAATTCCCATGCACCAGCTGCACAGCTTCTTCTCCCAATACCTCACGTAACCCTCTCAATAGTTCATCATTCGGTTCTACCACAAAATTCCTTACGTTCATTCGGATCGGGGCGTTTGCCTCCTGGCTGTGAATGGAAAACCGAACAGTTGTAGTTCCTTTGTTCAAAGAGAATAAGGTTTCCATCTGTTTGAGGTCACTTTTATTAAGCTCTGAGGTTTTCAGGTCGATCTTCAAATTCAGCTGTTCCTGGAATTTTTCACGGAGATTTTCAACCCGCTCAAAATTATTGGCGATCACTTTTGGTTCACCGCCTCTCGTGTCCACCACACCATCGATAAACAGTACATTATCGGTTTGAAGCAGACCCATGTATTGATCATACGTTTTACTGAAAGCGATCACTTCCGTTGAGTTATTAAGATCTTCAACCTGCAGGAAAGCAAATGGCCGCCCTTTTTTATCTGTCACTCGCTTTATTCCTGTAATGATAGCTATAAATCGAATATCGGAACGATCAGATAACCGGCCAAATACATCTTCACTTAAATTCTGTTTTCCAAATAATCGAATTTCTTCCCTGAACCGGTTTAACGGATGTCCACTCAGGTAAAACCCGATCAACTCTCTTTCTTTATTGAGGCGCTCAATTTGAGTCCACCTTGCAACTTCCCTCAATTTTGGTTCCTGAGAACCCGGACCGCCACTGTCGCCTCCAAATAAATTACCCTGATTTAGTCGAATTTCTTCCTGCTTGCGAACTGCATAGGAAAGAATATCCTCCACAGAATCATGAAGCTGAGCACGGTTGTCATTCAGCGTATCAAAAGCGCCGGCAATAATCAGGCTTTCCATCGTTTTTCGGTTACAAATTCGAAGATCAACCCGAGTGGCAAAATCAAAGATCGATGTAAAATCACCATTTTCTTCCCGCTCTTCCACAATATGCTGAATCGCAGATGAACCCACTCCTTTTATGGCAGACATTCCATATTGAACACGTCCATCCTTGGCCCTGAATTTACCACGCGCGGTATTGATATTGGGCGGATCGACGGGAATGTTCATCCGCTGGCATTCCTCAATAAATGACGCTACTTTTTTGATGTCGCTCATGTTGTGCGTCATCACCGCAGCCATATACTCCGCAGGGTAGTTTGCTTTGAAATACATGGTGTGATAGGCTACTACCGAATAGGCAGCTGAATGAGATTTATTAAACCCATAGCCTGCGAACATCGCCATTTTGTCGAATACTTCCTTGGCTGTCTTTTCATCATAGCCTTTTTCGACCGCCTGCTTCACAAATTTTTCTTCTTCCGGCGGAAGCAATTCCGGCTTCTTCTTACCCATGATACGGCGGAGTACATCCGCTTCACCCAGGGAGTAGCCACCCATTTTCTGCGCCACCTTCATGATCTGCTCCTGATAGATCATGATACCGTAGGTTGGCTCTAACAGTTCTATCAGGTCCTCATGATCATATTCCACCTTTTCGCGACCATGTTTCCGCTCAATATAATCCGGAATGAATTGCATCGGTCCCGGACGATAAAGCGCGTTCATGGCTATGAGGTCATTGATGCCTGTCGGTTTCAGGTTTTTAAGGTGCTTACGCATTCCCTCACTTTCAAACTGAAAAATACCTGAGGTTCCACCTTGTTGAAAGAGTTTATAGGTCTTTTCATCATCCAGTGGAATCGTATCTAAATTGTACTCTTTATTGTGATTCTCTTTTACATAACTAATAGCCGTTTTCAATATGGAGAGGGTTTTCAGGCCCAAAAAGTCCATCTTCAGCATACCGGCATTCTCGATTACGTTGCCATCAAACTGAGTCACATACAGATCAGCATCTTTAGCGGTACTTATCGGGATGTATTCGGTAAGCTTGTCCGGGGCAATTATAATTCCTGCAGCATGAATTCCGGTATTTCTTACCGAGCCTTCCAGCACCTGAGCCATCCGAAGTGTTTCGGCTTCAAGTCCTTCACCATCCCTGATATCACGCAACTCTTTAACTTCAGAAAAAGCATCATCGAGGGTAGTTCCCGGTCTTTCAGGAACGAGTTTTGCAATACGGTCGGCATCGGCTAAAGGCAGATCGAGCACGCGGGCAACATCACGAACGGAAGAACGGGCAGCCATCGATCCAAATGTGATAATATGTGCAACCTGATCAACCCCATATTTATTGACTACATATTCGATCACTCGCTGCCGCCCATCATCATCGAAATCAATATCGATATCGGGCATCGACACACGTTCGGGATTCAGGAATCGCTCAAACAGAAGATCATACTCCAGTGGATCTATATTGGTTATACCTGTACAATAAGCCACTACCGAACCGGCAGCAGACCCCCTTCCCGGCCCAACATAAACACCCATATCGCGGGCTGCAGCAATAAAGTCCTGAACGATCAAGAAATAACCGGCAAAACCCATTTCTTTGATGATGCCCAGCTCCAATTCGATACGCTCAGTGACCTCACCATCAAGTTCTTTGTAGCGGGGCTTGGCTCCTTCATAAGTCAGATGTTTCAGGTATTCATCTTCGGTCTCAAATCCTTCAGGAAGCTCAAATCTTGGTAACTGTATTTCACGTTCCAGCTTTATCGGCTCGATCTTATCAACTATCTCCTGAGTACTCATGATAGCCTCAGGCATATCCGTAAAAAGCTCTTTCATTTGTTCTTGGGACTTGAAGTAGAACTCCTCATTTGGGAAGCCGTACCGGAAATCTCGCCCTTTGCCTTTTGGAGTACTCATCAACTCGCCATCATCAATACAGATCAGCGCATCATGTGCTTTTGCATCTTCCTCATCCAGATAAAAGACGTTATTGGTAGCAACCAATTTCACCCCGTATTTCTCAGAAAAAGACCTGAATACTTCATTTACTCTTTTCTCTTCTTCCAGCCCGTGATTCAGCACCTCCAGATAAAAATCATCACCGAAAGTCTCTATCCACCACTGTAATTCCTCTTCAGCGAACTCCAGCCCCTTGTTTAAGATAAGATCGGCAAGCCATCCCCGAACTCCTCCACTCAGGCAAATGATATCTTCGGCATACTCGGCGATCACTTCCTTATCTATTCGGGGATATTTATAATAGTACCCTTCGGTAAAACCAATAGAGCTTAGTTTGGAGAGGTTCTTATAGCCATTTTTATTCTTAGCGAACATCGGGATCTGATACCGCCGGTCTTTATTATCCCGGGTGAATTTTTGCTGCGTTCGGTCTTCAACAACAAAAAACTCACATCCTATTATCGGTTTGATTCCTTCCGAGTGAGCAGCAGCGGCAAAGGCAAACGCACCATACATATTTCCAAGATCGGCAAGGCCAACCGCATTCATCCCCTTTTCTTTGGCTTTAGCTACCAATTCTTTTATGCCTGAAGTGGCTTGTAAAACTGAAAACTTAGAGTGATTATGAAGATGCGTAAAGGTAACCTGCTCTACAACATCGCTACCAATTGTCTCTTCGGTGTTTCCACTTTTTTTTTGAGCCTCTAATTGTTCTTCGGTCTGCTTGGTTTTAAACCGGGATGGAGAGACGAGATCAATATATTCTTCTTTTTTGATATAGCTCTGGGCTGATTCATACAACCGGGCATCCATCGGAAAGTTGATCTTGGTAGCCCCGGTTCGAACCATTTCCAGAAAAATGCGTGCAGTTGCTTCAACATCGGCTGCAGCATCGTGAGCATCCTCAAAGCCTTGATCAAAAAGGGCGTGATGCAATTCACCCAACGATGGCCATTTGTAATTTCCGCCTCTGCCCCCTTCGATCTTGGCAACATCGGTACCATCAAGTTTGGTGTCGACCTTGGGTTTATCTAAAATAGCTGACGAGATCTTTTTCCGAAGATATTCTGCGCCCATGATCTTCTCATCAAAACTAACGTTATGCCCGATCAGGAAATACGCTTTGTTGATATCTTTTGAGAATTCACGCAATACAAATTCAAGCTCTACCCCTTCTTCCTGTGCACGCTCGGTAGAAATACCGTGGATCTTCTCTGAATTAAAAGGGATGGTAAATCCTTCCGGCTTAACAATATAATTACCACTGTTGATCAGTTTTCCGGTATGATCGTGCAACTGCCATGCAAGCTGAACCAATCGCGGCCAATTATCTAATTCTGTGATTGGGGCGGAAAAGTCTTGTGGTAATCCGGTTGTTTCAGTGTCAAAAATCAGGTACATGTGATCCCTTTATTGGAGTAGAACTTCAGGACTTGAATATACTATTCCTGAGCCATCAATTCGAAATTAGTTGCACACTAGTTTTCCACAATTTGCAGGAGTGAAAAATATAAAATCGGAAAAGTGAGGGGTGTAAATTAATGATCAGTCCATGTATTTTAAAATCCGTTAAAATATCTATCCTATTAAACAGTTAGTAAATCAGATAACAGAAGAATGTTTAACATTATTTTGTTGTTTAAAACCGAAACTGTGGTCATATTTGTTTAATTAGGCCAATTTGCAGATTAAACTAAAATTATATTCCCATGAAATTATTTAAAATATCAGCCTCAGTAGCTTTGCTGTCATTGTTAACGCTTTTTGCCACTAATGATACAGCAGCGCAAGATAATGATATAGATTACGAGACAGTCCAAATAGCAACCGGAACCACTATTTACAGTGAAGACGTTAAGGATATTCAAGGAAGCCCCCTAATCAAAGAATCTTTTGAAAATGGACGCATTCTTTTTACAAATGGAAAAGCCAGTGAGGTACTTCCTATCAACTACGACTCCTATAAGAATCAGGTCCTGTTTATAAAGGATAGAAAAGTTATGGTGTTAAATACTAATGGAGTAAAAGGGTTCATGTTTCTAAAACCTGAAAATTTTGAACAATCAGATAATGTTCAAGAAGTATTCAGCTACCAGGTAAGAAACGAAGCATTTGGTTTTAGCGAAGCAACACCGGTTCAGCTTTTATACAATCAGGGTACAGGACTGAAATTGATCAATGTTCACGAAACAAGTCTTATGAGAGGAAATTCAAAAGATCCTTTTACCGGTAAAGTGATTGACAGGTATGTCAGTGGTGTCACACATTATCTGGAGAAAAAGAATGGCGAAGTTGTAAAACTGAGGCGTTTACGCGATAAAGACATTATCAACTCTTTAGACAAAGAGTATCGCAAGCAACTGAAGAATTTCATGAAGGAAAGTAACCTTGATGGACGCTCTCAAAAAGACTTAGCAAAATTATTGACTTACTACGATAATATTACCGCTGGTAATTCTTGATCTAATCAGATCAGCTTTTCTTAAGCGCACCATATAGGACTTTAAGTACTATGTGATGCGCTTTTTTATTGGTCCCAGCCCAGGGTTTAAAACCCTGCACTTTAGTATTCCGAAAAAATCTAAAAGGTGGTATTTTGGGATTATGGAAAAAGGAATGCGAAGGGGCAGCCATACGGTAAGCCGGCTGACGTGTCACATAGTGTGGGTTACCAAGTATAGATACCACGTTCTGGAAGG
>NZ_DASSWP010000205.1:0-14546 GCF_035704785.1 Gracilimonas sp. | reverse complement strand
GAAAGTGAGTACCTATATCTCCCAAAGCAAGAGCCCCCAGCAAGGCATCAGTTATTGCATGAAGCAGCACATCAGCATCAGAATGCCCAAGTAACCCTCGCTCATGAGGAATCTCTACACCTCCTAGGATTAGTTTTCGTCCTTCCTGAAACCGGTGGACATCGTAACCATAACCAACTCTAATTCCCTTCATTTCTTTTCTCTTAAAATTAATTCTGCAACCTTAAGATCGATCGGATAAGTAATTTTGAGATTTTCCCTGTCCCCTTCAACCATTTGAATTCTGCCATGCATACGCTCAACAAGAGAAGCGTCATCGGTGCCAATAAAATTACTCCTGATCGCATCCTCATAAGCCTCGATCAATAGTTTTTTTTGAAAAACCTGAGGGGTTTGAGCCTGCCATAAGGATGATCTGTCAGGAGTCATTTCTACATTTCCATCTCCATCAACCTTCTTGATGGTATCTTTTGCAGGAACCCCTAAAACAGCCCCGCCGATCTTGCCGGCAACCACACAACATTTGCTAATCAGATCCTTTCTGACAAAAGGCCTCACCGCATCATGAACCGCTACAAGCTGAGCATCTTCAGAGAGATATTGCAGAGCATTATAAATAGAATGCTGCCGTTCACTTCCACCCTTAACTACTCTGAATTCTACATCAGAAGCAAAGCTCTTAAACACAGAACCAACAACCTCTTTGTATTCTTCAGAAGTAGCAACTATTACCTGAACTAAATTCGGTAAGTCCAGGAAATTAGAAATAGTGTGCTCAAGGATGGTTTTGTCACCAATCTTAATAAAGGGTTTGGGGACCTCAGACCCCATCCTAACGCCCGACCCTGCCGCCGGTATTATGAGCGACAGCTTCAACATTTACAGAATAAGCATTGCATCACCGAAAGAGAACATCCGGTAATTTTCTTTTTGAGCTTCTTCATAAGCTTCCATCAAGAAATCGTAACCTGCAAAAGCAGCAGCCAACATTAATCGTGTAGATTCAGGCTGATGGAAGTTGGTAATAAGTCCTTCTGTGATCTTGAAGTTATAAGGAGGATAGATAAATTTATCTGTCCAACCGGTACCTGACTTCGACATGCCGCTTGCCATCACACTGGTTTCGATGGTGCGACACGGACTTGATCCAATTGCAATAACTCTGTTCTTCTTTTTCTTCAGTGTCTCATTGATCTTATCGGAAGTGTCTTTGGAGATGAAGTAATTATCAGAATCCATACGATGCTTTGTGAGATCTTCAACCTCTACATTTCGGAAAATACCCCAACCTATATGAAGCGTAGTCGGTAAAAACTCTACCCCTTTCTTTTCGAGTTTTTTAACTAATTCAGGAGTAAAATGCATTCCTGCATTAGGAGCTGCAACTGCGCCACGTTCTGTAGCAAATATGGTTTGGTACCTCTCCTTGTCTTCTTCTACAGGCTCACGTTTTACATATGGCGGGAGGGGCATTTTACCCAATTCATCCAAACGGTCATATAAATCCTGGTTTGGCCCTTCATATAAAAAACGAATAGTCCGGCCCCTTGATGTAGTGTTATCCACTACTTCAGCCATTAATTCCTCGTCTTCTTCACCAAAGTAAAGTTTATTACCAATTCGGATTTTACGAGCCGGTTCAACTAATACATCCCATAACATATTTTCCGGCATAAGTTCCCGAAGCAAGAACACTTCGATATCTGCTTCAGTTTTTTCCTTTTTACCATGTAAACGGGCTGGAAAAACCTTAGTATTGTTATAGATCATCACATCATCTTTATTGATGTATTTATGGATCTCAGAAAAGGTGGTATGTTCTATTGTTTTTTCAGCGCGGTTAAGTACCATCAGTTTTGCTGAATCCCTTTGTTTCAGCGGTTCTTCGGGCACATTAAAATCGTCAGTCTCAAATTTAAAATCGGTGAGCTTCATTTAGCTTTTTATAAGTTTTTCAATACAGTTAGAAAAGTTGATAAAGATATGCTTTTTTTTTAGGGATTTCAATTTACCTGACTATTGTCTGCTGTTTATTATTAAAGCCCAAATCGTTATACTTAAACAAACGCTTTGGCGTTGAAAAGAAAATTACGAGAGTATCATGAAAAAATTATTTATCACTACATTTGTTTTTGGAATACTATTAAGCACTCAGCTTTCTGCACAATTGCGGGACAATCTTTTAAAATCATATGAGTTTTCCGGTCCAATTGTGAATTCTCAGGCTCCGACTGTACAAACTTGGTTAAATAATTTTTTCCAAAATAAAGTCAGCATGAGTCATTCTTACTCTATGAACTTTGGCGCTGTTGGAGGAACCTATCAAAACGTTAACGCTTATACCAACACGCTTAATTTCATGTTTACTCCTAATCTTACAGGAAGAGTAGACGTATCTTTTCTTCATTCACCATTTGGGGGTTCTGACTTTGTGAATACCAATAATAGCCTTAACGGGGAAATACTTATCAGAAATGCAGAATTAAATTATCAGATAAGTGACAATGCTCATATTAGATTTCAATACCAACAATTGCCTAGTAATTATGGGTTCTTTAATTCAGGTGGATATGGAATGTATGGTTATAACAGATTTAATCCATGGTATTAGTCTAAAAGATAGTTGATGACAGATACAAAAAGTGAGAAGGTTTCAGACACCAATGAACTTTTTTTAAATACTGCGATTGGATTCCTGAGCGTCCTTTTAATTTTATTATTAGCCGCACTTTTTACCCGAATTGTTTATCCACGAATATTTAACGAGAGAGCAGAACTTAAGTCTGAACTCATCAGTGAGATCATACAGATAGAGGTTCTCAACGGATGTGGAGTTTCAGGGATAGCAAATGCTTATACCGGCTTATTGCGCTCTAACGGATTTGATGTAGTTGAAACCGGGAATTTTGAATCTTTCGACCTTCAGGAAACTATTATAATCTCCCGGAGCGAAGTGATGGATAACGCCTATCGCGTTGCTAATGCGCTTGGGGTTTCTAAACAGAATGTAATTATGGAATCATCCGCGGATTTCTATCTTGACGTGAGTGTTATTATTGGTCACGACTTTAAAAAACTAAATAGAGACTGAATTTTTATGACAGACATTAAACAACCGACAAAGAAACAATTTCAAAATTCCTATTCAGAGGATATTCCTGATTCAAAAAAAATGGTTGAGATCATCACGGAAGCATTACTCAGCCGAAAAGGAAAAGATATAACTGTATTGGATGTTTCTGAACTCACTACGCTTACCGATTACTTTGTTGTCTGCCATGGTACTTCTGATGTGCAAGTAAAAGCTTTAGCTGATGCCGTTGAAGAAGATCTTTTAAATAAGTCAGGGGAAAAAGCGTGGAAAAAAGAAGGGTTACAGGGGCGCGCCTGGATAATTCTTGATTTCGTCAATATTGTAGTTCACATAATGAGCAAAGAGAAGAGAGAGTTCTATGCAATTGAGCGAATGTGGAATGATGCCAAGGTAACCCACATTAAGGATTCTGACGAAACCCAATGATCCGATTTTGAGTTCTCATATCCCTCATATATTAGTTACCGAGCCGATCCCCGAAAAAGTAACCTCCTATCTGAAAGAATTCGGTAAAGTTACGGTTGCCCCAAAAGGAACATATGGATCAGAAGAAAAGCTGATCGAAGACATAAAAAACTATGATGCACTTTTATGCATGCTTTCTACTCCGGTTACAGCAAAAGTGCTCGCTGAAGCCAAACAACTTAAAGTGGTAGCTAATTTTGCTGTTGGATATGACAACATTGATGTAAGTGCAGCGCATAGCCATGGCATTAAAGTAGCAAACACTCCTGATGTACTTACCGAAGCCTGTGGTGATTATGCAATGGGATTATTGCTTGCCCTTTCGAGGAAATTCAAAGAAGCTGAAAAATATCTTAGAGAAGGTAGGTTCAATGGCTGGGAACCACTCGGGTTTTTGGGAATGGAACTCAGGGATCGGACTTTAGGCATTATTGGGATGGGAAGGATCGGGCAATCTTTTGCGTACCGGGCCCGGGCTTTTGGAATGAATATTAAATATCACAACCGGTCTCGTATCGCCCCTCAGGTAGAGCAACAACTTAAAGCCACATATGTTGAAGATCATAAAGAACTCGCAAGGAATTGTGATGTGTTAAGCCTGAACTGTCCACTTAACAATGAAACACATCACCTAGTTGACAAAGCTCTTTTAGAAAGTATGCGTGAACATGCTTTACTGATTAACATTTCAAGAGGTGCTGTCATTGATGAATCTGCTTTGGCAAATGCCCTGCACAATCGAACCATTGCCGGAGCTGCCTTGGATGTTTTTGAGGAAGAACCAAAAGTTCATCCACAATTATTAAGTGCGCCAAACACTCTCTTATTGCCGCATATTGCCAGTGCTACGCATAAAACCAGAGAAGCCATTGGGATGTTAGCTGCCGAAGCCATCACTTCTGTACTTCAAGGAAAGCCGGACACTGAAATACCAAACTTGATTCGCCGGTAATTTACGCTCATATTCGTTTCTAATTTACGAGCAGCTTTATCTTGAAATCTACCATCACAAATAAAACCTGGGTTCTTGCCTTCTTGTTAGCTTTGGCTTCACTTGGCTACGGTATATTTGAGATATGGATAGAACACGGTGAACTTGATGAAGCTGAACAAACAGAATTAGCCCGTCATTCTATTAACCATGCTTTACAAAATTATTCTTCATTTGAATCTGATTTTGTACATGAAAGCAATCAATTATTAGAGTTTACCAAGCAGCGACTGGGAACTTCTGCTCAATTAGAATCAATTATCGAAGAAGCTGAAAATGAGTATGATTTTTGGGGGGTATCTCTATTTCAAGGAAATGAACTTATCCTTTGGACAGGCTTTGGAAGCCAAAATATTTCGACTATTCCAGATATTGACGCCTCTGAACCATTTGTAGGGATCGAGCAAAATAACAATGTCACTTTTCTAAGTTATCGTGCTCCCCTCAATGTCCAAAATGGAAGCCCCGAAAACAGTTACTGGCTAACAACCAGAAAAAAGTTAAACCAGGAAAACATTCTTCCTATAGGTAATAGCTCTGAATTAGACCCTTCTGTCCTTTTTTCTTCAGAATCCGATTATCCGGTGCATTTCGGTTTTTTTAACGCACCACCGCAAGATCCACAATTCATCACAAAATTATCTACCCAAAGTATTGATTCTGCGGGGGTGATCTATACACTTAGCGAAGATTATTCTGATTATCGAACTGCCAGACAAAATCAATTCTTCTTATATCGGGCGATTTTTTATGCTTTGATAATCTCACTGCTGACCTTATTTCTTATTTCGGTCTCAACCGAATTAAGTGAATGGAAATCATTAGGCTTAAAGCTTTTTGCAATCACCCTGGCCTGGTTCTTTTTTTCAAATATTGAATATGGGGTAGGTTGGCTTGAACTTTTTGACGCGCTTGGACAAGAAAGCAACTCAACTGCTGCCATTCTTTTCAAGTACTGTATTCATTCATTTTTCATTCTGTTAATTACTATAGCCTGCTTTAACACTCTGGCCACTATTGAAGTTGAGTTAAAGGAACGTGCTGAATTTATATTCCCAATAATCTTCTTCTTTTATGGGCTTTTGAGTTCTTTTTTGCTTTATTTTTTCCTGTTCGAGACCTACACTTTATTTGTAGAGTCTTCAATACCCATATTAGATCTTGAAGTTTTCCCGGGATGGCAAACACTACTATTTTACATTGCTTCAGGATTGATCTCTATTTCAGCTATTACTTTACTGTCATTGCTTGCCTGGTTTTTAATGAAGCTCAATGTGGACCCTTCTTTTATTTCTCTATTCTTGGGCTTATGCGGGTTTGCATTGGGCCTCTATATTATGATCGCCAAACTTGATCTCTACCCTGAGGATTCTTTGTGGATCTTATTTACTGTAGCTGCATTTTTTGCAATTATATTGATCTGTGCTTCCCTTGCATACACTGATATTACACTTTTTTCACAAGCCTCACGATTAAGGCTACTTTTATTTTTTAGCTTTATTGCCGTATGCATAACATATATAGCAATGTACAAAGGGTATTCGGAACGGCTTAATAACCAAATGGATCGTGCAGCCCAATTATTTATTGAAGAAGAAGCTTCAGAAGCTGAGCGAATTGTCCGAAACTTGCTTACGAATCTGGAGCGCTCGGTCTCAGGACTCACTGCCCGGGATATGATAGAAAGACCGGCCTTTGTTGAAAATTTATTTACTCAACAAACCCAGCGTCTGATATCTGAAGAATGGGAAAGCTTTTCCATTTCTACTCAATTAGTAAATAATGAAGGTGAGATCATAGGCGAGTATTCATCAAATTTAGACTCTCCGGCCTGGACTCGTGCCTTTAATATGCTTTCGTTGGTTATTCCTTTTCAGGAAGAACGCATTCGCGTAGAAAATCTCCGGCCTATTATCAGAGAACGTCCGCTTTATGAAGCCAACTCCAACTACTCTTCTTTTCGCAGAGCCTGGATACCCCTTTATGAAAGCGACAATTCACAAACTAGAATAGGTTGGATCTTATGTTCTGTTTATCGGGAAAAGCCTCAGTTTCAAAAACCACTTCGTGCAGTAATTGCCTCCAGAGGAAGCGAAAACTGGAATGCTTCTATAAGTATTACGGAATATTTAAATGGAAGAGCAGCGCGCCGGAACATTGTAGGGATTCCTCTGGAGTTACCGTCATATCTGCGATTACCAAACCAACTTCTTCAGCAAGTTAAGATAGACTCTGTTTTATATCGTACTACCCAGCTTGGTAACCAAAGCATTCGGGAGCTGTTTATCGCTAATTCCGATCAGCGAATTATTCGTGCAGCAACTAAACACCCCGGTTTAGAAAATCACCTTTTCTCGATCCTTCGATTCTTTTTCTGTGTTTTAATTATTGGCTTATTAGTGCTTGGATCATTGGTATGGAAACGAGACTTACAATTACTGGGGCATAACAGAAGATTCAGAGACCGGATCATCGATCGTTTTATTTTTGCTTCACTTCTTTGCTTAATGACCTTAATAGCCGCAACCTATTACGGCATTAAAAACCAAAATCAAAATAGCATACAAGATCAACTTTTAAGTAAGCTTGAAAATTTAACAGAAGCTGTCTCAGTTCACGAAGCTCAATCATTAAATACCTCCCAGGTTCCCCTTAATGAATTAAGTTCTGCTTTAGATGCAGATGCCGCTTTATATAGAAATAAATCAATAGATATTTCAACAACCGGACAAATTTACAGTCAGCATTTGCTGCCGCGCTTATTACCGTGGGATGTATATGAATCAATTTATAACAAAGGCAATAATCAAGTTACCCGGAAGGCAATACTTGGAAATCAAAAGCTGCTTATAGGGTACCAGCCGTGGATCAACGAAGATGGTGAAATCACAGGTATTGTTGCTATTCCTACCTTTCTGGAAGCCCCCAAATTCAATGAGCAACTGCTATCAACTACCAGTTATTTGTTGGGACTTTACGTCATTATTTTTGGTCTTTTCATCCTTGGAGCTGCTTTGCTTTCTACCCAACTAACTGCCCCTCTTGAAGCATTAAGGGAAGGACTGAAGAAAATTTCAGGTGGAGATTTAAAAACAACTCTTCCCGTTAAAAGTAAAGATGAAATTGGGTCTCTAACCAATGCCTATAATATTATGGTGTATCGGCTAAAGGATCTGCAAGATGACCTTGCAAAGGCTGAACGTGAAGCTGCCTGGAAGGAAATGGCGCAGCAGGTGGCACATGAGATCAAGAATCCCTTAACTCCAATGAAGTTAAATCTTCAGCATCTGGAACGACAGCTTAATGTTTCTGATGAGGATTTTGCCAAGATGAAGCCACAGATCGAAAAGATCGCAGCGAATATGATCGGACAAATAGAATCACTCAATAAGATCGCTTCTGACTTCTCAAAATTTGCCCGGCCAACAGATCAAGAATTCAAACCAATTGAAATGAACGAGTTGCTAATGTCAATTGCCAACCTTTATGCAGCTGAAGAAAAATTGGTGATCAAAACTAACTTATATAAGGATGATCTTTGGGTAAATGGAGTGAAGGATGAACTCCGAAGAGTTTTTATCAACTTGGTTAAAAATGCCCATGAAGCAATGCCAGGTGGCGGAGTGATCAACTTAACCTCATCCTATACAAAAGAGGAAAAGATGGTCACCATTTCGGTTAGCGACAATGGAGAGGGTATTCCCAAAGAAAGCAAAGATCTGGTTTTTGTTCCGAATTTCTCCACTAAATCAAGCGGTACTGGATTAGGACTGGCCATAACCAAAAAAATAATCAGTGAACATGATGGTGAGATTTCTTTCACTTCAGCCCTGAATAAAGGAACCATATTTACCATTCAACTCCCGGCTGTGAATTGAACTTTAGATAATTTTTCAAATAGCCAAATTTTGTCATATAGGTGAGTTTTTGTCCGTACCTTTTCTGCCTTCCTTATGAAAAACTCAAGAATAAAAATTAAAGAAGAAGGTCTGAAATTAATGGCCATCGGCAGCCCTATAATCGCAACACAGCTTATGCGAATGGGACTGAATTTTACAGATACGGTAATGGCGGGGAATCTCTCCGCACTGGATCTCGCTGCCGTAGCTATTGGAAATGCTATATATATGCCCCTTGGCATTTTCTGCATGGCTACTCTCATAGCAATAAATCCGATAGTATCACAATTTTTGGGAGCGCGAAAATTTTATGAAATAGGTAAAAGTGCCCGTCAAATGTTTTGGCTGGTCATGATGCTTGCCATCCCTTGTTTTTTCCTGATTCGAAATCTTGATATCGTAATGATTTGGGTTGGAGTAACAGAAGAAATAATTCCTATAGCAGATGGATATTTAAAAGCACTTTCATGGGGAATTTTACCTCTGCTTGCCTATGCCGGTGTTCGATATTTCAGTGAAGGATTATCCGTCACTAAGCCGGCCATGTATATCGCTGCAGTAAGTTTGGTTTTAAATGTCGGCGCCAACTATGTTCTTATGTACGGAAAATTAGGGTTTCCTCAATTAGGCGCTATTGGAACCGGTTATGCCACTTCATTGATCAATCTATTCGCAGCTATTGTTTTCATTTCTTTTACAGCCTCTTTTAAGCCTTTTAAAAGATTCAATATTTTTGCCCGCACCAAAGGACCGGAATGGAAGTATATTGGTGAATTGATTAAAGTAGGTGTTCCTAACGGGATCAGTTCTACGATGGAGGTTCTCCTTTTTGCCGCTGTAAGTTTATTGATGGGCACATTAAGTGTAAAGGTTGCAGCAGCTCACCAAATCGCCATCAATGTTGCCGCTACTATGTTCATGATACCATTTGGACTTTCTATTGCTATTTCTCAAAGAGTAGGGTTCTCGATCGGTCAGGGGTCTATGGAAAAAGCTCGTTTTCGTGGTTTTATCGGAATTGCGATCTGTGCCGGCGTAATGAGCCTGACAGCACTCCTTCTTTTTCTCGCTCCTGAATTTATCATCAACATTTACACCAATGATGTTGAAGTAGCTGATGTAGCCGTCTCCTTGTTATTCATGGCCGCTATTTTTCAAATATCAGATGGGCTTCAGGTCGGCGGTTTTGGTGCTCTCAGAGGATTAAAAGATACCCGTGTCCCCATGATTGTGAATTTCATTTCCTATTGGTTAATAGGGTTTCCAGCAGGATATTTCCTTGGGATATCTTTAGGATATGGCCCCGAAGGCCTTTGGATCGGACTGATATGTGGGCTTAGCGTTGCTGCAGTACTTCATAATTATCGTTTTAATAAGCTTACCAAAAAAAACTGATCCTTTAGTACCCGTGCTACTTGCCAATGAATGAACTTATACATCAAAGGGTTTGGATAACACACTTAATTTGTTATTCTACTTTATGCCTACTTTTATTCACGACATAGCGACCTCAGTTCCTGAATTCTCAAGCGATCAGCAGCATATTCGCGAGGTAATGAAAAGGCATATTGGTAAGGATAGGAGGTCAGAGGCTATCATTCACCGCATTTACACCCAATCCGGAATTGAAAAGCGCCACTCGGTAGTTGAAGATTTTTTACCTAACCAAAACGGAACGTTATTTTTTAACGGACAAACTAAAAGTGAGCCGGGTACTGCTGCACGAAATAAAGTGTATGAAACAGAATCAAAAAAGCTTTTTGTTGATGTAGCCCGTAAACTTTTGGCTGACAACCCTCACATTTCTTCGGATGAAATCACTCATGTGATAACTGTTTCCTGTACCGGATTTTATGCCCCCGGCCCCGATTATGAAATAGTTAAAACCTTACACCTTAAACCCTCAACCCAACGTTTCCACGTGGGTTTTATGGGGTGTTATGCTGCATTCCCGGCAATGAAGATGGCTCAGTCGTTTTGCACTTCAGATCCGGAGGCGGTTGTTCTATTGGTAAGTGCCGAACTTTGCACACTGCATTTTCAATTTAAAAATGATGTAGACAATTTACTTTCAGGATCGGTATTTGCAGATGGCGCTGCCGGAATGATCGTTTCTTCAAAAACACCCAAAAAACAAAGCCTGGAGATCAATAAGTTTGTTTCTTCACTGGTCTCAAAAGGGGAAAAGGACATGGCATGGACCATCGGTGATTCCGGTTTCGAAATGGTTCTCTCAACCTATGTTCCTGATATCATTAAGGAAAACATACACTCGGCCGTACAGCCACTTTACGATCAATACAATTTTTCAGCTGACAACATCGACTATTGGGCTTTACATCCGGGCGGCCGTTCTATATTAGACAAGATCGAATCTTCCTTAGACCTTAAACCTGATCAAGTTTCTGCTTCCCGAAAAACATTAGCTGAATATGGAAACATGAGCAGTGCCACTGTTTTATTTGTTCTAAAGAAATTATTGGATTCAGATCTAAAAGCAGGACAGAATATTTTATCCATGGCATTTGGTCCGGGGCTTACCATAGAAAGCGGACTTATGACGGTTCATCACCCAAACTAAGCAATAATATGCCCTCATTTTTACAACGCCGGCAGCCTAACTTAACGGAACAGATGGACCGGGATAATTGTGATTCGGTATTGCTGAAAAACACCTACCTACAGTTTCCATTAATTAATCAATTGCTGTCTCAATGGAAGCGGATTTATAAGAACGAGCTTCGACCATTAATGTCCGAAAATCGAACCTACTCCGTATTAGACATTGGTTTTGGAGGAGGAGATGTTCCTGTAAAACTGGCGAAATGGGCCAAAGAAGATAAGATCCAACTTAATATCACAGCTATCGATACAGACCGCAGAGCTTTTGATTTTGTACAGAAAAAGTATCCTGAAGGTTTAATAACCTGGAAGCATGCTTCTTCAACCGACTTGGTTTTAAAAAAGGCCCAGTTTGATTTTGTGATATCCAACCACCTGCTCCATCACCTTAAAGACTCTGAAGTCTCTACACTTCTTAGAGAAGCCCGGGAGCTTGCTGCTCAAAAAGTCATTTTTAATGACATCGAACGGAGTGAAACCGGTTATTTTCTTTTTAATACTTTTTCGCGACTGATCTTCAAAAACTCATTTATCACACAAGATGGCCTCACTTCTATTAAGCGTAGCTTTACCCGAAATGAGCTGGAAAAATTGGTGCCATCCTCGTGGAAAGTAAAACGCATGTTGCCATTCCGACTTTTACTGATCTATGAAAGAGCCTGAACCCCAAATATCGATCGTTATAATTGGAGGTGGTCCTGTCGGATTATTCATGGCTATTAGCCTCCTCAAAAAAGGAATCCAATGCCGGGTCATTGAAAAACGGGAAGAGCCTGTCTCCGATTCCCGGTCTTTAGGAATTCACCCCGTCTCTCTGGAGCTTTTTGATAAAGTCGGGATCACTGATCCATTTCTGGAACAAGGGTTGAAGATCAAGAAGGGAATTGCTTTGACCGAAGACAAAGAAATAGGGGAGATATCTTTTGATCTTTGTCCCAAACCACACAATTATATTTTAGCCTGCCCACAGTTCATAACAGAAAAAATTCTTCAAAAAAAGTTACGGGAACTCGATGAAAACGCTCTGATCACCGGAGCTGAGTTCCTTCAATTTCATGAATACGAAAAAGCGATCGAAACTACGTTTACAGTTAACGGAAAATCAAAGGAAAGAATAACCAGCTCTTATCTGATCGGCTGTGACGGAAAAAATAGTCTGGTCCGCCAGCAAGCTTCCATCCACTTTTCCGGAAAGCGATATCATGATACCTACATCATGGGCGATTTTGATGACACTACCAATTTCGCGACTAATGCAGCCGTTTTCCTCCCTAAAGACGGGCTGATCGAGTGCTTCCCGCTACCAAGCGGAATGCGGCGATGGGTAGTAAAAACGGATTCCTATATCTCTGAACCAAGCCGGGATAAACTCGCTGAGATCGTGCAACAACGAATTGGCTATGATCTTTTTTCAGTAAACAACATCATGCTCAGCAGTTTTGGAGTACAACATCTTGTAGCAGAAAGATTTACTAAGGGGCGGGTAATATTAGCCGGTGATGCAGCACATGTAGTAAGTCCGATCGGAGGGCAGGGAATGAACCTGGGATGGCTGGATTGTTGGAAGTTGGCTAATATCTTTGAGGATTCATTAAAGCATACAGATAGTCAAGAGCACATTAAAATCTGTTTGAAAGAATATTCAAACAGACAGAAAAAAATTACCAAAAAAGCAGGCCGGCGTGCCGAATTAAATATGATTTTGGGAAGAAAAACTTCCATCCCTTTTTTAAGGAATTTAATTGTTAAGGGGATGCTGAAAACACCACTTCGAACAAAAGCAGCAAAGTTATTTACAATGAGAGGCCTTGAGGGGACATAGATCTAAGCTTGAAAAGAAAATACAATAGCAGAACCAATTGCAGGATTTTCGTCAAAACTCAGATTAGCGTTTAATTTTTTTGCGAGTGCCTTCAAAATAAAATGGGCGTTTGGCTTTATAGTATCTACATCATTTTCATTTTTCAATCCTACTCCGTTATCGGCTACTATAACTACGATCTTACCCTCTGATGTTTTTTTAAGAGTGACCACGATCTCACCATCCTTCCTCTCTGAAAAGGCATGTTTATAGGCGTTGATCAACAACTCATTTATCATAAGCCCACAAAGCATAGCCCGACTTGCATCCAATTCAATATGTTCAAAACTAACCTGTACTGTGATCTCTTTCTTTGGATCTTCAAAAATCCGTTCAACATTTTCTATGATAGAGCTTATATATTCTGAAAGTTCTACAGAAGCACATTCTTCCTGATCATATAAAAGGGAATGCGCTTTTGCCACCGACCTCAGCCTGGCATTTGTTTCAGAAAGCACATTTTTTGACTTGAGATCTTTAACATCCTCAACATCAAATTCCAGAAGGGCACAGATTGTAGCGAGATTATTTTTTAACCGGTGATGTATTTCAGAAATTGCAATTTCGCGCTCCTCCAACTTTCGGGCCATTTCCTCATATTTTCTGGACCGCTCAATCGCTGTGGAAACATGCAGTGCCAACGCTTCAAATACTTCAATATCGTTGTCTAAAAAATCTTCGTTCCCTTTCTTATTAATGGCTTGTAATACACCCAAAGCATTTCCTTCCTCATCTTGTAAAGGAACACAGATAATATTCTTGGTTGTAAAATCACCGGAGAGATCCTTCCAAAACACCTCACTTTCGGTTACATCATTAGATATGAAGGGTTTATTTTGTGATATAACCCACCCCCCTATACCTTTATTTCTTGGAATGGCAGTACCCGTAATTTCTGCCTGAACCGGGCCGGTTGGTACGCTAACGTTTAATTCACCGGTTTTTTCATCCAGTAACATTAGAGAACTTGCCTCGGAATTCATCACTATCTGCGTAGCTTCCATGCATTTTTTAAGAACCTTTTTTAACTCAAACGTTCTATTAATACCCTCAACTACGTGAAGTAAAAGATCTTTCCGTTCAACCCCTACCGGAAAATGATGTGCTATATTTTTTCTTAGACCACTAATAACTATACCCGAATTTTTTACTTAGTGTTCTAATATAAAAAAAATTAAGTCATTCGCTTAGCTTTTTTCTTTACCCACAACCCTTCCAAAAATAGAAAAAGCACAGCTCTTATAGCCGTGCTTTTCTATTCCAATTAAATTATCAGTGTAAGTCACTGATTTAAAATCAGCTTTATGCTTTACTTTTCTTGAGGTAATCAAGGAGTACGGTATGCAGAATCCCACCGTTACGGTAGTAATCAACCTCTACCGGGGTATCAATTCGGCAATCGGTCGTGAACTCGATCACTTCACCGCCCTCTTTAGTTGCAGTTACCTTAATCTCATCACGGGCCTGAACATTGTCATCCACGTGGATATCAAAAGTTTCCGAACCATCCAACCCTAAGCTGTCCGCGCTTTCACCTTCTTTGAATTGCAGGGGAAGTACGCCCATTTGAATAAGGTTAGAACGGTGAATTCGCTCGTAAGAGGTAGCGATCAC
>NZ_DASSWP010000181.1:0-39858 GCF_035704785.1 Gracilimonas sp. | reverse complement strand
CTGCTGTGGTTCCTTTAGAAGAATGGCTGACGGACGAACAAATGCAGAACATAGCTGCCGAGAATAATCTTTCTGAAACCGCTTTTTTTGTGAAGGAGGGGGACGGCTATCGCCTGCGATGGTTTACTCCAACGGTGGAAGTGGATCTGTGTGGACATGCAACCCTTGCATCGGCTCATGTTTTGTTTGAAGAACTGGGATATTCTGAAGGCGAGATCATCTTCAAAACCAAAAGCGGTTTACTTACCGTAAGCAAAAAAGATAATCGCCTTTTGATGAATTTCCCCGGGGATCACATGGATAAAGCTGAAGCTCCCGATGTACTGTTTCGAGCTCTGGGAATTCCCAAAACCTCCGAAGTCTATAAGTCCGATGATTATATGGTAGTGCTGGATTCGGAAGAAGAAGTGGCAGCATTAAAACCTGATATTAAAATGTTGAGCGAAGTGGAGGCCCGAGGAATTATTGTCACGGCTCCGGGTAATGAAGTTGATTTTATTTCCCGTTTCTTTGCCCCGCAATCGGGAGTGGATGAAGATCCGGTTACGGGTTCGGCTCACACCAAAAGCACCCCATACTGGAGCAAGAAACTTGGTAAAGAGGAATTGAAAGCTCGTCAGATCTCTAAGCGGGGCGGCGACCTGATCTGCAAAATGAAAGGAGATCGTGTGGAGATATCCGGTTCTGCGATTACCTATTTAAAAGGGGAGATTACCGTTGGTTGAGCTGCTGCTTCTATTATTGATTGGGTTGATTGCAGGAATTCTTGCAGGCTTGCTTGGAATAGGTGGTGGGATCATTTTCACTCCGGTACTTTTCTTTTTGTTTGAGGGGGCCGGTGTTGAAGAACCGGTGCTATGGACGATAGCCTCTGGATTATTTTGCACCTTCATTGCTGCTTCAGGAAGTATTGTGCGCCAATATGTGCAGGATAATATGTTTTGGAGTGAAGGACTTAAACTCGGATTGATGGGAGTTCTGGGAGTGTACCTGGGAAAACTGGTGATCACTTCTCCGTATTACAGCCGAACCGAATTCGTGATCTTTTTCTCGGTTTTGCTACTTTATGTTGCGTACATGATGTTTGGCAGAGGCAAGGACAAAAGTGATGAATATGACAGGGAGTTTGAGCCGCTTAAGATCAAGCAATCTTTTATTACCGGTGGCTTTGGTGGATTTGTTGCTGCCCTTGCAGGAGTTGGAGGGGGCGGGGTGATGGTGCCTATCATGAATTTATTCTATAATCAGCCCTTTAAAAAAGCGGTCAGTGTTTCCCACCTTGCTATGATCCTGATGGTAACTTCAGGCTGGGTTCAGCTTGCACTCGAACCGGGAGCTGTATCAGGGATCACCGAATTTTCAATAGGATATGTTGATTTTGGAGCCGCCTTACCGCTGGCCATCGGTGGATTGATAGGTGGATTTGGCGGAGCTTTTCTCAACCAAAAGATCAAAAGGAAATACCTGCAATGGGGCTTTGCAGTACTTGCTGTGGCTATGGCCGGTCGTTTAATCTGGAGTATTTTGTAGGAGAATCTACAATTTTGCAAGAATAAGTCCTCGAAGGACGTTAGAATGTAGCCCCAGCGATATTGTAAGATATTCTTCCAACTTAGCTCTATTACAGAACGTAGGACAGAGGTTTCTAAATGATATCTTAAGTCTTTAGCGAGTCAACAAAGTCTAAATCTAGTTAAAAGATTATCGAGCAGTGACTAAAGATTGTCTGATATTTATTTGAGAAAAAATTGGTTTGACCATTATGGAAGTCAGAGACTTCCTGGGTTGGTACTTTTCAGTCACCGCTATGCTAAAGACTGAAAAGATCTATGGGTGTTACTATTTAGTCTCCGCTTTGCTCAAGACTAAAAATAATATTCAAAAAGTAAATCCGAGAAATCCGCGTAATCAAAAAAATCTGCGATCAAAAAAAAGAAGCCCCGATCAAAGGGCTTCTTCTGTTGTTAGCAATCTATAGCTTAAATGAAGCTATAATCCAGTAAAATCAGTGATTCTCAGAGATACCATTTCCATGGTACCGTGGTGAGAATCGGTAGCGATAAACAATTCCTTAATCCATGATCTTGCGGAGAAAGGCCGGTTGCTCAGAGTCATCCTTACGGATACGTTCAGTACGGCTCTGGAAAGGAGCAATGTTATCTTGCGCATCGCTTCGTTGCTCTTCCTCCTCAGGAACTTCAATATTCTCTTCCTGCTTGCGAACGTTCAGGTCGCGACGCAGGTAAGAAGGGGTATCAAGTTTCTTGAGGTTGTTTTCGCCTTTATAATAGTCTCCGGTTCCGCGTGGGAATCGATTGGGTACATCAGATTCCTTTTTTGACCTTTGGCTGTCAATATTTGCTTGAGCATTTTGAGCAGCTTTATTCAATGAAGGCTCTTTATTTCCGGCAACCTTAGCTGTAGAACGATCTTCAGCAAGTTCAAAACCTGTAGATATCACCGTTACCCGGATCTCATCTCCAAAGGTCTCATCCAATACCGTACCTAAAATGATCTCAGCATTTTCGCCGGCTTCTTCATGGATGATGTTGGTAGCTGTAGTAGTTTCGCGCATTCCAAGGTTTGAACCCGCAGAGATATTTACGAGTACATTGCGTGCACCACGAATACTCACGCCGTCTAACAACGGAGAGTTGATGGCTGCACGTGCTGCTTTCTCAGCTCTGTCAGGACCTTCAGCCGTAGCCGAACCCATAATGGCTGCACCACCGTCGCTCATGGTTGTGCGAACGTCAGCAAAGTCAAGATTGATAAGTCCGGGCATGAGGATCAGGTCACTGATGCCGCGAGTTGCGTTGTAGAGCACCTCGTTTGCCATAGCGAAGGCTTCCATGAGGGAAGTGTTTTCGTCGGCGATGTCGAGGAGTCGCTCGTTAGGAATCACTATTACCGTATCACAATTTTTCTTGAGTTCGGTGATTCCCTCAAGGGCATATTTCTTACGAACCTTGCCCTCACATTCAAATGGGGTAGTGATGATACCCACGGTTAAAATTCCACGACGCTTGGCGATTCCGGCTACCACGGGAGCTCCTCCGGTTCCGGTTCCACCACCCATTCCTGCCGTCACGAATACCATATCGGCATTTTCAATGGATTCTTCTATTTCATGGCGGTTTTCCTCTACCGCTTCACGTCCGATCTCCGGACGTGCTCCGGCTCCAAGTCCGTTGGTAAGGGCTGAGCCCACCTGGATCTTGATATCTGCCATGCTGTTTTTAAGTGCCTGGGCATCGGTATTAAGTGCGATGTACTCCACACTTTCGAGACCCATGTTAATCATATTATTTATAGCGTTACCGCCACCGCCGCCTACGCCGATCACTTTGATCTTAGCGTTTTCCTGGCTCTGTTCGTCGAAAAAGAAACGTGAATTGTTAGCCATTGTTAACTCCTTTTGAGTTGTTGTTTTACTGGATTGTTATTGTTGTAGATGATTGCGTTTGGAATTCGATCCGTCAGACGAAAGATTCTTACTCCATCTGACCGCCCTAAGTCGGTCTGATGGATGATTCAAGCTATGATGCTTATATAATTCGTCAGACGGTTTCATTCCGTTGTTTTGTTGATTGCTGATTTTACTATTAAAGTTCTTTGAACCAACTCTTCATGCGCTCGGTGATCTTCTGCATCACCTGCTCAACATTGGTTCCTTTTGCTTGTCCAGGAATCATTGCCTGATTGTTTGAGGTGCCTGAACGAAGGGCGTGCATCACCAGACCCACACCGGTAGCGTAGATCGGGCTGTTTACTTCTTCCTTCAGTCCTCCTGTAATGCCCAATGGGATTCCCACTTTGGCATCCAGTCCTAAAATTTCGTTAGCCAGCGGACAGATATTCTTGATCAATGATCCGCCACCGGTAATTACTACCCCGGCGCTCATTGAATCGGCATAGCCGCTGCGTTTGATCTCAATGCCCACGATCTCGAGGATCTCTTCCATCCGGGCCTGAACGATCTTTGCAAGTATGCTTTTTGTAATTTCTTTGGGAGGCCGGCCTGCAATTCCGGGAACTGTTATGACTTCATCCTCTTCAATAAGGTCTGCATAACTTTCACCGTGCTTGCGCTTGAGGGTTTCGGCCTGATCGTCAAGCACACTGAGTCCGAGACGAATATCGTCCGTTACTTTTTGTCCGGCTATGGCAACTACGGCCGTATGACGGATGGTATTATCCTGGAAGATGGCGAGGTCAGTGGTACCGCCTCCGATATCAACCAATACCACACCGGCTTCTTTTTCTTCTTCATCCAATACAGAGTAAGAGGAGGCAAGGGGCTCGAGAATAAGGTCTGCAACCTGGTAACCGGCACGTTCCACACAGCGGTACATATTTTTGGCTGCGGATACGAGTCCCGTAATAATGTGTACTTCTGCTTCCATACGCATGCCGCTCATTCCAACCGGATCGCTGATACCATCCTGTCCGTCCACTACAAATTCCTGTGGGATAACATGGAGGATCTGTTGATCGGTAGGAAGCATGATGCGCTGGCAATCTTCAAGAAGCCGCTCCACATCTTTGGCTGTAATTTCGTTGTCTTTGTTGTTGATGGTGATCACACCTTTGCTTCTCATGCTGCGAATATGATCGCCGGCAATACCTACGTTCACTGAGTTAACCTGAATGCCCGAAGCCAGTTCTGCCTGGGCAATGGCATCTTTAATGGCATTAACAGTTTTATCGATATTTACCACAACTCCGCGGTTCAGGCCGTCGCTATGGGCTTTACCTACACCGAGAATGTGAATTCGTTCCTGTTCATCGATTGAGGCTACGATTGCGCAAATTTTGGTGGTGCCTATATCAAGGCCTACCATAATGTTTTCATGTTCTTCCATGATGATCCGCTGTGTTTTGATTGATTGCTAAATTTGTATTGATTGTTATCGGGACTGTATCGAGGATGCTTAGTTCAGTCATATAATTGAACGAACCTATGTAATTTTCCTTCAAAGCTGCATAAAACCGGGAGATCCTGTCTCTTGCATATTTGCCGGTTGTGGCCGGGTAGGGTGCATTCAGAAGTGTATCAAAGAGATGTTGGGCTGCATTTTCATGAGATTTATCCTGTTCTGAATATTTTGATCTAAAAAATAATTTCATCTTTTGCCTCTCAGTTTTCTGTAGAATGATATGTTGTTTAGGTTATATCTCATGAGTCACAACCTGATTTGAGAACCTGAGGTCTACCTGTTGCATAGACTGAATTCCCTTGGTTCGGATAACTTCAGCATAAAAGGCTTCCCAGTTTTCCAGTTTGTGTTTAAAATTATCCCGGCCAAAAAGCAGTTTTACGCCATTTTCATGACTTAAAGCCACTACTCCGTCGGTTTCATCGAACACCACTTCACTGATAGTGGTCCAGCCAAATTCATTGCTTTTGGCTGCCACTAAAAAGTCTCTGACCTGAAAGAAAGATTCGGTTTTGATGGTATCGGATGATTCAGCACTGTATCCATATAACAAGGGGACATCCTGTGTCTTGTCATCTAAAATTGGCAACCGCACTCCATCTGCATCTACGTATTTTCTGTTTGAACCGTTGATCAGTAAAGCAATCGGCTGACGTTCTGTTATATTCAGCCTTAAATCCCCATTAGGTTCGATGTAGGGTATTGCAGATCTGACATACGTCAGGCTTTCAATTCGTTGAGTTACCGCATTAAGGTCAAGACTATCCGGTTTTATACCCATAGGAACAGCTGCAGCCTCTTTTATAGCTACGTATTGTGTGAAGGTCAGGTCATTCACTTTCAGGTCCTGAACGGTCACATTTTTGGTCCAATACATGCCGGCAAGCACAGCAAGTCCTGTCACCATTAAAACAGTGGTGATCCAGGGCATTAAGTTTCTATTTGAAGCTTGCTTACTCAACTATTTTGTTTTCGGTTTAAAGTTTTTTGATTTCAGTGCTTCTACGAATTCTTCGCCAAATCGATAGATATCTCCTGCACCCATCGTAATGATGATATCTCCGGCTTTCGAAACTTCTTTGAGGGTCTTTGTGACCTCTTTTTTGTCTTCCAGATAGATGACATTCTTGTGTCCGTATTGTACCGCGGTGTCTGCGATCAATTTACCGGTAACGCCTTCAATAGGTTTTTCACGGGAGGGATAGACATCCGTAACGATCAATAATTCGGCATCAAAGAATGAGAGGCCAAAATCCTTGTACAGATCCTGAGTTCTGGAATACAAATGCGGCTGAAACACGGCAACTACTCTTCGGTCCGGCCAGCCTTTTCGGGCGGCTTGTAAGGTTGCCTGTACTTCGGTTGGATGGTGAGCATAATCATCGATCACCATACAGCCATTATCATATTTAAGCTGGAAGCGACGGAATACGCCATCAAAATGCTCCAGGCCTTGTTTGATCAGCTTGAAATCAATACCGAGTTCAATTCCGGTTGCGATGGCGGCCAATGCATTCTTCACATTATGCTCGCCGGGGGCTTTCAAGGTGATCACCCCAAGTTTTTCTCCTTCATATATAACTGAGAAGGTACTTGTAAAAGCATCGGCTATAATATCAGTGGCACGCAGTTTAGCCTGTGGAGTCAAACCATAGGTGATAACTCGTTTCTCTAATTCAGGCAGAATGCTTCGAACGTTAGGGTCGTCCAAACACACGATCACTGCTCCGTAAAAAGGCACCTTATTCGCATAATCAACAAATGCCTGCTTTACATCTTCCAGGTCATCGTAAATGTCCAGGTGTTCAGCTTCAATATTCGTAATGATGGCAATGGAAGGAGAGAGGCGAAGGAAAGTCCGGTCAAATTCATCGGCTTCCACTACGATCAGGTCTCCTTTTCCGACCACGGCATTGGTCTTGTCAAAACTGTGAACTTTACCGCCTACAATAATAGTCGGATCATAATTTCCATCCTGAGTTACATGGCCGACCATCGTGGTGGTCGTGGTTTTGCCATGTGTTCCGGCTACGCCGATACCGAATTTCATCTTCATCAACTCAGCAAGCATTTCGGCGCGTTTGATGGTGGGAATGCGTTTTTCAATGGCAGCTTTGGTCTCTACATTTTCGTCAGCTTTAACCGCACTGGTGAATACCACTACATCGGCACCTTCAATATATTTAGCATCATGGCCTTTGTGAACCGTTGCCCCCAATTCCTGTAAGCGGCGCGTAGTTTCGGTTTCAGCACCGTCCGAGCCGGTTACTTTATATCCGCGCAGTAATAAGATCTCGGCCATCCCGCTCATACCAATTCCACCGATACCCACCATGTGGATATGCTTGGTTTTACCAAAAACGGGTTGTTTCTCGATGCGTTTTTCCACTATTGTTCTATAACTTCGATTTTGCGATTTCTAAAATTTCTTTGGCGATCAGTTTAGCTGCTTCCGGTTTTGCTAAATTCAGGGCTGCCTGATTCATACGCTGCAGGTTTTCCTGATCATAGATCAATTGTTCTACTAATTCAGTCATGGTCTCTTTCATAGCATTATCCTCCAGCAATTTAGATGCTCCTGCATCAGCCATCGCTTTAGCGTTTTGTGTTTGGTGATCTCCGGCAACATTGGGAGAGGGAACCAGAACACTTGGTTTTCCCGTTAACATTAATTCTGAGCATGAACTTGCTCCGGCGCGACTTATAACCAGATCTGCAGCTGCATAGGCTTCCGCCATATTGTCGATGAAAGCAGTGAGCCGCAGCTTTTCTAAGCTCTTTTCGTTGATCTCGGTTGAAAGTTCATCGTAATATCTTGCACCGCACTGCCATATGATCTGCAAGCCGGCTTTGTCATGAAGCTGTTCAATATTAGCTTTCATAGCCTCATTGATCGTCTTTGCTCCTCCACTTCCGCCCATCACCAACAGCACCGGCTTGTCATCACTGAATCCAAATGATTCAAGGGCTTTATCTTTATCCGCCCCGGTTAGCGTAGCTCGGGTTGGATTTCCGGTTACCTCTGTTTTGTCTTCGGGGAGATAACGATCTGCTTCTCTGAAGGCTGTAAATATCTTGACGGCAAATTTCGACAACAGTCGGTTTGTTACACCCGGGAAACTGTTCTGCTCCTGTATCACAACCGGGATTCCTTTCTTTCCGGCAACCCAACCGACAGGTCCGGCTACATAACCGCCACAGGAAACCACCACATGAGGTTTATATCCTGATAAAATTCTTAAACTTTGAACCAGGCTTGTCATCAGTTTTACCGGAAACATCAAGTTCTTAAGGGTGAACCGCCGGTGGAATCCGCTGATCCAGACATTACTGATATCATATCCGGCTTTGGGCACTGCATTCCATTCCATATGATCTTTGGTTCCCACAAATAGAATCTCGGTATCAGAGTTTTCAGCCTTCAAAGCATCTGCAATGGCAATAGCAGGATATACGTGTCCACCTGTTCCGCCTGCTGCCAATAAAATTCTTGGTTTATCCATAGAACAAAGGCCTCCGCTTCCGGTTATGTTTCGAGATGTTGAGGAGGATGCCTACCATTAGTCCGGCAAAAAGCATACTTGTTCCGCCATAACTTACAAAGGGCATGGGGAGTCCCGTTACCGGAAGGATTCCACTGGCAACTCCGGCGTTAACAAATCCATATAAGACTATAGTAAGTGTACATGCTACAGCCAATAGTGAACCAAGATGATCTTCTGCATTCCGTGCAATGAAAACAACCCCTCGGATTAAGATCATTGTAAACATGAAGACCAGTGACATAGCACCGATCAGTCCATATTCTTCAGCAATGATCGCAAAAATAAAGTCGTTGTAAGGAGCCGGTAGGAAATCGCGTTGAGAGCTTTTACCAATACCTACGCCAATTAGTTCTCCTTTGGCAATAGCGATATGTGCCTGCTGAGCCTGGTATCCACTTCCCTGGATAATGTACTCACTGGGGATGTCTTTAATTTGAGTAATATATTGGTTGATCCGGTCTTGTCGGTTAGCAGATTGGTTGAGTAATAAAGCACCACCCAGGATCCCTATAGCAACCAATGCACCCAGTTGAATTATACTTACCCTTCCGATAAACATAATGATAAGGCAGATCACCAATAGAATTCCCGCACTGCTGAAATCTTCAAGCCCAATAAGACCACAAGTCAGGATCACCCAGAACAGGATAGGGAGAAAGGTTTTCTTGAAATCTTTGATGTATTCCTGCTTTTCACTCAATAGAACACAAATATGCACGATCAGTGCCACTGTAGCCACCATCGAAGGTTGAAAAGAAAACCCTCCTACATTGAGCCACCGTTTGGCACCAAATTGTTCCGTTCCAAAAGCCAATACTACCAAAAGGAGTATCAGGCTGAGGACCATGCCGATTCTACTGAACTTGGCAATAATGTGATAGTTTATCTTAGAAGCCAGCAACATGACAAAAAATGCTATGCCCAACTTCACGAGGTGGCCGATAATTAACTGTCCGGCTGTGGTAGATTTTGTTTCTGCGAAGAACGCAATTGACGAATACACCGCAAGCATCCCGAAGGTCATCAGGATAACCACCGACATCAAAAGGTATCGGTCACTGCCTTGCTTGCGCGTGTCGATATCCTCGGCTGAAGTGCCGATGATGTTGGAAATATTGCTATGTGGACTGGTGTATATCATATATTTTAAGTGACAAAGTATTGAAGTGGCAGAGTTACAAAGTGGAATCAATAGAAATCCACTTTGTAACTCTGTCGCTATGTTACTCTGCTACGGTTCATAGTTTATCTACTTCTTCTTTGAAAATTTTGCCGCGATGTTCGTAACTGTCAAACATATCGAAAGAAGCACAAGCAGGACTTAAAAGGACTACTTCCCCGCGTTTGGCGACCTTTTGCGCTGCCCTGACAGCACCTCCCATAGTCTCAACTCTGACAAAATTTGGTGTAATTTTTCCAAGTTGTTCTTGCACTCGGTCTTTAGATTCTCCTATCGCGATGATAGTGTGAACCTTTTCGCGAATCTGAGCCTCCAGGTCGCTGTAATCATTTCCTTTGTCACGACCACCTAAGATCAGAGTAACGGGCACATGAAAACTATCAAGAGCAAACCAAACCGCATTTACATTCGTTGCTTTGCTGTCATTGATATACTTAACACCATTTACTTCGCGGGCAACTTCCAGGCGATGTTCAACACCGGTGAAAGTGCGCAGACTTTCGCGAATGGCTTCATTTTTGATCTCAGCAGCGCGGGCTGCCAATGCGGTGGCCAGGCCATTACTTACGTTGTGCCGGCCTCGGAGTCCTATTTCTTCTACTGGCATAAGGGGTTCTTCCTTGTTGTTGAATTTGAAGATGATATGTTCGTTACGAATAAAAGCTCCTTCAGGTACCTCATTCTCATTAGAGAAAGCCCATAGTTGGGGAGCTTTTTGTTTTTGCTTTAGCGTTTCAATATGCTTTTTGATGGTCGGGTCGTCATAATTGAAGATAAACCGTTCATCTTCCGTCTGATTTTCTGTGATCCTGAATTTAGAAGCTGCATAAGCTTCGAGGCTATTTCCATAGCGATTCAGGTGGTCAGGAGTGATGTTTAAAATTATGCTCACTGCCGGTTTAAAATCTTTAATGTGATCGAGCTGGAAACTGCTGATCTCCAAAAGGAAATCTCCTTTGTTAGCTTCTACTTTATCTGAAAAAGCCACTCCTATATTTCCGGCAAGGGAATGTTCACGTTTTGCTATTTTCCAGACATGATCGAGCCAGTTGGCAACAGTAGTTTTACCATTACTTCCGGTTACCGCAATAATTTTGTGATCTGTAAACCAGCTTGCGACTTCAATTTCAGAGAAAATTTCCTTTCCATTATTCAGGTAATGTTGAACAATAGGTGATTCAGTTGGCACTCCGGGACTAACTACTGCGAATTCAGCTGATCGCGCCTTATCTGTATGACCGTTTTCCTCAAAAGGAATGGCGGCCTTTTTTAATTTCTGTTTAGCATCACTTGAAATCACTCCATAATCAGACACAAAGATATCAGCTCCTTTTTTATGGAGAAGTAGAGAGGCCGCAATACCACTTTTGGCAGCACCTATCACAACAATATGTTTGTTCTGAATTTTTCTCATCTGATCTTAAGCGTTAAAAGGCTTAGAATTCCAAGCAGTATGGTGATGATCCAAAACCGAACTACAATTTTTTGCTCAGGCCAACCTTTTTTCTCAAAGTGGTGATGGATAGGGGTCATCAGGAATACCCGCCGCCCTTCTCCATATTTTCGCTTGGTATATTTGAAATAGGTTGTTTGAATGATCACCGAAAGCGTTTCAAAAAAGAAGATTCCACAAATGAAAGGGAGTAGTAATTCCTTGTGCAACATCAGGCCTAAAGCACCGAAAGCTCCGCCTAAAGCAAGTGAGCCCGTATCTCCCATAAAAACGGAGGCCGGATTCGTGTTATACCATAAAAATCCAATACAAGCCCCGATCAATGAGGCACTAAATATCGTGAGTTCTCCTACGCCGGGGAGATACATGATGTCGAGGAAGCCGGAGAAATCGACCCGGCCGGATACGTATGCAAAAATGGCAAATACAATACCGCAAATGGCCGAAATACCGGCGGCAAGTCCATCAAGTCCGTCGGTTAGATTAGTGGCGTTACTAACGGCAGTGATCACAAAAACAGAGACGCTTAAATAAATTACCCAGCCCAGTGTATCCCCGAAAAATGCATAATCTAAGTTTACATTTTTCAGAAAGGGTACCGTAGTCAATGTGTTGAATGATTCGAAATCCGGGTAAAAATAAAGTACAGCACCAACAACTAAACCGACTGTAACCTGACCGGCAATTTTGAACCACCCGGCTAGGCCACTTTTATCTTTCTTAACTACTTTAATATAGTCATCAATAAAACCGACAATTCCGAGTGCAAGCACCACAAAAACGATCAGCCAGCTATATATACTATCTAATCGGGCCCAGAGAATTGTGGGGATCACTATCGCCAAAATAATGATGACACCACCCATGGTGGGGGTAGAACCTTTAGCAAGGTGATGATCGAGGCCAATATCATCCCTTATCACTTCTTTTAGCTGTAGTTTGCTAAGCAACTGTATCATTTTTCGGCCAATAAACAAGCTGATTAGCAGGGAGGTAATAGCAGCCAATGCTGTACGGGTTGAAATAAAAGCTACAGCTCCGGTACCCGGAACATCATAAACAGTATCAAGCCAGGTGAAAAGTTCGTGCAGCATCAGTTTCCTCCGGCTTTTTTAGTGAGAAATTCACGGGCAATTTCACGATCATCAAAAGGATGGCGTTCTCCCTTGATCTCCTGATAGTCTTCATGCCCCTTACCGGCAATAAGAATTATTTCATCTGAAGTCGCCTCTGAAATAGTTTTCTCAATGGCATCTTTTCGGTTGGTGATGCTTTTTACATTATCCAGATTCTCAAAACCATTTAAAATATCTGCAATTATCAGATCCGGGTTTTCACTTCTGGGATTATCGCTGGTCACAATAATTTTATCTGCATATTCTTCGGATACTTTAGCCATTTCAGGTCTTTTAGAAGTATCACGATCGCCACCGGCACCAAAGATCACCGTTAATTTCTGAGCCGCATCTTTAACGGCAGACAGGGTAGAGAGTACATTTTGTAATGCATCCGGTGTGTGAGCATAATCCACTATAACCAAAGGCAGGTTTTCACCTTCAACAGTGACCGGTTCCATACGGCCGGCAGCTCCTTTGGCTTCATTTAGGGCTTCGGTAATTTCTTTAGGGCTTAAGCTAAGAGCTTTGCACATTAAGAATGCCAATCCAATATTGTAGGCATTGAATTTCCCTACAAGAGGGCTTTCAATTTTCTCTCCGTCCACGATCACGGATATACCGTTGGCTGAATTTTCAAGGATGTAGGCGGAGTCATTATGAAAACTCAGGGATAGTTTTTTAGCTTTACAATCCTTAAGCATTTCTGCTCCAAACTTATCATCTGCATTTATTACAGCAGTAGAATTTTCAGGAAGCGTATCAAAAAGCATTTTCTTTGCTTTTGCGTACTCTTCCAGTGTCTCGTGGTAATCAAGATGATCGTGACTTAAATTCGTAAAACCTGCTACCTCAAAATCAAACCCGGCTACCCGGTATTGATGCAGCGCGTGAGAAGAAACTTCCATTACCAGATATTCAGCACCTGCCTCAACCATTGCCTGCATATCGCTGGCAAGTTCGATGGGGTCAGCAGTAGTAAGTTTACTGTCGAATTCATTATCCAGGATCCGCTTGCTTACCGTACCAAGCAAAGAGGCTTTTTTACCACAGGTACTCAGAACTTGATAAACAAGAGTAGCTGTTGTTGTTTTTCCGTTGGTTCCTGTAATTCCGATAACCTTTAACTTATCCGCTGGATTTCCGGCAAAAGCCTGGGCGATGGGCCCTGCCAATTTCTGAGTGTTTTCAACTTCAATTACACAAACTTCTTCTTCGGTGTAATAAGATTCCTCACAAATGATCACTTTAGCACCGCGGTCAATAGCATCTTCTAAAAACATATGGCCATCCACTTGCGTACCGCGAATTGCAATGAAGACAGAATTCTCTTTCACCTCACGCGAATCGATCGCAAACGAAGTAAGCTCCGTGTCATTAATAGCATTAGTGACATGAAGCGGATTACTAATTTCTATAAGTTTTTCAAGTTTCAATTATCGATCGCTAACTTGGGTTAATGTTTCCAGTGATTTTGCTTTACCACGAATCGTAACGGTATATCCTTTTCGCATCCATGCACCTGTTTTAGGATATTGTGCAAACACTGTACCTGATCCAATGATTTGGGTTTGTAAACCCAATTCAATTAAAAGAGAAGCTGCTTGTCTCATATTCATTCCCTTTAGGTCGGGGATTACAGCATAACCCTCTTTTACTTTCACGCTATCAGAGTTTATGTAGGTTTCCGATAAAGTGAGAGAAATTTCCTGTCCTCTGCTTAACTCAGTTCCGGCTTCCGGCATCTGTTGGGCTATATAACCAGTCTTTCCACTAATGCTGTACGGTATGTTTAAATTGGACAGAAGTATTTCTGCTTGCTCTTGCGATAATCCCTTTAAAAACGGTACTTGCACAAATTGAGGAGCTTGTTGCTGGCCGGTGTTCATATCGCGTTGGATGTTGTTATCCAGCCCGGCTATGCGAGTAGCAATTTTCTTAAAGATGGGTGCAGCCGTTAAACCTCCATAACCACTGGTTTTAGGCTCATCCAGCAATATGAAACAAACATATTGTGGATCTTCAACCGGGAAAAATCCAACAAAAGAACCCCGGTAATTGTTGGTATATTGTCCATTAACTACTTTTTTAGCGGTTCCTGTTTTACCAGCAATTCGAAGCCCGTCTACTTGGGCGAGATAACCGGTGCCTGAATCTGTAACAACACTTTCAAAAATAGGTAATAACTTTTCTAAAGTTGATTTTTTAGCAACACGGCGAATTTCGATCGGGTCATGCTGCTTGATAATGTTTCCATTTTTGTCTTCTATTCGTTCTACTATATAAGGACGCATCATCATGCCATTATTTGCAAATGCAGCATATGATTGAGCGATTTGAAGGGGAGTAGCCAAAATTTCATATCCATGAGACATCCATGGGAGAGTCACTAAACTCCATTCATACGGTTTAGCCAAACGTCCCTCAACCTCGCCGATCAGGTCAATATTCGTATCATTACCGAAACCCATATTTCGTGCATATTGGTAAAATACCTCAGGCTCCATACGCATTGCGATCTCAGCCATAGCTACATTAGATGATTTTTGGATCACTTCCTGAAAAGTTAAATTCCCCAATGGGACGTGATCGCGCAGAATAAGATCATGGATAATGACTTCTCCGTTTTCAGGGGTCTCAAAAATTTCTCCAGATTCAACTACTCCTTGTTCTACAGCAGCAATAGCCGTCACGAGTTTAAATGTAGAACCGGGTTCCATCATATCAGAAATAGCAAAATTACGCCGATTTTCATCCTCTGAACTGGCCGGGTAATTAGGATCATAGGTTGGATAATTTGCCAAAGCTTTAATGGCTCCTGTTTTAGGATCCATAATAATTCCGGTTCCGTAATTCGCTAAATGTTTTTCCACACCGGCTTTAAGCTCATCTTCTAAAATGGCTTGTAAATAAGCATCAATGGTGGTGTGTAAGGAATATCCATTTCTTGGCAGCTTTTTCGGTGAACCTATATATTCAAAAATACGGTTGAAGGGGTCTCTTCTAACCTGCCGAACACCGTCTTCCCCTTTGAGCTCATCGTTATAGAAAGCCTCGAGCCCTATTCGACCTTCTGTTTTGTGATTAACAAATCCCAAAGCATGGGAAGCAAGAGAGCCAAAGGTGTATTTTCTGCGATAATTCTCTTCGAGTATTACACCTTTTATATTAAGGGCTTTGATCTCATCCTTGACAAAAATAGAGAGGTTGGTATCGAGCACAATGTATCGGGAGTGGGGAGGGGCACTATTGATCTTGTTTTGATAGTAAGCCGCACTTCGTCCTGTTAGATCAGCAAGTTTCCCGGTTAACTGATTGACCTGTGACTGTGGCACCCCAATTTTACCATTTACCTGAACTTTGGGGTCAAAAGCCAGCTTATAGTCTACTGCATTGGTTGCTAATAGCGTTCCATTTGCATCATAAATGTTTCCACGTTGTGCAGGGATGGGGATCTGATCAATAGCTTGCTTATTCCAAAGGGCTCTTAACTCATCACCTTCAAAAAAATTCACACGAATTAGTTGGAACCCTAAGGCACACGGTATGAGGAGTATCAACCCTAAAATGATAAACATTCGGCTTAATATGGCAGTGCGTTCATTCATTCGTCACTCCTTTATAATGATGACTTTATCTGCCGGGCCACCGTTTATGAATCCTTGTTCTTCCGCCTTGCGGTAAATTTCTGCAGGACCGATCATACGGTCGTAGCGGAGTCTAAGCTCATCGTATTGAACCCGTTCTCTGTTGTACTCTGCTTCAAGGATTTGAACTTCTTCTAACAGCCTCTGGGTTGCAAACACATGTGTAAGGTAGAGTAACCCGAATATTCCGATAGCAATGCTCCCCAAAATCACCTTCCAGGGTTTTATCTTCGGAAGTCCGGCGAAACCGGATGATTTAGAGGCACGGTTTGCCTTTTTGTTTACAGATGAAGATTTATTGTCAGGTAAAGATACTTTACGAAGGTTCGGACGAATGTCATGCTTTTTAAGTGGGGATTGCACCATCATGATTCACCTCCTTCTACTTTTTCAGCGATCCGGAGTTTAGCGCTTCGGGCTGCTTTATTTACGGAGACCTCTTCTTTGGTGGGGGTAATTACCTGTTTGTTCACAGGCTTGATTGGGGATATCGGGTTCCCGTAAAAGTCTTTTTCCACTTTACCTTTGAAATTACCGGCTTTAAAGAATCTCTTTACAATCCGGTCTTCAAGAGAGTGGTATGAGATCGCAACGATTCGTCCGCCGGGTTTCAAAACCTCCAGCGACTCTTCCATTACATTTTCCAGCATTTCCAGTTCGCGATTCACTTCAATGCGAATTCCCTGAAAAACACGAGCCAGCGATTTTACTTCAAAACGTTTATTTACTACTGAAGAGACTACTTTTTGTAGTTCACCGGTAGTTTCAATGGGTCGTGCATCAATAATTGTGCTTGCGATCTTTCTGCTCTGTTTCTCTTCTCCATAATGGAAGATTATATCGCGCAGTTTTTCATAATCGTATTCATTAACCACCTGATAGGCTGATACTCCGGAAAGATTTCCCATTCGCATGTCAAGCGGGCCATCTTCCTGAAAGCTGAATCCGCGCTCCGGTTCTTTTATCTGATGGGTTGAAACTCCAAGATCTAAAAGGATTCCGGCTATCTGACCGTGGGTATGGGGAGGTAGGAGGGTGGCCAGATAGCCAAAATTGCCTTTTATTGGGGTAAATCGGGAGTCGTCGCCAATGTATGCTGAAGCAGCTTTAAGTGCCTCATCATCCTGATCGATGCCATATAAATGTGCGTTTTCACCAAGGTGATCTAAAATTTCTTTGGAATGGCCTCCACCGCCGAGGGTGCCATCTACATATATGCCGTTTTCATCAGTGATAAGAGCTTCTACTGATTCATTCAGTAAAACGGGGATGTGTTGGTGGTATGTTGTCATTTCAAGCACCATCGTTTTCCGGTTCATCTCCCATCACTTGTTCAAAGATCTCTTCAAAAGTGCTGTCATCCAGGCTGGCATCAGCTTCTTCAAGTTTAGCCGGATCCCATACCTCTATATACTCTCCCATTCCCAGAAAAACGGCTTTACCGTTAATTTCTGCATATGTGGTAAGATCGGAGGGGAGTGCGATACGGTTTTGATTATCGAGGGACACATCTTCTGCGTAGCGCAGGAAGTTTCTCTTAGCCAATCGGCCTTTTTTTGTAAAGTTGTTGATACGGGACAGCTTTTTCTCAACATTTTGCCATTCGTCTTCGGGATATAAATAAAGACATGGTTCTTGTCCACGCACGATAGTGAAGCGTTCTTGTGCGTCAGGACTCAAAGATTTGCGTAACTTTGCAGGGAAGGCTACGCGGCCTTTGGCATCTATACTATGCTCGTATTGTCCTTTAAAACTTGGCACGATATCCCTGCGGTGATTTTAGATTGCTGTTTCCGAAGAAAAGAGTAGAGTCCCCACTATCTCCCACTTCACCCCACAATGTACCCCAAAGCACCACAATGTGTCAAGTACTCATGCCAAAAAGTTAAAGAATAGCCTAAGTGGTGTTTTTAACTAACAGAGCTCGATTTTCACAAACTAAACATATCTTATATATATGCGCTTATAATGCGAATAACTAAGCCAAATGGATGTTTCAGTGCGGGAAAAAGGTATAGAAATTATGGTGTGGGAGAGAGTGGGAGAGTTTGTGGGAGACGTGCCCAAATTGAAATTCAGATGTTCAAAAACTATTCTTTCAGCAGGTTGTATTTCCTCATTATATCCAAAACCTGATCGATTGGAAGTGCCTGTTGCGTATTTCCGCGATCTCCGGTTATGGTAGTGGCCATGAACAGGGAATTCAGTATGGCTTCTTCCGTGGCTTCGACCGCGGCAAGAAAAAGAGGGGTAGTGGCCGAGTTATTTAATTCCGTGTAATCCTGGGTTGAACCGGAGGATCGGGTGCTGATGCGAACATCCTCGCTCGTTGAAAAAGCGATCACATAATCACCGCTTCCGTTACTGGCAAATCCGCCTACCCGGGAAATTCCAAGAAATGCCCGCTTTGCCAGCCGCTCTAAATTTCGGGAAAGCAGAGGAGCATCGGTCGCCACGATGATCATCACCGAGCCATCCACATCATAAGGGACGTCGCTGGCCATGTAGTGATTTTCCAGTTCCTCCCCAACGGGTGCTCCATTAATAGTAAGGACTCCTCCAAAATTGGATTGCACCAAAACTCCGACGGTATAACCGCCATGCTTTTCCGGAAGCGTTCGGGATGAAGTACCGATCCCGCCTTTAAATCCCAGGGCCGAAGTTCCGGTCCCGGCGCCTACGCTTCCTTCTTCAACCGGGCCGATTTTAGCATTTTCGATGGCATCAAAAACATGCTCCATGGTTACATGTCGCCCGCGGATGTCATTAAGCCAGCCGTCGTTGGTTTCACCAACTACCGGATTGACGGAGCGCACATTTTCATTTCCGGGCTGTTGAAGCATATAATCTGTGATTCCATTAGCTACTGTATGAATGCTGAGCGTATTGGTCAGCCCGATCGGTGTTTCCAGTTCTCCCAATTCCTGAACCTGAGTAAATCCGAGAGCCTTTCCAAATCCATTGCCCACATAAACCGCTGCCGGAACCCGGGATTTGAACAGATCTCCATCATGAGGAAAGATCATCGTTACCCCCGTGCGGATATTCTCTCCTTCAATAATGGTGCGATGCCCAACCTTTACGCCTTCAACATCCGTAATGGCATTCAGCGGACCCGGAGTCAAGATACCCGGTTTTATTCCAAGGTCGCGCGCCCGTTGCCGTTCCTGTGAATGAGCAGTCTGAAGGAAGAGGATGGAGGTAAGTAACAGGAAGAAAAGTCTCATAAGATTGCACGTAAATTGAATTATGTTATTTTGAAAGAAGGTCGTTTCAAATAAAGAGATATGCAAAATAAGGGGTATAAAAAATACAGGTCAGAAACAGTTCGATTGAGATCTTGGGATTATGGATGGAATGGGGTCTATTTTATTACCATCTGTACCCACAAACGGAAATGCTATTTTGGGAATGTTATAGAATTTAGCACCGATGGTCATACCGATAACGTAGAGACGCAAGATTTTGCGTCTCTACGTTCGAATTCAGGTGAGGAAATTGATTCTAAAAGGAATGCACAATACAGTGTAGAAATGAAATTGTCAGAAATTGGTGCAATTGCGGAAACCTGTTGGCAAAACATTCCATTACATTTTCCTTTTGTGAAATTAGGTGAATTTGTCATTATGCCGAATCATGTCCACGGGATTATAATCATTGACAAGGCAGATGATGGTAGAAACAAAACGGATATCAAACATGGCGTAGAGACGCAAAATCTTGCGTCTCTACGACCAGATAAACAAAAACCATTAAATGAATTTGGTCCCCAATCACGAAATTTGGCATCTATAATTCGCGGTTTTAAAATTGGGGTGACAAAAACTGCGCGTAGAATTCAGCCTAATTTCAAATGGCAGCCGAGGTATTATGATCACATCGTAAGAGACAGGAAATCATTTAATAGGATATCGGAATATATTCGTAATAATCCGACAAAATGGGCAAATGATAAATATTATGTTCAATAATGAATTCTTCATTTTGAATTCCTCAAACCAACCTGCCAATATCAATAATATCCCCCAAAACTCCGGCAGCAGTTACGTCTCTTCCGGCACCGGGACCTTGAATTACGACCGGAGAATCCGCATACCGCTTGGTGTAGATCTGCAACAGGTTGTCCGTTCCCTTCATGTTACCCAGTGGAGAATCGGCTTTCACTTCTTTCACTCCAACTGAAATTCCTTCCGGCGTGAATTCTCCTACATAGCGCAGTTTGTGGTTGTTGACCATAGCCTGAGCATTTCGGCTTTTCCAATGGGCATCATATTTCGGTATTTTTTGCAGGAAATCTTCGGTAGAGAGGGAGATTAAATCTTCAGGAACCAAGGTATCCACACGGATTTGGTCTCGCTCAAAATTATACCCAGTCGTTCTGGCTAGGATCAGGAATTTGCGGGCTACATCTTCTCCGGAAAGATCATCGCGCGGGTCGGGTTCAGAATACCCTTCCCCTTTGGCTTTTCGAACGGCCTCACTGAAAGCAACTCCATTCTGCAATTGTGTGAATAAGAAGGTCATGGTTCCCGAAGCAACTCCAGAAATTTTAGTGATCTCATCCCCGCTGTTGAGTAAGGTTTGTATGGTGCTTATGATTGGCAACCCGGCTCCTACTGTAGTTTCAAATCGGTACGCAGCTAAGGAGGCATTACTGGCTTCAGTTAGGCGATCGAAATATTCCTGCTCAAAAGTATTGGCGCGTTTGCTTGGTGTGGTAACATGGATGCCATTTTCCAAAAGTTCGCCATAAATTCGGGCGACGGCTTCGCTGCCTGTTGCATCTACCAAGATCAGGTTTTCATGATCGTCTTGAATAAGCTTTTGAGGGATCTTGGTCCAGTCTGTTTTCTCCCCGTTTTTGAGTGAACGGGCATGTTCAATCTGCTCTTCGTTTGGATGCCATCTGGTAAACCTGCTATTACAAAACCCAATAATCTCAAGCTCAAAAAGGTGGTGATCGAGTGCGGTAATCTGATTCAAAAGCGTTCCGCCTACGGCACCAACTCCGGCAATAAAAAGGGAGAGCTTTTTCTTTTCAGGTTTCGATTCAGGAATAGATTTCTTTAGTGCGAGTGTCATAATTATTTTTTGATGAATGAGTGATAAAAAGTATTCAGTTGCCGGTTGAGCTGTTCAAACTCAATAAGGAAGGCATCATGGCCAAAAGGAGATCCTAATTCCGCAAGTTGCGCATGAGGTAAAAGTGCTGCTAGTTCCCGCTGTTCTTCTATGGGGTAGAGGCGGTCGCTATCAAAGCCAACTATCAACACCGGTTTGTTAAGGTTCCCAAGCACCTCCTTAAAACTTCCCCGACCTCGTGATACATCATGCGAATCCATAGCTTTGGAAAGAATGATGTAGGTATTGGCATCAAACCGTTCGGTTAGTTTTTGACCCTGATAGTTCAGATAAGACTCAACCTGATAGATCTTTTTTTCGGGATGAATTTCACGCCCGAATTTCTTCTCATAATTTTCGGGAGCACGATAGGTGATCATGGCCATGGCGCGTGCCGCAGCAAGTCCTTTTGCAGGCGGATGTTCCGGATCGTAGAATCCATCTTCCCAGTTTTCATCTGCGTAAATAGCCAAACGCTGCGCGTGACTGATCCCGATAGACCAAGGTGAATGCGATTTTCCCATCACAAAAATAGCAGCCGACTTAACCCGCTCATCCATGAGGGCGAACTCGAGTACAATCATTCCTCCCATAGATCCGCCAAGTGCCAGTTCAATGCCACGGATATTCCATTCATCCAACAAAAGCTGCTGGAAGGTGACGATGTCTCGAATAGTAATCTCCGGGAAATCACCTTGCCATGCTGTTCCTGTTTTCGGGTTGATGGAGGTCGGCCCGGTAGAACCATAACAACTTCCCGGCACATTGATGCACAGGATAAATTGCTTTTTAGGATCAAGAATACCGTCTTCATCGAACAATCCGTTGAACCATTCATCAGCAGCGGCATGTCCGGTAAGCGCATGACAGATCAGGATCACATTATCGCGATCTTCATTGAGTGTTCCCCAGCTTTTCCAGGCGATATCAACCGCAGAAAAAGTGTACCCGGATTCTGTGGTCCAGCTTTTATTCAGTGTTTTGATTTTGATGTCTTTGTTCATATCCGTTCAGTTTGATAAAAGCGGGCATGGATTTCCACCACACCCGCAATGGAGTACTAATTTTGAGTTAAGCTGGTACTTTAATTTTTGCGAATGCTTTTTCGAAATCCTCGATAATGTCATCGATGTGTTCGATACCTACGGAGACCCGGATCAGATCACCTTTAACACCACTGGCTTTTTGCTCCGCTTCATTGAGCTGCTGATGCGTGGTGGATGCAGGATGAATGACCAGTGTTTTCGCATCTCCCACATTGGCAAGGTGACTCGATAGCTCAACATTCTCGATGAACTCCCGTGCGGCATCATATCCGCCTTTCACACCAAAGGTAAACACGGAGCCAAAGTGACCTTCGTTGAGATATTTCTTGGCTCGTTCGTGGTAATCATGCTCGGGCAGTCCCGTGAAATTGATCCATTCTATGGCATCGTGATCTTTCAGCCAGTCTGCTAACTTGATGGCATTTTCATTATGGCGTTCCACCCGCAGGGAAAGAGTTTCCAATCCCTGAAGCAGCAGGAAACTGTTAAAAGGAGACTGAGACGGACCGAAATCACGTAGTCCTTCAACGCGCGCTCGAATGGCAAAAGCAATATTTCCAAACGGGCCGTCTTCCCCAAACACTTCCCATAAATTGAGTCCATGATAAGAAGGAGATGGCTCGCTGAATCCCGGATATTTTCCATTCCCCCAGTTGAAGTTTCCGCCATCCACGATCACACCGCCGATGGAAGTTCCGTGTCCACCGATCCATTTGGTAGCAGAAGCAGTCACCACATTTGCTCCGTGTTTTATTGGCTGGACTAAAGCTCCACCGGCACCAAAGGTGTTATCTACCACGAGGGCAATACCGTACTTTTTACCAAGCTTGGCCAGTCCTTCGAAATCTGCAATATTTCCACGGGGGTTTCCGATGGATTCTACATAAATGGCTTTAGTATTTCCATCGATATGTTTCTCAAAAGCTTCTACGGTATCCTCTTCCGCAAAATTAACATCGATGCCCAATCGTGGGAGACTTACTTTAAACTGATTGTAGGTTCCACCATACAGATTTTGAGTGGAGACGATGTTGTCACCGGCATTAGCCAGGTTGGTGATAGCTAGAAACTGAGCTGCTTGTCCTGATGCGGTTGCCAACGCGGCAGTTCCGCCTTCAAGGGCAGCCAGTCTTTTTTCAAAGACATCGTTGGTGGGATTCATGATCCGGGTGTAGATGTTTCCAAATTCTCGCAATGCAAACAGGTTGGCAGCATGCTCGGTATCGTCAAAATTATAGGATGTGGTTTGGTAGATGGGAACTGCTCGTGATCCGGTTGCGGAATCGGGTTCCTGTCCTGCATGAAGTTGCAGGGTTTCAAATTTGAAGTCTCGGTTTTCTTTTTCGTTGCTCATGATAATTGGGTTTTATGAGTAAGTGTTTTTGTTTGTTTTTGAATCTTAACTGATGGTTCTCCTCTGCGAGACTCCCTTTGTGCAAACAAAAAAAGCCTCTTTCAGAGATGAATCCGAAAGAGGCTTTTCTTACAAAAACCGGGTCTTATCGAACTCATCTTTTTCCAACACATAATTAATTATGTGCGGAACAGGATGTGGCACCTTTTTCTACACATAAATATTTATGTGCTGAACGGTTGCCAAGGCTTCACAGGACCTGATCCCTCCACCTTTCGTAATGAGAATGCAACAGTATGTTTAAAGAACGATTGAAATTATTATCCAATAAAAAAGCCCTTCTGAGTTGCATTCAAAAGGGCTTTGTCTAAAATCGTAAGTTTATACCATAGCCCTTATGTTTGTGCGCAGCACATACACATGCAACACATTGTTGCAGTAGGGTTAGTGATATTTTGTCGGAATAATTTCATTGCGTAAAAACTACGGCGAGATTTTCGTTGGTGCAAATTAAATTTTTTTTGATCACAAAATCCGTGTTATTTGACCCCCGTTATGCTACTTCCCATAACCCAAGTTCCGCACCCAGCCTTCTTTCTCTCGCCATTTCTCGCGGACTTTCACGTGCAGCTCTAAATACACCTGCTTACCGATGAATTCCTCGATAGATTCCCGTGCTTTGATCCCAAGTTCTTTAATAGCTGTTCCACCTTTACCGATCAGCATTCCTTTTTGTGATTTTTGATTCACGATGATGTCCGCGTGAATACGATCGATGTCCACATCGGCATCATAGGAAACCACTTCAACAGTACAGGAATAAGGTATCTCTTGGTGAAACTGGAGGAATATCTGCTCGCGGACCAATTCCGAAACAAAGAACCGAACCGGATGTTCGCTAAGGTCTTCTTTGGGGTAGAAGGGAGGTCCGGGCAGTAATCCGGCACGAATTTCTTCCATCAGTTCTGGTACACCGGTTCCCGCTGTAGCCGAGACATAGTGGACCGAACGAATCTTCATTTTGTCCTGAATTTCAGCTGCAGATCGTTCCGCTTTTTCCTGATCGGCGAAATCCATTTTGTTCACTACCAGGTATACCGGCTTATTGATAGAGCTGATCAGTTTGATCACATCATCTGTCGGATGTTTGTCAGTGGGATCGTGGATGAAAAGAATGAGATCTGCATCTGAGCGGGCACGCTCCACGGTTTTCATCATCGCCTTTTGCAGCTCGTACTTTGGAGAGATAACTCCCGGCGTATCCAAAAAGACGATCTGTGTATCGTCATCCGAAAAGATTCCCACAATTTGATGTCGCGTGGTCTGCGCTTTATGCGTGGTGATGGAGATCTTGGAGCCGAGGATATAATTCATTAGCGTGGACTTCCCTGCATTGGGCTTTCCAATTATAGCAACGTATCCGGATTTGTGGGGTTTGGTTTCAGGCATACATACTTTTTAAAATTTAGGGTTATGGCACAATAGTGTTTTGGTGTAACACCGTCGCACTATAAAACCTTCCTAATCCACCAATTTCTTCAATTCCGTAATCATCATTAGCGCCTCGATCGGAGTCATTCGATTCGGATCCGTAGCTTCCAGCTTATTCAAAACCGTTTCAATTCTTGGATCTACATGAGTCTGGAACATGGTCATTTGGGAAGTCTCAGGCTGCTTTCCCACTTTCTCAGAGAGATTCTTAGTGGCTTCTTTTTTAGTTGAAGCTTCTTTCTCAATGCTGCCATTCTTGTTGGTGATATCGAGGCTGTGGCTTTCCAGGTTTTTGAGGATCTCCTTGGCTCGCTCGATCACTACCTTGGGCAATCCGGCCATGTCGGCAACCTGAATTCCGTAACTGTGGTCAGCTCCGCCTCTCACCAATTTTCTAAGAAAGACGACTTTTCCATCATGCTCTTTTACCTGTACGTTGTAGTTCTTGGTGCGTTCGTACATTTGCTCCAGCTCATTGAGTTCATGATAATGGGTGGCAAATAGAGTCTTTGCTGCAACGGGAGCATGGTTGTGGAGATATTCCGCCAGTGACCAAGCTATACTCAATCCATCAAAAGTTGAGGTCCCGCGGCCGACTTCATCCAAAAGAATGAGCGAGCGGGGTGTGGCGTTGTTTAGGATATTTGCGGCTTCATTCATTTCCACCAGGAACGTACTTTCTCCGGCCGCCAGGTTATCGGAAGCGCCCACACGGGTGAAGATCTTATCAACCATTCCAATATTGGCTGATTTTGCCGGTACAAAACTCCCAACCTGTGCAAGTAATACAATCAATCCCGTCTGACGCAAAATGATACTTTTACCTGCCATATTTGGTCCGGTAATAATCAGTATCTGCTGATTATCGTTATCTAGCTTTATATCATTTGGAATGAACGGTTCACCCATGGGTAATGATTTTTCAACTACCGGGTGGCGACCTTTTATGATATCAATTTCTTCGTGATCGCCCACTTCAGGCTTGGCGTAATTGTTTCGGAAAGCGACTTCAGCAAATCCCTGCAAAACGTCCAGTTCTCCAACAGCCTGGGCAACTTGCTGAACGTCATCGGCAAACTCAGCAACATATAAGCGAAGTTCTTCAAACAATTCATATTCCAACGTTTTGCTACGCTCTTCAGCCGACAAGACTTTCTCTTCCACCTCTTTTAATTCCGGAGTGATGTATCGTTCAGAATTCACCAGTGTTTGTTTACGGATGAAAGAGTCCGGGACTTTATCCTTGTGAGTATTGGTTACTTCAATATAATAGCCAAATACTTTGTTGTAGCCGATCTTCAGGGATGAAATATTGTGCTCTTTGGCAAGTTCATCCTTGATCTTAGCGATGTATTTTTTTCCGTTTTTGGCCACATCCCGAAGCTCATCCAGCTCTTCATTAAAACCCTCCTCGATCATTCCTCCATCGCGAACACTGGCTGGAGGATCGTCTTTAAGAGCAGAATTTATACGTTCCTGCACTTCGATAAGTAGCTTCAGTCTTCCTAAAATATCTTTAAGTAAAGGATCATTGATAGAAGAGATCTGGCTTTTGAGTCTTGGGATCTGAGCAAGGGATAATTTAAGCTGAACAACGTCGCGGGCATTTGTCCGGCCCATACAAATGCGAGAAATAAGTCGCTCCATATCGCCGATCTGCTCCAATTCTTCCCGAAGTGAATTCCTGATATCGTGGGAATTGAACAATTTGTCGACAGCATCCAGCCGTTGCTGTATAGGTTTGAGTCGCTTAAGCGGGCGCATGATCCACCGGCGCAGAAGTCGTCCTCCCATGGCGGTGCAGGTATCATCCAGAATAGAGATCAAAGTGCCTTCAGTACCGCCTTCCTGAATGCTTGTCGCCAATTCCAGATTGCGTTTGGTGGCTGCATCCAAACTCATGAATTCGTTGCTTTCGTAAGCATAGAGTCGTCGCAGGTGTCGCAGATAAGCCTTCTGTGTTTCCTGCATATAATGCATCAGGGAACCGGCAGCAACGTGAGCGATCTTGAGGTTTTCAACGCCAAATCCCTTTAGGGAATGGGTTTCAAAATGGTCGGTGAGTAGTTTGTATCCATAATCACCTTCATACACCCAGTCTTCAATATATGTGATGTTATGATGGGTAAGCTTTTCATCCAGCTTATTCTTCTTTTTTTGCTGAACGAGGATCTCTGAAGGCTGTATGGCTGCAAGCAGACTATCCAGATTTTCTTCATGAATATGACTGAGGGCAAACTCTCCGGTAGAAATATCAGAAAAAGAAACACCAATGGTATCTCCATCCCAGTGAAGAGAGGCGATATAATTATTTCGTTTATGATCCAGCAGTTTCTCCGACATGGTGACGCCGGGAGTGGTGATCTCCGTAACTTCACGATTTACAATTTTCCGCCCGGCTTTTTTGGCTTCTTCCGGATCTTCGGTTTGATCGCAAACCGCAACCTTATATCCTTTTTTTACCAGTTTAGGGAGGTAATTGTCGAGGGCGTGGTAGGGGAATCCGGCAAGAGGTGTTTGGTCTCCACCGTTATTTCTTTTAGTGAGTGTAATTCCCAGTTCCTTGCTGATCAGCTGAGCATCATCGGCAAAGGTCTCATAAAAATCACCGACCCGAAAAAGTAAAATAGTACCCGGATGTTCGTCTTTGATCTGAAAATACTGCCGCATCAGCGGAGTTTGCTTTTTTTTAGCACACATGCGCTCAAAATACCTGTTTTATGCTGATAGATTGCTTAATATTAGGCTCGGAACTTACCAATGAATTCAATGAAAAACTATGTGAGAAATCCCTCCTTGTAATTCATTCCACTTCCTGCGAATTTTGACCGTTCATTAAATAATAGCATGTTTTGCAAAAACATAAAGAATTTTGGAAGCGGGTGTTAAAGCTGACAGGCAAAAAAGATATTTTTTTTAACGCCTCAGCTATCACATTCAACATATTCATTTGTGCCGTACCGTTTGTATTGATACTGATTTCCATCATTGGGTATGTGTTATCGGCAGAAGAAGCGTTTAATGAAATAGTACGATATGGACGGGAGTTTTTCCCCAGCTTTACGTATGAAACTCAAAGTGACGATGTATTCCGTGGAGCTATTACCATAGAAACCTTGCTGAATCCGCTTATCGGTGCCCGACGTATTTTTGGTATCATTGGTATTATTGTGCTTCTTTTTTTTACACAGGGATTACTCCACAGCCTCAAACACGTATTATTTGATACTTTTGATATAAAAGAACGTAAGCATCCGGTCATGGATGTAGTCTATAATTTCTTCGGATTTAGCCTGATAGGCGTTGTTTTTTTACTATTTAGCCTGGTGATTTCTACAGTATCCCTTTTCAATTTAAGTCAGTTAAGCGTGCCATTTACAGATATCACTGTGGAACTACCCTGGATATATGATTTTCTGAATTTTGTATTACCAATAGTATTAGCATTTCTTGTGTTATATGTAGTTTTTCGGTTTGTGAGCGAACGAAAGATCAAGTCCAAAGTAGCACTGATTGCTGCTTTAACCTATACGGTGCTTTTTGAATTGGCAAAATATGGAGTAAGTATGTATTTGGAATATGCCTTTTCTACCTATCGATATTTTTATCAGGGATATACTGTACTTGTAATTTTAGCGGTCTGGACCTTTTATACCGCACTTCTTTTTGTGATCAGTGCTATTATTGGAAGAGCATATAAGGATATTTATATGGTAAATAAACCGTCAATAGAAGAAAACCCATACACCGCGATATCCTGATGTATTCTAAGCTATCCAGAACTTTTTATGAACGAGATGACGTAGTACAAATCAGTAAGGAGCTGATTGGCAAAGTACTTTGCACAAAGTTTGATGGCACACTGACATCGGGAATAATTGTGGAAACCGAAGCATACAATGGGCGCACTGATCGCGCATGCCATGCATATCCTAATGTAATAACTCCGAGAACAGAAACTTTATATGGTCCGCCGGGCTTTTCCTATGTTTATCTATGTTACGGAATACATCACCTGTTCAATGTAGTAACAAACAGAGAAGGCTTAGCGGATGCAATTTTAGTTCGTGCAATAGAACCGGTAGAAGGTAAAGAGGAAATGTTAGAGAGAAGGGGCAAAGAAAAGCTTATCCCCACAATAACTAATGGGCCGGGGAAACTATCTCAGGCATTAGGCATTAGAACTTCAAACGATAAGACCGATCTTTTAGGTGATGAGATATGGGTAGAAGACCGGGGACTCAGTTTCACAGAGAAAGAAATTGAAGAAAGTCCGAGGATCGGCGTGGCCTATGCAGGAGATGATGCTGATCTGCCTTGGCGTTTTACCCTCAAGGGATCTAAATGGCTCAGTAAATAGATTTTATAAAAAAAAGCCCGATACGGTTAATATCAGGCTTCAAGTAAACTCTATAAAGTATTATTCATTTTCGTTGTCTTCTTCAGAATCAGGGTTATTGATCTTTTCAAATCGTTCGGCTACCACTTGGTGAGCTTGAATAGCTTGTGTAATTTGCTGGAACCTTTGTACAGTAAGCCCTTCTTCTTCAATTTTAACCATATATTTTTGATTGATCTCTTGAGTTACTTCCATCAGCTTAGGTTGTATTTCCTGTAGATACTTTTGCTCTTCACTGGTGAGTTCCATTTGACCGGCTATTTGTGGATTTTGCTGAGCCATCATGATCTCCTGAAAACGACTGAATTCCATTCCCACTTCATCAACAATGCTTTCCATTTTTTCCTGGGCTTCTTTTTGAATGCTTTCGCCTGCTTTGGCAACATTCGAGACTTTTTCTAGGTGTTCATCAGTTACCTCTTCAGGACTGAGAGGTTCAGGTTGAGGGGGCATTTGTTGCTGCTGTGCAAAAACAGTTGCTGTACTGAAAATCAACCCCAAAAATACTATAAACGTATAACGCATTAAATTCTTCATAAAGAAATTTATATATAAATGATTGTTTAAAATTAACCTTTTTGATGTAGCTATTTATATAAACAGAAGAAAAGGGATTTTGTTCAGTATTATAAGGGGGTTTTACATGATGTAACATGCTTCAAGGAAAATGATAATTCATTTTAATATTAAATAATTCAATATTGAAATGAATTAATCCTGTTTTTGTGTTGTTGTCACCCGACAAGACAAAATCACAACCAAAAATTATTTAAGAAATGAAACTGCTAGAAAAAATTACAACTATATTAGCGATTACAATTTTTACATTATCTTCTGTGGCGCTTACAAAGTATGCCGCAACAAGCTGGATCATTGATAAAGCCCATAGCGCTGTTAATTTCAATGTAACGCACTTTTTTACTCCGGTAAATGGAACGTTTAATGATTATGAAGCAACTGTAAATTTCGATCCGGAAAATCTGGAAGAAAGCATGATCGATGTTAAGATCATGGTTAATAGCATTGATACAAAAAATGAAAGAAGAGATGGTCATTTGAAAACCGATGACTTCTTTAATGCTAAAAAATGGCCATATATTACATTCAAAAGCACAAGCATTGAATCTACCGGCGACAATGAGTTTGTAGCAAATGGCACGCTCACTATCAAAGATGTTTCAAAAGAAATATCACTGCCATTTACTCTGCTTGGTGTTAAAGAAAATCCAATGAAAGAAAATACATTAGTTGCAGGTATTACTGCGTCTACAGTTGTAGATCGAACAGATTACACGGTAGGGACCGGTGACTGGGCTTCTGATGCTGTTATTGGTGATGAAGTAACTATTGATCTGAACCTCGAGCTCAACGCCGAGAAGTAATTTCAGAAATTTCAGGTATTTTAAAAGCATCGTTTCATTTGAGGCGATGCTTTTTTTATTTTAACGGTTCAAACCAAGCACAATCAGATCAATGAATAAGAAACGCTTTATAGTTTTATCCGGATTTATTTTAGTCGCTGCACTCTCAAGAATTATACCTCATCCTTATAATTTTGCACCATTAGGGGCAATGTCTCTTTTTGGAGCCGCATATTTTACGGATAAAAAATTCTCATTTTTGTTACCTCTATTTGCATTTTTTATAAGTGACCTCTTAGTTAATAATCTGCTTTATGCCAACTTCTATGGAGGTTTTACACTGTTTACACCCGGCTTTTACTGGATGTACGGCTCTATCGCTCTTATCGTGCTTGCCGGTATTTTCATCCTTAAAAAAGTAAATGTTAAGACGGTAATCGCAGGAAGCTTAAGTGCTTCGATGATTTTCTTTTTAGTAACTAATTTCGGCGCTTGGTTAAGTAACCCCATATATCCAATGGGAATAGAAGGTCTCTTGATGAGTTACACAGCCGGAATACCCTTTTTCCACACAACGGTAATTGGAGATCTCTTTTATTCAGGTGTGATGTTCGGTGCATTTGAGTATGCCAAACAAAGAACTCCGGCTCTTCAAGTTGCCAAATAAAATTCAGGATGATGGTTTTCAATTTGAAAGAGAACCTAATTGACCAATCATTATGAAAAACATCATCATTACCGGCGCTACTTCTGGTATTGGAAGAGAACTAGCCATTCAATATGCTGCAAAAGGGAACAAAGTTGGCTTGATCGGTCGCCGTACTAAAAGACTGGAAGAGCTTAAAGCGGAGATCGGTGAATTAGCCTACATCAGAACACTGGATGTTACGGATCATGAGAGGGCAGAAGTTGTTTACCTGGAGCTGATCGATGAAATGGGAGGTATGGACATGATGGTGTTGAATGCGGGTATCGGCCGTATACAAATGCTGCCACCATGGGGAGCAGAATCGAAACTTATAGAAGTAAATGCGCTGGCTTTTGCTCATGGTTGTCATTTCGCTTTCGACTATTTTAGGGAAAATGGAGGAGGGCAGATAGTCGGGATGTCCTCAATGGCTTCATTACTGGCTCACCATCGTGCGACCGCCTATACTGCAAGCAAGCATTTTATTTCAAACTACATGACCGGCTATCGTCAAAAAGCTAAGCGTGTTGACGCGAATATTGTAATTACAGAAGTGCGAGCGGGGTATATCTGGACGGAAATGACAGAGAACGCAAGAGGTATGTTTTGGGTAGCACCGGTTGAAAAAGCTGTGCAACAGATGGTAAAAGGAATTGATAGGAAAAAGAATTGTATCTACGCAACTAAGCGATGGCGGTTAATGGCATGGGTGGCTAAGTGTGTGCCGGAATGGGTCTGGAATAGGATTTAAAGAAGCTCTATTTATTACGCCTGCATCGCTCGCTGCAGTATTTAACATCGTTCTAAACATCTTTCCATTTTTTTCTCTATTTAAAACTACGGTTGCAAACTGGACATGCTTTTTCAGGAAGGTCAGATTTTTTAACCGTTTTACTCATCCTGTTTAAAGATAGATAATCGTATTGGTCCTTTGGCTTCATCTATTCTGATATCGGCCCGCTTTTGTGATGTTTTAATAAGTTTCTTGTTTTGAATTTTACCGGTGATAGCTTTCACATTATCCAAATGATCTCTCCATATATCTGAAAAAAGATCTCTGGTAACTTCAGAAGACGGTACAGATTTTTCGGATCTTCTTTGTTTTGTAAAATTTAAAATTCTGCTCTTACTCTCTTGCTTTGATTTTTTCATAACTTTCATCCAGGTTTATCAGAGGTTTTGGGTACTCATTTTCAATCATTATGTTTGACAACGTTTGTTGTTCGGGAATCGTTTTGGCGACCACGATTACTCATATGTCCGATCTTGTTAAGTTCCCACATATTAACATCAATAAAAGGAATTCCTACTTTATTTGCATGGCAGAAAGAGATGGCTTTTAAGTGTTGATCTGTTGAGGTTCACATTGGGCTTTTAAATCGATATATTTAGGCTTGCTAAAATTTTGAAGAAATAATCTTTTTGATGAAAAATATCGTTTTAATTCCCGGTGATGGAATCGGTTCAGAGATCACTAATTCTGTAACTACTATTTTGGAAAAAGCCGGAGCGGATATAAACTGGGTTGAAAGATCTGCCGGTTTAAAAGCATATGAGGAGAAAGATAATCCTCTGCCGGAGGAAACCATCGACGCTATTGAAGAACACCGGATTGCCTTGAAAGGCCCTTTGACCACACCCGTTGGTTCAGGGTTCCGATCTGTGAATGTAGCCCTTCGTCAGAAGTTTAATCTATACAGCAATATTCGTCCTGCACGAACCCTGCCAAGTATTGATACTCCATTCAGAGACGTGAATATGGTTCTTTTTCGTGAGAACACTCAGGGTTTGTATATAGGTAAGGAAAAATGGATCGATGAAGGCGAGAATAAGCGTCATTCCGAAGCTATTGCAGTGGTAACTGAAGAAGCAAGTAAGAAGATAATCAGGGCTGCTTTTGATTATGCGGTGAAAAATGATCGTAAAAAAGTCACATTGGTTCATAAAGCGAATATCTTAAAACTTACGACCGGGTTATTCCTGGAAGTAGGGGAGAAGATCGCCAAAGAATATCCTGATATTGAGTTCCAGGATCTGATCGTTGACAATATGGCTATGCAAATGGTAATGCGCCCTCAGCAATTTGATGTAATAGTAACGACCAATTTGTTTGGTGATATATTGTCTGATCTTGCATCAGGCCTTGTAGGCGGCCTTGGTGTTACCGGCGCGGCCAATATCGGTGAAGATGCAGCTATGTTCGAAGCCGTGCATGGATCAGCACCGGATATCGTAGGAAAGAATGTTGCCAATCCAATGGCGCTGCTTTTTTCCGCATTGATGATGTTGGAACATATTGACCAGAGGCAAATAGCTGAAAATATTAGAAAAGCGATTTACAAAACTTTGGTGGAAAAGAAGGTTTACTGTACACCGGATATCGGTGGAGAAGGAACAACTTCTACATTTACCCAGGCAGTTTGTGATAATATTTAACTGATGATTATGTATTGAAGTAAGAAAGGCTGCCTAAAAAGCAGCCTTTTTTTATGTCCAGGATAAGCGTTATCCAAAAAGGGAAAACAGGACCCAGCTTATAATTGACATTACCAGGCCAAAAATAAGTGCCCAGCCAAAGTTCTTCACTTTAAATCCTTCAATCAAAGCATCTACCAGCATAATAAGGGCAGCATTGATCACCCACACAAATAAGCCGAATGTTAGTATGGTGATGGGAAGACTTAAGATCAATAAGATTGGTTTTATAAAAATATTTATCAACGCAAGCATGGCAGCCACAAAGACGGCACTCCAGAAATTTTTGATTTCCACCCCTTTAAGTAAACTTGCAGTTGCATAAACAGAAATACTATTCAATAGCCAAGCCCAGATCATAATATCGATATTTTGTTAAAAGTGAGTTTTCTGTACGAAGGAGAATGAAAAATGGTTACATTTATATTAAAAAAATGCTCCATGAACATTATTTATAGTCCCTTTGATGAATTAAGCCCAAAGCAACTGGAAGATATGTTTAGGTTGCGTCAACAGGTATTCATCATTGAACAGACTTGTTTTTATGAAGATATAGATGGTTTTGATGATAAAGCGGATCATCTGCTTTTTTATGAAGGAGAGAAGCTGGCAGCATATCTAAGGTCATTTTCACCCGGTGTCAAGTATGACGATGAAGCGAGCTTGGGAAGAATTATTGTAGCACCCGACTTTCGGGGCACAGGTTTAGGGGCAAGGCTCATCAAAAAGGGGGTAGAATTATGTGAAGGGGCTCCTATAAGAATTGAAGCTCAGGCTGGACTCAAAGAGTATTACAATCGGTTGGGTTTTAAGGAAGAGGGTGGGACTTATATTGTGGACGATATTGTACACCTTCAAATGACCTTAACTTAATTCTTTTATTTTGTTCTTCAGGTCGTCGAAAACTTGAGAAAATTCATCCACAAGTTTTTGGACCAAATCCGGATTTGATTCAAGATTTATTCTCTCTTTAGAATTGGTTTCAATTTCCTGACAGATCTCATTAAGCTCTGTCAATCCTACATAAAGCATCATAGGTTTGATCTTATGAGCTTCGGCAGAGAGCTTTTCCAGATTCTCTTCTTCTTGTGCCTTCTTAATATTATCCAGGTGCTTAGGTGTTTCATCCAATAATAACTGGATCATTTCGATCATTACTTCATTATTACCGTCAGTAATATCCTCTAAGTAGCTCAAGTTAATTTTGGCCATTCTAATCTCATGATGTGGTTTGATAATAGATTATAATCTAACCAAGAATGATGAATAATAGGTAGTTAATTAAGATAAGATGGTAAAATTTTTAAACGCAACAATCCCCCGATCTTGTTACGACAAATAAATGGCAGGTAAGTTCAGCCCGTAAAAATTACGATGCCTACCAATACAAGTACTACAACTTTAAATATAAATGCCTTCCAGTTTCTCATTTTGCAAATGGGGTTTTTATATAACCTAATCGAGTCCAATTGAACGCATTTATTATATAAAAGTCAAGTTATCCACATAAATTTATTAGAAAAATTTAATACAAAATATGGATCAGTGAGCTTTGAAATGATTTTCGTAAAAAGGTAATACAGATTTTCCCCAAATTATCAACAATTATTCTATTCGACGGTCACGCTTTTAGCCAGATTTCGGGGTTGATCAACGTTGCAACCTCGGTTAACTGCTATAAAATAGGACAACAGTTGAAGAGGAATTACTGAAAGAAGCGGTGATAATACATCCATAGTTTCAGGAACAATGGTGGTGAATTCAGCAAGGTCTCCTACTTCGTGATTATTCGGAGTAGTAATTGCGATGATGCGTCCTTTACGGGCACGAACTTCTTCAATATTACTGATCATTTTATCATTGGTATGCTGAGTAGCTGCAATTACAACTACGGGCATCATATCATCGATCAAAGCAATGGGGCCGTGCTTCATTTCTGCAGCGGGATATCCTTCAGCATGAATGTAAGAGATCTCTTTTAATTTAAGAGCTCCTTCAAGGGCAACGGGGAAGCTATAGGAACGCCCGAGGTACAAGAAGTTGGGAGCATAAGAGAATAGATTAGAGATCCTTTTAATCTCATCTGTGTTCTCCAGAACCTCTTCAATTTTTCTAGGGATCTTGGAGAGTTCCGTGATTAATTCCTTGGCTTCTTTTTTGGATAAGGTGCCTTTTGCAAGCCCAAGTTTAATAGCCATCATGGTAAGTACAGTGACCTGCGCAGTAAAGGCTTTGGTAGAAGCTACACCAATTTCAGGACCGGCATGGATGTATACTCCGGCGTCTGTTTCCCTAGCAATAGTAGAACCTACTACGTTTACCACTCCAATAACCAACGCTCCTTTGGCTTTTGCTTCTCTGAGTGCTGCAAGGGTATCTGCTGTTTCACCACTCTGGGAGATCACGATCATCACGTCTCCTTTCCCAATTAGTGGTTCTTTATAACGGAATTCAGATGCATACTCAACTTCAACAGGGAGTTTTGCTAGGTATTCAAACAAATACTCACCTACTAAGCCGGAATGCCAGCTGGTACCGCAAGCAGCTATAATGATCCTTTTTGCGTTCACAAGCTGATCCATAACATCTTCAATACCGCCCAGTGTAACCGTTCCTTTTTCAGGATCAATACGTCCTCTTAAGCAATCTGATAGAGCTTTAGGCTGCTCAAAGATCTCTTTCATCATGAAGTGATCAAATCCGCCCTTTTCAATTTCTTCTAAACTGAGCGCCAACTCATGTACTTCTTTAGTAAGCTCAATTTGATCGGCAGACTCAACTACGTAATTATCTTTCGTTATAACAGCGATCTCACCGTCATCCATATAGACTACTTTGTCGGTATAAGCTGCTACAGCTGAAGCATCAGATGCAATTAACATCTCACCGTCTCCAACTCCAAGAAGCAAAGGAGAGCCTTTTCTTGCCACAATAATTTGATCAGGAAAATCAGCATGTAATACAGCGATACCATAGGTTCCGTGAACCTGATGCAAAGCAAGCTGTACCGCTTTTTTCAGGGATGAGTTATCATTGGCAAGAAAACTTTGAATAAGTTTTCCAAGCACTTCAGTATCAGTTTCTGAATAAAAGCTATATCCCTGTTCGATTAACTTTTTCTTCAGAGTATTGTAATTCTCTATGATCCCGTTATGAACAATGGCAAGCTTTCCGCTCTCAATGGTATGGGGGTGAGAATTAATATCATTCGGTTCACCATGTGTGGCCCAGCGTGTATGACCGATTCCAATAGTTCCTTTTTCACCCGTACCGATCATTTTTTCAAGGCTTGCTACTTTCCCTTTTCCCTTTTTGATACTTAGTTTTCCGTTGATCGTAGCAATTCCAGCCGAATCATATCCTCGGTATTCTAATCTCTTGAGTCCGTCAATAATAATTTTACTCGCTTGTTGGTCTCCAACGTACCCTACAATTCCACACATATTTTTAAATAGTTAAATAATTTTTTTTGATTGCGATAATCCTTAAATATAAAGCCTTACAAATAGAATAACGATAACGATTTTTGAATTTATGGCTGCACAATCAATCTCGCAGATTAGTTTTTTTTCAGATGAAAAGGCAAATCGATTTAATCCGCTAACACTTACCCGCCCACTTGATGACCTAAGAGCCGGGATTTACACTATTAGGGAGAAATGGGAAAAAACACTAAGCCTTGGTGAAAGTTGTAGATTGCTTCCGGATTACATGATGGGTGTTTTTGAGAAAGGTGTTTACCAGGATAATAAACCGTGTCTTTGGCTGAATTCCAGGTATTTACCAAACGCTGAATTGGTAGTTGCAATCTCTGATTTAAAAATAAATGAAAAATTAGTTGATAAAAAAGAGGTAATTGCTGCACTTATTGACGAGGAAACTTCTGCTCAATTATTTCATCAAGGTGACTTTCAAAGTGATGGCTTAAAAAAAATAGAATTCAAAAATGTTAGGTCGCTTAAATATATTTGGGACCTCATTGAACTAAATTCAGATCAGATTAAAGCTGATATTGGTTTAACAAATCTGAGAAGTATATCTAAAACCGGATTGGGGGTTGAGGCAGTAGTCCATTATAAAGAGAATATTTTTATTGGAGACGATGTTCATATTGAGCCGGGGTGCATTTTTATAGCAAAGGACGGCCCAATAGTTATTGAAGATGGAGCTGAAATTGAAGCCGGAAGTATTTTACGCGGCCCTATTGCAATAGGAAAAGGGGCTACTGTTAAGATGGGCGCAAGAATTTATGGAGGCACAACTATTGGACCGGTGTGTAAGGTAGGAGGGGAAGTATCCGGTAGTATTTTTCATTCATATAGCAATAAAGCTCATGACGGATTTTGTGGAAATTCTATTTTTGGACAATGGGTTAACCTAGGTGCGAATACTATCACTTCAAATTTAAAGAATGACTATAAAAGCGTTAAAGTTATTGATTGGAAGACAAAGAAATCGATTGAAACCAAGAGACAGTTTTTAGGGACTATAATGGGAGATCATTCTAAAACAGCCATCAACACAATGTTAAATACAGGAACAATGTGTGGAGTAAGCTCAAATGTTTTTATTGACTATTTATCTCCAAAACTCATTGAGTCTTTTACGTGGTTAGGCCCTAATGGTGGAGAGCTTTATCGGTTTGAAAAGGCGATAGAAGTAATGAAGTCTATGATGAAACGAAGAGATATATCAATGAGTGATAACTATTTAAAAATGATGAATGCCATTTTTGAATTACGAGAACAAAATACTTGAGTGTCACATTAGTACTTGATTTAATTTGATAATCTACTTTTGGCCTTTTTAATTATAGAATAAACTTAGCTGCTTTAAATTATCCTGGCTTGAATCTATGGTTGCGAATCCTATCTATTTGATATTTATGTAGAATACTACTGAGCTCACATAGCTACTATATTAGGTAAATAATTTTGGGGGTATATGAATTTGGTTCGGTCTTATAAAAAAATATGACGTAGGACAAGGTGATCTCATAATTTTTCATGGTAGAATTTAGTAACGAAAATATACATTTTAGGTTATTTAAAAACAAAGGTTTAGGTAGTGATTACATTTCTGAATTGATCAATTCAGAAATTGATGGTAATAATTCGCTTTCAAAATCATCTGTTCTTGGTTTGGCTACCGGCTCATCTCCAAAAAAAGTTTATGAAAAATTGATAACCAACCATAACAAAGAAGGGCTATCATTTAGGAATGTTGTTACATTTAATTTAGATGAATACTATCCAATTGAGCCTGAGAGCCAAAACAGTTACCATCACTACATGTATGAAAACCTTTTTAAGCATGTAGATATTGACCCTAAAAACATATACATACCAAATGGTATGCTTGATCCTGATGATATCCCGAATCATTGTGAGGCTTTTGAACATAAGATTGAGGAATTTGGAGGAATAGATCTCCAATTACTGGGGGTTGGAGGTAATGGCCATATTGGATTTAATGAACCCGGGTCAAAAATAAATTCAAAAACAAGATTGGTTCAATTAGATCATAAAACCAGGTCGGATGCGGCAGAAAAATTTAGAGGACTTAATAATACCCCTGAGTATGCTATTACAATGGGTATAAAAACAATATTGAAGGCAAAAAAAATTGTTTGTATGGCTTGGGGAACTTCTAAAGCAGAAGCTATTTCACAGTTATTTAATAAAGAAATTACTGATAAGTGGCCCATAACATTTTTAAAAGAACATCCACAAGTTGAATTGGTACTAGATGAAGAGGCTGCATCTCTTATTGACCCTGACTTTTTAAAAAAAGAAGATCTCGTTAACAAATAACAAATAGGAAAAACAATGAATAGAATAAAAATACTGCTTGTTGCTTTCATGTTAACGCCATTTTTACTGATGGCGCAACCTGAAACACCGGTAGAAGAATGGACAGGTAGAACTATATTATTTATAGGAGCTCACCCGGATGATGACGGTGGATCTCATGGTACAATGGCTACACTTCAGGCCAATGGTAATGATGTATATGTATTGCTTTTGACCACGGGAAATGTAGG
>NZ_DASSWP010000170.1:0-8754 GCF_035704785.1 Gracilimonas sp. | reverse complement strand
GTCTATTTATTTAAACCGCTTTTCCATTTTTAATGTCCTCAACTACGCTTGGATCTAACAAAGTGGAAGTATCACCCAGATTATCTACGTCATCCGCCGCGATCTTTCTCAGAATTCGGCGCATGATCTTACCGGAACGGGTTTTCGGCAATCCTTTCACCACCTGAATTTTATCGGGTTTAGCAATCGGACTGATGATCTTGGTTACCAGATCCAGCAATTCCTTCTTGAACTCTTCCTGATCCTTGATCTCTCCTTCACAGATCATAAAAGCATAAACTCCTTGCCCTTTGATATCATGGGGATATCCAACCACTGCTGTTTCCACCACTTTTGGGTGCTCATCCAGCGCATTTTCGATCTCGGCCGTTCCCAATCGGTGTCCGGAAACATTCAGAACATCATCCACACGGCCTGTGATTCGATAGTATCCGTCTTCGTCACGGCGACACCCATCTCCTGTAAAGTAAAACCCTTCATAGGTACTCAGATAGGTTTTCTTGTACCGCTCGTGGTCACCATACACCGTTCGAGCGATTCCCGGCCATGGATGTTTGATACATAAATTCCCTTGCACTCCATTTCCTTTTATTTCGTTTCCGTCTTCATCCATTAAAGTCGGAAAAACACCGGGCAGAGGAAGTGTTGCAAATCCTGGTTTGGTTGGGGTGATTCCTGCAAGCGGAGAGATCATTATACCGCCGGTTTCCGTTTGCCACCACGTATCCACAATAGGGCATTTTCCACTGCCAATATGGTCGTGATACCAGTGCCATGCTTCTTCATTGATCGGTTCCCCTACCGTTCCAAGGACTTTCAATGAACTCAGATCGTATTTCTTCACATAATCGATATCATAAGACATCAGCGCACGAAGAGCCGTTGGAGCCGTATAGAAATGAGTTACTTTGTATTTTTCGACTACTTCCCAAAGTCGACCGGCATCAGGATATGTTGGCGTCCCCTCAAAAATGATTCCTGTTGCCCCGTTAAAAAGTGGACCGTAGATGATATAACTGTGTCCTGTGATCCATCCTGCATCTGCTGTACACCAATAGATATCATCGGCACCCACTTGAAATACCTGTCGGAAGGAGTAGCTGGTGTACACCATATATCCTCCGCAGGTATGAACCACCCCTTTGGGCTTACCCGTTGAACCGGACGTATAGAGGATGAAAAGCGGATCTTCGGCATCCATTTCTACGGCTTCATGTTTCTTGGATGCGTTACGAATCAAAATGTGCCACCATTCATCACGACCATCTTTCCATTCGATATCGCGGTTGGTGCGCTGACAAACAATCACACTTTCCACCGATGGTGAATTTTCTAGGGCTTCATCAGAAATATCTTTTAAGGGTACGTGCTTGTCACCTCGACGAAGACCGTCATTTGTGATCAGCATCTTAGCATCACAATCGTTGATACGCTCAGAAAGTGCCTGAGATGAAAATCCTGCAAAAACAATGGAGTGAACGGCTCCGATTCGGGCACAGGCTAATGCTGAGATCACCAGTTCCGGAGTCATCGCCATATAAATAACTACGCGGTCTCCTTTCTCGATTCCTTTGCTCTCCAGCACATTTGCAAACCGACAAACATCTTCATGCAACTGCTTATAAGTGATGGAGCGACGAAAAGAATCCGGGTGATTGGGCTCGAAAATAAAAGCGGTTTTATTCCCAATAGTATTTAAGTGGCGATCCAAAGCATTCTCTGTAATATTGAGCTTACCGCCCTCAAACCATTTTACATTAGCATCTTTAAAACTACCGGATTGAGTTTTGTCCCATCGCTTTCTCCAGTAAAAAGTCCCCGCCTCATGATCCCAAAACTTCAGGCGATCTTTCTCACTTTCATTAAAGGTCTGCTGATAATCTTCAAATGATTTAATATTAAGCCACATACATACATCGGTTGGTTATTATTTGTTTGATGTTGAGGCTTTTTTGGCGGAGAATCAAGTGAAAACGCGTTTTAGAAATGATTTTATCATTTTTTGAGATTTTAAAGATTTTTATGCTCGGCACTTTTTACGTGGGGCTGATTTTGTACCCAAGCTTGCGCTTACAATGTATTTGCATGGTTAACCCAAGTTAAAGTCGCAAAGAATGATTCCATATTCGCAGTTGTTGAAAGGAAAGTAGTTGATATTTCCTCTATAATTTAGCCTGACCTAAAAATGCGTTACACTCAGATTTTATTCTCAATTTTTCTTTTTTTGATTGTCATTTTGGCTTTAATTCCTGACTTGTTACACGCTCAAAATGACGCTTTTTCTACCCAAAATTACGCACAAAAATCTCTTGACCTTCAAAAAAAGGGAATGATTTTTCTGGGAAGTTGGGGAACTTTAAATCTCATATCCGGTTCAACCGGTTATTTTTTGAGCGAGAATTCAACGAAATATTTTCACCAAATGAATGCCGGATGGAATTTAGTAAATCTTGGAATTGCCGGTTTTGCACTCTACAGTATCTCAACCATTGACGTATCATCGCTTAACTATTCACAATCTTTAAGTAAACTTCAAAACCTGGATAAGATCCTGCTCTTTAATGCGGGACTTGATATAGGATATATGGCCACAGGTGCCTGGTTATGGGAAAGAGGTTTAAGAAAGGATTCGAAACGGCTGGAAGGATATGGGAAATCAATGCTATTGCAGGGTGGATTCCTGCTTGTTTTCGACCTGATACTTTACACCCTTCATAATCCCTATACAAAAGGCCTTTTATCTATCTCAGAAAACTTCCAATTCACTGCTAAAGGCTTTAGAATTGGCTTTTAAACTACAGGGAGTGCTATTGACTTGATTTGCGCTTATAGCAATGGTGCAAACGGCTTAAAATACGATGCTTTCTAGTACGTACATTGGCGTTAGAGAGGTCAAACTCATCAACAGCATCATCAGTAGTGGCATCAGGCCGGTCCATAAAATACTCAATAAACTCCCTGGACTTCTTTCTAAGCTCACTCAGGCATTCTTCCAGTATTCTTTGCCTTTCTTTATCCAGTAAGTTCTGGAACTGTTCTTCGGGCTCATAGATCTCGTTGAAGGATTCTGCATCATAGTCAAATTTATGCTCCCTTTTCACATATCGCAGATATTCATGCCGGCAAGATTTAATGAGATAGCTGAATATATACTTACTTTTCTTGATGTTATTCTTACGTATTTGCTCAAATACATCTAGAAAAGCTTGCTGAACACATTCTTTGGCAGCATTTGATTCCGCACTCATTACCACCTGAAGATAGTCCTCCAGTCTTGGGATCACTTCTGACAAAAGCTCACTTGCTTTAGCTTCATCCCCTTTCTGGAGTGCTTCTACCAATTCCGAATAATCTACTCTGTGTTGTGCCAAACTAACCAACTAATAATTAAAATTTTTGACGGTATGAATACCTCTTCGTGAATCTAGTACATCAAAGAATGTACTGTTCTATATGATCTATCAAAAATGTTTATCGCTCCAATAATAAGTGATTTTTTTTGAATTATTAATCCATTTTAATCTTTTAGTGGCGGCTATGAAAATTAAGATTTAGATTAATCGTGTAACAATATGTGAAATTAATACTCTTACAATGGAGTAGAAAAATGTCTTTATTAAAATATACTACTCCAAATTTAAATGTAACAAATAGCTGTAAACATACTCTTGTACTTAACCTAAAGTTTAATCTATAAATAATAATACCATGAAATCACTTAAATCAATCATCGCCCTTTTTGCCATCACTGCCCTTTCCTTCGGATGCGCCTCGGTTACCGACGCCTCACTGAACGAAGATCTCCAGGAGCAGCCCACAGTAACCACTACCACGGACAACGGCGTATTCTCCGGTGGAGCTGAAGTCCGACCTATCGTTGAAAAACCAGAATGGTAACTAATGTGCAGAATTTATTACTTTAAATATATTACCTATGATTAAAGAACAGCTTTGATACTGATATATCTGATATTTACAGCATTTGCATTCCCGGATTCTGTTGACATACACCTGCAAGCAGAAGAACAGGTTTTGAATTATGTCAAGAATTTAGAATCCGGTCATGATGAAGCCCTAAATCTCTGGGCTCTGCACGAGATCGCAATACATGATTGTAATACCTTGAAACTTGTAAAAGATCAGTTAAAAGACTCCACACATTATTCCGGTATTTATGCTGATATAAATTGTTCAGACCTTGTATCAGCTGATTCTGTCGAATCAATAACTTCTGATGACATCCTGCTGAAATATTGGGAAGATGAGATACTCAGCAGGTATAATGAAATTACCCAAAATCAAAGGCTTCTTTCCAAAGAAGATCTGGGATATAATGAATTCCCTCTCATTCACTTTAAGCTATTAATGGGGGGGAACCATGCCACTTACTATTCCCTTGATTCCCCTGAGTATTTAGAACAAGCATTAGAAAGCTGGATTGAGTATATCCGTTCTTATGAAGATACTTACAGTTTAGAGCATGCGATCATAGTTTCAAACATCATTCGGGTTAGTTACTTGCTTGACAGATATGATCTTATAGAAGAATATGATGAAGTTTTTCTAAAACAAACCCTGTTGCCTAATTCTATCCATAAATTACGTCTCTTAGGAGCAATTGACTATACCTATTACAGGTTTGGACATTTTGACAAATCATTAGACCTTCAAAGAGAATTCTCTTTACCCCTTGCAGAATTTTTAGGGGAAAGTAATATGGTATTTTCCATTAAAAATCGTCAGGGAGCTTACCTTCATGAACTGGGAAAGTATCAAGAATCAAAAAATATTTATGAAGAACTCTATAACAATTCTGAAACCTTTGAAAACCAATATACTCTCTTTACGAACCTCGGAGCTGCCTATTTAAAGCTTGGGCAAGCCAATAGATATATCTCTTTTCAGCTTCGGGCATTAGATCAAAAAGAAGAAATTGAAAATTACAGAAGCCTTCTTGGTATCTATAGAAATCTTTTTATCTACTATGTGTCCATAAAAGATAACTCCACAGCATTAAGCTACATTGATGAGGCAAAAGAAATTGCTGTAAGTGAAAATGATTCAACAGAATTGGCATTAATAGATTTTTATCTTGGATCTTTTTACTGGTCTAGCCACAAAGATCACCAGAAAGCCCTTATCTATTTAGATGCTGCTGAAGAGATCCTTTCCCCTGAACAGGATTATTCCACATATGTGAATTTGTTGCTCGAAAAGGGGACGATACTTTATGAAATTGATTCTCTAAATTCTGCTTTAAGTATTTTTACCCGGGTCCATGATTTGACATTATCGAAATCGGATACCCCAAATTATATTGATGCTTTAGTGAACCTAACAGCAATCTCGCTTAAAAAGGGAGAATTAGACAAGGTTTCTTCTAATCTTGAAGAGATCAAACTTTACTCTCTGGATGAAATCGAATTTCAACTTCTTACTAAGTACTACACAGTTAAAGCTGATTATTACTCTATTACGGGTGATAAAAGAGCCGCTATTGAGGAGCTTGCTCCTGTTCTAGAACAGGTGGTAGATCGCGCTAAAAACAACACAGATTCCCAACAGGGATATTGGTCGGTAGAGGATGAATATCTCGATGCTTTCGAACTAATGGTGCATTTATATATTGAGGATAAGCAACCTGAAAAAGCACTTTTACTTTTGGATCAGCTTAAAACCATTAATGACGCTTCATTGTATAACAGCCCACTGATCAAGGCGGAAAAATTATCTGAAGAAGAGTTGGTCGAAGAGAAAAGACTCAATGAAAAACTTCAATTGCTTAGAAAAAGATATCTGAATGCAGATGAAGATGAACGTTTTGCAATAAAAACAGAAATTGATCGCACATCTGCTCTTAGAGAACAAATTCTATCGGAAGTAAATTTAAATAAGGAGCGTTCTTTACCACCGGTTTGGTCTATTCAGCGTTCAGTGCAACCTAACGAACTGCTCTTACATTTTACTGAGATTGGTTCTCATCTCTATGTGTCTTATTTAACTCAAGAAAATGTTAAGATCCGTGTTCTTGACTTCTCAAAAGAAACCCAGGACAGATTCAACCATATTGCTGACGAACTAGCTTCCGGCCGCGCCAATCTGAATCATCTTTATGAGCTCTACCAACAACTTGAACTCCACAACATTCCGAAAAATATAGAGTACATTTCTGTAGTTCCTGATAATTACTTATATCGGATCCCTTTAGAAGTTCTACCTACCGAAGAACCTTCTTCGGCTATTAGCTTTGGCAGCAGCCGTTATTTAATTGAGGATTTTTCATTCCGGTATTTTACTTCTTTGCAAGAATTTGAAGACAACCGAAGGTCTTTCACTAATTCTACAAAATATGATTACAGTGGTTTTGCCATTTCAAATTTCAAAAATTTCGAAAATACCAGCCTTCCTTCCCTGCCATATGCCACTGTTGAAAATAGAAATATTAACTCTGTACTTACTTCATTTGATGACAAACAAATGTTTAATGAAAATGAAGCCACTAAGGAAGCGTTTAAAAACAGAGTTGGCTCATCCCGGTTAGTACATGTGGCAACTCACAGTGAGGTTTCAGAAAAGGACCCGCTATTTTCAATTATCTACCTAAAAAGCTCAAATCCGCTTGACTCATTAGACTCGGATCAGGCATTATATGCCTACGAGCTATTTGACACTCCGTTAAACAGTGAATTTATTATGCTCAATTCATGCAGTTCGGGTTCAGGCAGTTATATGCAGGGAACAGGAGTAATGGGCATTAGTCGTGCTTTAAGATATGCCGGGGCTAAAAGCCTCGCTTTAAACTTATGGTCTGTAAATGATAAAGTTGCCTCAGAATTTGCAACTGATTTCTATAGTTTTCTAAATGAAGGAGCAACTAAAAGTGAAGCCTTCAGGGAAGCAAAGTTAAATCAGCTGAGAAGTTCGAATGCCAATCCACATTTTTGGGGAGCATACATGCTAATTGGCAATCCTTCACCGGTTACTAACAACTCATCTAATAATCGATATCTGCTATTTTCACTATTAGCATTTACTGCTATTTTTGCCGGATTTTCTGCCTATCAAAATGCCACTTCTATCTCATAGTAATTTTATAGGGGAGAAAACCCTTTTCAAATTATTGTACTCTCTAGATCTAGATCATTCGGCGGCTGCTACACTGGCAAGTGCATCAACATAAGATTTAGCAACACGGCTATAAGCGCCATTCAATTCATATGCATTACGGAAAGCTTCTTCAGCCTCATCAAGACGATCTAATTGGAAATAGGTATTACCTAAGAACCAATATCCTTTCTCAAGAGTGAGAATTTCAATGTTTTCCTGAGAAGTTACCATCTCAAAATTCTCAATGGAAGAAGAATAATTACCGCTGTTATATTGAATGGATCCAAGGCTTAAAGCTATTTCTGCTATAAGTTGTGGCTCATCAGTATTTTTAAGTTCTGTTTCTAATAGTGAAATTGCTTCTTCAATCTCACCATCGGTAGCCATTCTTATAGCTTGCCGAATAACTTCATTTGTCACTGTTTCTGGAATACCCGTACCATCCCTTACAACATCAAGGCCGATCTGCTCAACCGGACTCACGGAAAGGCTGCCTGAAGTATTCATGTTCATTACACCTATTGCACCCGCAATTAATATAACTGCAGCTGCAGCGGCATATCGTACAACTTTTTGGATAGAATAGATTTTAGCAGAAGGTTGTGCAGCTTTCTGGTTATCAAGGATTGATTTTACATTGGCTACACTTTTCATGTAATCCAGGTAATACTCATCCTGAACCAGTTCGGCCCACAGCTCATCTGTTTCCTCTGCATTTAACTTCCCATTTACATACAGATCTATCTTCCTCTCGAGCTCGTTATTTACTTTACTTTCTATCATTTGCGTATTTATGATTATGATTACTAACTGACGTTGACATTATTTCATAAACGCCCCGATTACAGCACAAAACCCACGGCGTTATAGTTTTACTTTTTAGAGACTACCCAAGTCTTATTATCTTAGACAAGAGTAACTTACTATTCATTTGTTACACTTTTATATCAATTATTTTGAAAAATTATTTTTAGCAGTCTGATTTCTTATTATAAAGAGTAATTTGGATGCAATAATGTTACAGTCTTTTGCCTTTTAAAGGGCAAAATTAAACCATTTTAATCTTCATACTTTATGCCATCTTCCGAAATTTCGATCTTATTCGCTATAAGTTGTTTGTTTATAGCCTCTTGCAGTAATCAGGCCTCTATAAATGGAACTGTTGATTATTTGGGAGATGCCAATCTTATCCTTGAAGAAAAACCCATTCATTATAAATACGCACCCGTAAATGCAGAGACTTTGAGTGTTTCCGAAGATGGAAGCTTTAGTCTTTCTTTACCTGTTGAAGAGCCAACTATACAAACAGTTCATCTCAATGATGAATTTTACCCCGTTTACCTTACTCCCTCCAATGATCTTAACATCAATATCACCCGCTCTGATTTCCCGGAAAATGTTCAGGTTAAAGGATATTCAGGAAACTGGGGAGAACGTTACAACAACTATTTAAAAGAAATTGACGGACTGGACTCACAAATTTTACAGGAAGTTGAAAAGGTCAAAGTTGGAAAGCCTCACAGACTTACTGAACTCAGCAAGAAGAAGTATGAAATTGCTCAAAAGCATTTTCAAGACACTCCTTTTAATGAATACTATATGAAAGCTGTTGGGGAGCACCTGGTGTTTAAAGTCCGCTCTATCGAA
>NZ_DASSWP010000059.1:0-11665 GCF_035704785.1 Gracilimonas sp. | reverse complement strand
TAGTAATTACCGACACCATTGAAACTACTTAGAGTTTGATGATGAAACAGATGCATCTCTAACGCTTAAAATTATTCATTTTTTAAACTGAATTTCCCTCCACTGATCAAATAAATGAGCAACTTTCAGCCGTTGGTATTTTCCCGTTGAAGTAACAGGAAGCTCTTTCCCAACTACCACTACTTTCGGGGCTTTTGAAAATGGAAGATGTTGCTGGCAATAATCTAAAATCGCTTGTTCATTTTTCTTCACCCCTTCTTTAAGCTGAACGTATGCTCCCACTTCTTCCCCGTACCAATCATTTTCGAAACCAACGGCGATACCGGCTTTTACTCCGGGAGCTCTGTTAATGACTTCATCTATCTCCAGGGGCGCCAAATTAATTCCTCCCCGAATGATGAGCTCTTTCAGCCGGCCCGTAATGAAGAAGTAAGACTTCCCTGCTTTGTCTTTTTGCACAAAGCCTTCGTCACCGCTTCGAAACCATCCGTTCTTAAATGCCGACTCATTTGCTTCCCGATTATTGAAGTATCCCTTCATCACGTTCACCCCGCGGATAACAATTTCTCCACGCTCACCTTTAGGAACAGAATTTCCTTGTTCATCCTGAATATCCATTTCGTTAGCCGGAACCGGAATGCCGATGCTTGGATATCCAAAATCACGCATCCATTTGTTGTGCTCTTCCTTAGATTGGTTCACAGGAATGAAACAAGAATAACAGGTGGTTTCCGAAAGCCCGTATCCGTGAATGATTGGGATGTTGAATTTATCTTCAAAGTTTTGAGCAACTTTTACCGTAAGAGGTCCCGCTCCACAAATTATATGTCTGAATTGAACGGGTTTAGTAACTTCTTTGCCTTCATAGTAATTGGTTAGATACTGAAGTAATGTTGGAACCACGCTTACAATATGAACCTGCTCTTCTTCAATGGCTTCAAAAAAGTGTCGGGCACTGAATTTTTGATTTAGCACGGTTGTTCCACCAGTATAAAAGGGCGTGATCATTGTCACCACAGTACCGTTAACGTGATGAATAGGCAATACGCACATCATATTTGTTTGACCATCAATGTTGTGACATTTACTTATTGTACGAGCATCTTCCAGCAAATTCCGCTGTGTAAGAACAACGCCTTTAGGCTTCCCTGTTGTTCCCGAAGTAAAGACAATCAGTGCTTCCGACTCAATGTCAATTTCAACTTCCTCAAGTTCTCCCTCTTTCGTTGAAAATGAATCCACATAGTCATCACAAACCACGACTTCTATATCAAACAACTCATCTTTTTCTTTAATGATAGAGTTCACCCGCTCGGCATAATCTATCCGGACAAATACCAGTTTTACTTCTGCATTTTCCAGGATGTAGGAAATACGGTTGTCATCTTCCCCCAAATTAACCGGAACCACAACCAAACCGCAAAACCATGCTGCAAAGTATTGAACCACCGTATGCCAATGATTGTGAGAGATCGTAGCAATTTTATCCCCTTTTTGAAGTCCCTTAGACTGAAAAAAGCGAGCAGTCTTCAATACAAGTTCATAAAACTCACGATAAGAAATATTAGTGCGCCGTTGTTGTTCATCCCGAAAAATCAGGTACGTTTTATCACTTCCAATTCCCCGTTTAAGCAAGTTAGAGAAATCCACTCCCAAATCAGGCAATTGATCGGTGAGACTTCTTGCATGTGCGATCTTTTTTTCTAAACTGTTGAACTCCATCGTACTCCAATCATTTTTTGTTGATGGTAGCGGATGCATTAAAAAAAGGCAAGGGGAACCACTGAGGCCACGGAGTTTATTAGGAAATTTCCCCTCAGTTTTCTTGGTGTTTTCTGATTGTAATTTTATTTATTGTTTAGCCGGAGTCCGCGGAATAGTCATGATCTCACGTTGACGGCCATCTATATACCATACACCGGACTCATCAAAGAAAGCATCTTCTTCCAGCATAATGCGAATCTCTTTCCCCCACTCCTCTGTATAGGTTGCTGCATTCAATTCAATGGAGTAGGCAGTATTGAGGTGGAGAGGGTAATCTCCATCCCCGGGCACGCCATCCTGAGCATCCCACATTCCCAGTGTTGTTCCGGCAGCATGCCCATGATATCCGATCGGGTGTGTATAGATACTTGGCTTCAGCCCATCCTCAATGGCCTGTTCACGGGACATCTTAAGAACTTCATTTCCGGTACGTCCTTCTTTGAAATTGTTAGTAAAGATATCTTGTAAACGATTTCCATTTTCAAATGCTTTTCGGAGATATTCAGGGACTTCGGTCTCACCGGGACGGAGTACATAGGCGTGCTGCTGAGTATCCGTATTTAAGCGAAGGTATTTGATCCCAAAATCTACATGGAGCAGATCCCCAGGCATGATCACATTTTCAGCGGGACGACTGTCAAATGTTCTGAGGTGATCAAAAGATTCCGGATCAGCCCGCTGAATAGACACACTGGGATGAAACCAAGTATTTAGCTTCAATTCCTTGATCTTCTCCCGATACCACCACACTACATCTTCGGTGGTAGTTACTCCGGGCTGAATGACTCGATCCGAAAATCCTTCGGCTATGATCTCATGTGCAATTCTAACAATATGCGGGTAGATCTGCATCTCTTTTTGAGTACGTGTCTCCAGCCACCCCACGGCAAGCTTCTCAGCCGACACCAAACGATCGGAATATTCTTCTCCGATCGCAGCCTTCATTTCTTCATGGTCTGTTACAACCAACCCATCTGCATGTCCCCAAATCTCTGAGATATTTATTCCTATCCTTTCCGGATCCCTTTCTTCTATAATCTCTGCCAATCTTTTCCACTGATCTGGTTCTGATTCAGGGTCCCAGGCACGCTTGAACATTTCCCCCACATCGTAGCGAGCCACGGCAAGTGTTTCTACTTTCCCATCACCAAGATTATGCATCACTAAAATGGTCCGGCGACGAGCAGCATGCCAGGTAGCAGGCAACAAGGTTTCTATCACAGGGTCTTCATTGTATTCCCGTGAAACGACCACCCACATATCAATACCGGTACGTTCCATCAAATCTGGCAATACATTCTGGATCTTATCTTTTAACAGTTCATCAATTACCGTTGCCCGTTCTTTCATGGGAAGTATATGCGGATAATCTTGCGCGAAGCTTTGTGTATCTGCAATTAAGAGAAAAAGGAAAAGTAGTAGCGTTTTCTTCATTATAGATTTATATGATTTTGAATTATTAAGCAGGAATATGTAGATGAATACTCACAGGTGCAAGAGTATCGATACTCTATACCTTTTTAAACAAAAAAATCCTGACCCGGCTTTGAGCCGAATCAGGATTTTAAATACGATAACTAATAATTTAGCTTTTCAGCTTACATAGAAGCAAGGTCACGCATTACTTGTGCCAGCTTTTGTACTTTCTCTGTTTGAGAGGAAGAACTTGCTTTGCCTTCTATTTCTCTTGCAAGATCAGTCAGTCTTGAAGCATTGCCGGTTCTTTCAGCATTAGACAGACCTGTTCTCAATGAGGAGATGTCATCATCACCTAAACCATTGCCACGGTCAAGCTGATCTACATATGCTTTAGCTAATGCATAAGTCGTAGGCCATTCAAACATAGGTTGTCCCTGCGCATTCAGATAATCAAGCTCAACGGTATTAGCAGCATCAATTTCGTTTTGAGTGATATACGGGCTTGGCTCCAATTCAAAAATATCCAAACCTCTGGCAATTTCTGAATTTACAATGGCACCATTATACCAATAAACTGACCAACTACCACCCATACCCATACGTGTTGAATCGGTAGGTCCGCGATCATGAAATGCGATCTCAACAGGATTTTCTATATCGGTCCAGTCAAATACGGAAATACCACCCTGATACCAGGATTGAACCATTATTTCGCGTCCGGGTACCGGAATCAATGAACCATTATGAGCTACACAGTTCTCTAACTCAGTTTGTGGAGCCGGAAGCTTATAATAACTCTCGAATTCCATCTCTTTATTTTCATTGATAGTAAACAGTGCATTTGCTCCCCATTCATAAGGGTCTGTTTCTCGACATTTAGGCTGTCCGCCACCACCCCACTCATCAGTAAATAAAATTTTGTTACCGTCATTACTGAAAGTTGCAGAGTGCCAGTATGAGAAGTTAGAATCCGCAACAGCATCAATGCGTTTTGGGTTTACAGGGTCTGTAATATCCAAAAGTAATCCATATCCTTCACAGGCACCGCCGGCTAGGCCAATTTCGGGATAAAGCGTTATATCGTGACATTGGCTGGGACCTCGTTCCTCTCCTTCTTCGCCATCATTACCACCGAACATTTGTGCGATCATACCAGGAAGTTGTTGCCTTAAAGCGGCACTGTCAGCAGCAGTTGGTTCACCGGTATCATTACCGCGTTCTTCCATTACACTGCCCATTAATTGGTTTACAAAGCGTTCAGGAAGAATACGAGGTGTTCCGCCAATCTCAACAACGAATGCTCCTTGTTCTTCAGCTTCACGAATACGTGCCAGATCAGCAGGTGCTAAACCGTGCTGTGGAGGTGCAGTAAGATCTTCAAAAATACGAGGAGAATTGACGATTGCTGCTGCCTCTGGATTATTCAAAGGTACTTTTATAACCTCAATCCTAAATAATGCAGAATTTGGATCATCTTCCGGCATAGCATTCACACATTCAGGCATTTCTTCAGCGGGTCGAACCGGAGCAGAACCGGATACGTAAATATATACGTTCTCGTCATCTTCCGGATCCTTTAATAAGGAGTGAGTATGTGAACCGCGACATGTTTGCACATTAGCAACATACTCAGGCTCTTCAATATTGGTGATATCAAAAATTCGAATACCACGAAGACGCTCCTGACTTACCGCTGTTTGTACTCCTTCAGTTCCACAGTCAAGTCGACCGCCAAACCCTTCTCCGGATACAAATAACAAGTTCCCATATACCGATACATCACTCTGTGAAGCAGGGCATAAATAATCAACCACCAATTCCGGTGATCTTGGATTTGAAATATCCCAAACAATTACTCCATTATAATTACCCTGAAAAACATAATTGTCTTTAAAGGCAAGATCAGAGTTAGTTATACCTACGAAATCCTCCGGTGGTGGTGTTTGGGAGATCATATTCAGGTTCCATGCAGCTTCTTCTGCATCAAATAACCCAGCTTCTAACCCAACTCGCGGATCAGGAGTGGGAGGAGTTACTTCTGACATAGGTTTAGGTTCAATGGCCGGTCTCGAAGACGCAGAGTCATCCATCATAGAAGATGATGAACATCCGTAAGCCCCAACTACTACCGCGAGAACCATCATAAATAGTACTTTGAACGAGCCTGTCACTCCGACTCGATTTTTATTGGTATCTGTTGTAATCATAGATCTTATTAGTATGTGTTTTTGGTTACAAAAAAAGCTTATTCGAAAATAAGTGAATTTTGTTAGTATTTATTTAGACGCCGTCATTTCATCCAACATCATTTGCATTCGTGCGATCTCAGTTTTCTGATCTACTTGAATATCGGTAGCTAATCGGAACGCCTCTTCATCTTGTGCTGCTCCATCAGTAGCAAAAAGTTTAGCAACCATAGTTACTGCTCCTTTGTGGTGCTGTATCATATATTTCAAATAAAGCCGGTCAAATTCTTGCCCTTTTGCTTCAGAAAGTTTTTTAAGCTGAGTTGGAGATAGCATACCGGCCATAGTTGTATGATTCATATGCTTTTCATGATCTCCCAAACCGTGAATCATTAAGTTAAGTCCTTCGATATGTACTTCAGGAACCGGTTGGTCCCTGTCTTTCAACCAAGTTTGCATCGATTTGATCTCATCTTTTTGAGCATTAATGATGCGGGCTGCAAGAATTTGAATTTCCGGGCTCGCATTATTTTCGGGGGCTAACCGTGACATAATCAATGCCTGGGCATGATGAGCGATCATACCCATCATAAATTCGGTATCCGCTTCGGTAAAGTTCATGCGCGCGCTATCCCGACGTGCCCTATACAATTCTTCCAATTCAGCTTTATTATTTGTCACATCCTGGGACCCTATAGGCTCAGTCGTTGATTCTGCACTTTTACATGCGGATAGTCCCGCAACGAAAATTATTATACACGCAGTTTTAAAAATGGTAGCTAACATTTTACTTTTGAAATCCAATATATACATAACTTTTTATTGTTGTAGAGTCTCCCTTTAAAGACCTCTTTATAATAAGAGCATTAAAAGTGAAAAACCATAAGCAAATGTAAAGCTTAGTTTCAGGGCAATTATTTGCCTGTTAACCAACTTATTCTTCTTTGCTCTACTTCATTATTGACAGCCTTTTCAATTAACTCAGTCTTATAACTTTGATCCTCCTCTAAGATTGCCCTGACTCTATATTCTTCTCCCCATCTCTCAAAAATTATTTCAATTTCATCGCCGGGATTAAAATTTTTCAGTATCTCATCTACATCATTCACTCTGCTTAACTTAGTGCCGCCAATAGAAAGGATCGTATCTGTAGATTCAATCCCAGCCTCATATATAGGAGAATCTTTAATAGCATTCGAACGCAAAGCACCTGTTCCATTCTCAATTTGAATGTTGGTACCCAAGCTTGCTTTACCTGGATTGGCCTTTCCAAAATCTACCCCAACACTTGCCAACAGCGACTCATAATCCGGCATTTGGCTGTCATAAATGTAATTGTTGAAGAAGTTGGTTGCAAATTCCTTTCCGGCATATTCTCCCAATGCAGCTTCAATATCCCGATTGGTATAAGGCACTTCCGTTTGGCCAAATTCCTTCCACATCAATTTCATAAAATCATCCAGGTTTTTGCCTTCATCCAGATTACGTAGGGAAAGATCGAGTGCCAATCCTAATACGCTGCCGTAAGTGTAATAAGAAATAAATGTATTTTCACGATTTACGGGATCTACTGATTGGGCGGCATCCACAAAGGGCGCCTGATAGCTCATTTCAACAGGTGAAAAGAACTGTCGTCCGGGATGATTGAATACATAATTCAGTCCCCCGGCTAATCCTTCAATATATTCCTGCCCGGTGCGAATTCCGGCACGGGCTAAGATCAAATTGGTGTAGTAACTCGTAAATCCTTCTGCAAACCACAGCTCACCGCTCATATTAGCTTCTTCAAAATTAAAAGGCTCCAGGCTGGCCGGACGAATTCGCTCCACATTCCAGGTATGCACAAATTCATGCGAGATCGTCCCGATGCTTGTTTCTGCAAGCGGTTCATCCAATGATTTTGAATTGGTGACAACGGTAGAATTTCGATGTTCCATTCCATCTCCGCTGGCATTAGGCATAAAGCAATTCAGAAACACGTATTCATCATAATCTAACTCTGGAAGCTCACCGAATACGTTGATCTGGGCATTCACGATCGCCATTACTTTGCCGAAATATTCATCCACTTCTTTATCTGTAGCTGGAGTATGTAATGCCATTTTAATCAACTGTCCGTCAATAGCCTCCTCTCTTTCATGGAAATCAGCGATCTCAACCGGACTATCTAAAAAGTAGTACAAATCAGGAGCATAATAAGTGGTTCCTTCCAGCGGCTTGAGCTGAGTGGCGACTTTCCAGTTCAGATCTTCACGTACATTAAAATTGATCTCAATGGGTCGGTACTCATAATTTCTTGCCCAGGCAAAAGTTGCCGGCATGTTAAGGTGAGCGTGAGTTTCATCCACTTGCGAATAGGTTCCATCACCCCGATTAGCAAACAGAGTGTATTCAAACTTGACGGTTCCGTCATGTCCGCTGATATTCCATTGGTGAGGATTTGGACGGGTAATTTTCAACTCATTCCCCTGACTGTCGGTTGCTTTAACTCCATATACATTCTTAGCAAATTCGTGTAACGCATATCGCCCGGGGGAAGTCCTGCTCATTCGAACTTCCAGTACTTTATTTTCAAGATTGGTATAGGTTACGCTGATTTCTGCTTCATGATGAACGGCGTTTTCAAAAGAGATCTCGTATTTGGTGGTAGTTTGCGATTGCGCTATGCTTGTCGCAAATATTGAATAGAGAACAATGAATATTGAATATTGAAGTGGTTTTAGCTTCATAGCGTAATCTTAGAGTTTAATTTAAGGAGCGTGAATATGGAGAGGAAAAAAACAAGGTTCAAGGTTTTAAGTTCAAGGCACAAGTTTCCAAAGAGCCAAACTTGTGCCTTGAACCTGACTTCTTGCACCTAATCTTCCAGCCAGGAATATGGATAGCTCGGATCATCCAGGCGCATTGCTTCTTCGGTGACATACATCGGGTGGAATGTGTCGATCATAACCGCATATTCGTCCGTTTCCTCAGCGCCAATGCTGGCTTCCGCTTTACCGGGTTGAGGGCCGTGGGGAATTCCACCGGGATGCAGCGTGATATCTGCATAGCCAACACCTTCACGACTCATAAAGTCCCCTTCCACATAATAGATCATCTCGTCTGAATCTACGTTTGAGTGATTGTAGGGTGCCGGAATGGATTCGGGATGATAGTCGAACTTACGCGGACAGAAACTGCACACCACATAATTATGTCCCCTGAATGTTTGGTGTACGGGTGGCGGCTGATGAATACGTCCGGTGATCGGCTCGAAATCTTCGATATTGAAGATCCACGGATACAAATATCCGTCCCAACCAACTACGTCACAGGGGTGATGATCGAAGGTATAATGATGGAAACGCCCCCCTTTTTTGATACGAACTTCAAACTCCCCTTCTTCCGGGAAGAACAACTGCTCAGAAGGTAATCTGAAATCACGCTCACAGAACGGAGAGTTCTCCATGAACTGTCCCATTTCTGATAGATATCGTTTTGGGAAATCGATCGGACCGGTAGAATCCGTAAACAAGTACCGTGCTTCTTCGGATTCAAAGTTAATTTGATAGGTCGTGCCACGAGGCAGATATATGTAATCTCCCCACCCAAAATCGAGTCGTCCGAAAACAGATTGAATATGACCTTCGCCTTCATGGATGAAGAGCAGTTCGTCATGCTCACCATTTCGGTAGAAGTAATCCATTTTGTCAGTAGGACGAGCCACCCCGATCTGTATATCGTTGTTGAACATCAGCACTTTTCGTCCGGTTATAGGGTCTCCACCTGCCGGAATATCCTTGGTCCTCAACAGGCGATGTCGCAGCGTTTTCTCATCCGCTTTTTTTACCTCGATCTTAGCACCTTCCTCGATCTTGGTCACCCGGGTTGGCATATGATGGTGATACAAAAGCGAACTGTTTCCGTGAAAACCCTCCGCGCCGAACAGCTCTTCGGTATATAATTCACCATCCGGCCGGCGAAAAACTGTGTGACGTTTGTGCGGGATCTTCCCTAATGCGTGATAATACATGGTTGGAAATTTTGAATGTTGGATTAGAAATTTTGAATTGGTTGAATCAATTCAAAATTCATAATCTCTAATTTATAATTACAAATTACCTCTAAGGTCTTGTTCGCGTTCGATGGCTTCGAAAAGGGCTTTGAAATTTCCTTTACCGAAACCTCGGGCACCTTTGCGTTGGATGATCTCGTAGAATAATGTTGGGCGATCAACTACCGGCTTGGTAAATATCTGCAGCAGGTAACCTTCATCATCCCGGTCCACCAAAATTCCAAGTTCTTCCAGCTTCTCGAGGGGCTCATCGATCTTGCCTACCCGGTCTTCCAACTCTTCATAATACGTAGTCGGTACTTTCAGAAATTCTACTCCCCGATCTCGAAGCTTACTCACAGTATCAATAATGTCACCGGTTAGCATTGCCACATGCTGCACGCCGGGACCTTCAAAGAAATCCAGATATTCTTCGATCTGGGATTTTTTCTTTCCATCAGCTGGTTCATTTATTGGGAACTTGATCATTCCACGTCCACCGGCCATCACACGGCTCATCAAAGCGGAATATTCCGTGGAAATGTCTTTGTCATCAAAGCTGATGTATTGGGTAAATCCAAGCACATCGCGATAGAAATCCACCCAGCGCTCCATCTGTCCCAGTTCTACATTTCCAACACAGTGATCTACAAACTGCACGCCTACTGATTCTGACTTGACCAAACTTTCTTTGGGTTGAAATCCCGGCATAAACAAGCCATCATAGTTTGAACGATCTATGAAAGAGTGGATTACATCACCGTAGGTTTTGATAGCTGCTCTGCGGATGATTCCATGCCTGTCTTTCATGTCATAAGGTTCCGTAACCGGTTCAGCCCCGCGTTTTACGGATTCATTAAAAGCACGATCCACATCTTCCACATGCATGGCAATATCCTTAACGCCATCCCCGTGTTTATGAACAAATTTTGAGATCGGTGAGCTACTGTTCAGAGGAGCTGATAATACAAACCGAATATTTCCTTGTTCTAAGTAATATGAAGCCCGATCCCGGACGCCTGTTTCCAATCCGGAATAGGCCTTAAGTTCAAACCCAAACGTAGTGATGTAATAGTGTGCGGCTTGCTTCGCATTACTTACATAATGTTCCACATAATCCACATCCTGCAGTCCAAGGTGGTCATCAAATTTATCTTCTACAGGTCTCTCGAGGGTGTCTTGTGATTCAGCCATGATAATTCTTTTAAAAGTTTACAATACATATCTCCGGCATTCAGAACTTTACTTAGTTTTGAAGTATATTCTGAATGATTGTAAATATCGATTTGTTTAATTTACAAAATAAAAAGCGCTTCCATATGGAAAACCAAGAAAAGTTAGACGAATTTCAAGCCCGCATTGATGCGGGAGAAAAAATTGAGCCCAAAGACTGGATGCCCGAACGGTATCGTCAGCAATTGATCAGGATGATGAGTCAGCACGCCCACTCCGAGATTGTGGGGATGCTCCCTGAAGGTAACTGGATAGAGCGGGCTCCATCATTGAAAAGAAAATTAGTGCTTTTGGCAAAGGTTCAGGATGAAGCCGGTCATGGCCTCTATTTATATAGCGCCACTGAAACGCTGGGCATTGATCGAAGTGAACTTGTAGATCAATATCTTTACGGAAGCGCTAAATATTCCAGCATTTTCAATTATCCCACCATGACTTACGCCGACATTTGCGCAATCGGTTGGCTGGTTGATGGCGCTGCTATTGTGAATCAAACCATGTTAGCGCGTTCCTCTTATGGACCATACTCAAGAGCAAACGTTCGTATCTGCAAGGAAGAAAGTTTCCACAAAAAGCAAGGCTATGAAATGCTGGGGAAAATGGCATCCGGAACTCCCGAGCAGCAGAGAATGGCCCAGGATTCTGTCAACCGCTGGTGGTGGCCAAGCCTGATGATGTTTGGCCCGCACGATTCTGATTCTCCAAACAGTGCTGAGCTCATCAAATGGCAAGTGAAATTAAAAACCAACGATGAACTCCGACAGCATTTTGTTGACCGCATGGTGATGGAAGCTGAAGCAATTGGTGTTACCATTCCCGATCCTGATTTGGAATACAATGAAGAAACCGGCCATTGGGATTTCGGTGATATTCCCTGGGATGAATTCTGGAACGTGGTGAAAGGAAATGGCGTCATGAATCGCGAGCGAATTAAAGATCGTCGTGCCGCACATGAAAATGGCGAATGGGTTCGTGAAGCAGCTAATGCTTACGCTCGTAAGAAGAAATTACAACAAGAAAAAGCATCGTG
>NZ_DASSWP010000135.1:0-27191 GCF_035704785.1 Gracilimonas sp. | reverse complement strand
ATATTCTGAGTAATAAGGTGCTTTCGGTTAGGAAAATGGATGCGCAAATATAAAGCGGATCATAAAGGTCGCAAAGTTAAAAATATTTGAGGAGAAAAAAGCTATGAACTAAATAAATCCCCATCCTTTTTGCCGGGCTCGATGCTTAGATACTGATACGCTTTTTTTGTACAGATCCGTCCTTTGGGAGTGCGCTGCATAAAACCTTCTTTGATAAGGAACGGCTCATATACTTCTTCAATGGTTCCCTTGTCTTCCCCCACGGCTACGCCCAATGTGCTTAAACCCACCGGGCCGCCATCATAGTTTTCGATGATGGCCTTGAGGATGCGGATATCCATTTCATCCAGGCCGTTTTGGTCCACATCGAGAGCATTGAGTGCCTTATCAGCAATTTTCTCGTCGATGGTTTCTACATTATCTACCTGGGCAAAATCGCGGGTACGGCGGAGCAGTTTGTTTACAATCCGAGGAGTGCCGCGACTTCTCCGGGCAATTTCATGTGCTCCTGTCTCCGTGATCTCCAAGCCCATAATATCAGCCGTACGCAACGCAATACGTTGAAGCAGTTCCACATCATAATAATCCAGCCGCATATCAATCCCGAAACGGGCACGGAGCGGAGCCGTCAACAATCCCTTTCGCGTGGTGGCACCCACCAGCGTAAAGTGGTTCAACTCGATCTGAATACTGCGGGCATTAGGGCCGGAATCGATAACAATGTCCAGCTTATAATCTTCCATAGCGGAGTAAAGGTATTCCTCGATCACAGGATTGAGCCGGTGAATTTCATCAATAAAAAGCACATCGCCTTCTTCCAGATTCGTTAGCATTCCTGCAAGATCGCCCGGTTTTTCAAGAACAGGTCCTGTAGTCGGCCGAATTTTCACGCCCATTTCATTGGCAATAATATAAGAGAGGGTTGTTTTCCCTAAGCCGGGAGGACCGGAAAGGATCACATGATCAAGGGCATCACCCCGCTGTTTGGCCGCTTTTATAAATACAGAAAGATTGGAAATAGCTTTTTTCTGCCCAATAAATTCCTGGAGGGAGCCCGGACGAACCGTCTGTTCAAAAACTTCTTCTTTTTCTTCGGGATTTAAAAGCGGGTTATTCACGTTATATAATTCGTCTGAATGTTTACGCTAAGTTAATGTAATTATACTTAGTTTTAATACTAATTATGTATGCTAATTAATTTAAGGTACTCATGAAAAAGTCATCGCTATCACCGGATGAAGTTACTTTTGATACTACGTCGGGCCAAAAATCTAAGTTTGCCAAGAAACTGGCAAATTCCAAAAAGAATGAGATCCTGAAGCAAAAGGGCATGCATAAAGATCTGCGCTCCAGCAATTTGAAGATCTTTGGGAGCGAGTACTTTTTCAATTATGAGTTAAGCTGGCTGAAATTTAATGAGCGGGTATTGGCCGAAGCGCAAAATGAAAAGAATAAATTGCTGGAGCGGATCAAGTTTCTCTCCATTGTCTGTTCCAATCTGGATGAATTCTTTCAAAAGCGTGTAGGCGGACTGAAAAGACAGCTGTTGGCTGAAGTTAAAGAACTTTCAGTAGATGGAATGACGCCTTCCGATCAGCTAAAAGCGGTGCGTCATGAAGTTCATAATATGATAGAGTCGTATCGGAGCTGCTTTTTTGATGACCTGTTACCAAAGCTTTCAGGTAAAGGAATAGAGATAAAATCATATAAAGACCTTACGGATTATCAGAAGAGTGTAAGCGACCGGTATTTCCAAAAACAGATATATCCCATTGTAACTCCGCTGGCAGTAGATGAGTCGCATCCGTTTCCTTTTATTTCCAACAAAAGCCTTTCATTTGCCATCGAGTTGATGAATCCCCGAACGAAAGAAAAATCCTTTGCTCGTCTGAAGATCCCGTCAAACCGAAACCGGTTTGTACAGGTGCATCGCAAAGGAAATAAAGTGATCCTGGTGCCGATCGAAGATATTATTCGGGAAAAGATGATACAGTTTTTCCCCGGGATGAAGCTGATCTCTGCCCACATTTTTAGAGTGACACGCAATGCGTCGTTGGATCGAAATGAAGAAGAAGCTGAAGACCTGCTTGAGACCATTGAAGATGAACTGCGGGAGCGTAAATTTGCAGAGATCGTTCGGCTTGAGATTGATACAAAAATGCCGAAGCATCTGAAAAAGTATCTGATCAAGAACCTGAATATCAATTGGAACGATGTGTATGAGATGAAGGGGACCATTGGTTTGGCTGATGTGATGGACATTGCAAGCTTAAGTGGTTTTAATCGCCTCAAGGAAAGGAGCTGGACGCCCGTATTGCACCCTGCGCTTAAGCATAACCCGGAAGAGGAGATCCCCAGTATATTTGAAGTAATAAAACGCGGGGATTTCATGGTGCATCATCCCTACCACAGTTTTGAACTTTCCACGCAGCGGTTTATTGAAGAAGCAGCCCGTGATCCAAAAGTGCTGGCTATCAAACAAACACTGTATCGGACTTCGAAAGATTCGCCCCTTATGCACTCTTTGATGAATGCGGCGGAAGAAGGGAAGCAGGTGGCGGTACTTGTGGAGATCAAAGCTCGTTTTGATGAAGAGCGTAATATTAACTGGGCTCAGAAACTTGAGAATTACGGGGTACACGTGGCGTATGGAATTCCGGGGCTTAAAATTCATACCAAGATGACCATGGTTGTCCGTGAAGAAAGTGACGGGCTGCGCACCTATTGCCATATTGGAACCGGAAATTACCACCCTGATACCGCACAGCTTTATGAAGATCTGGCGCTTTTTACTTGTGATGAACAGATCGGTTCAGATGTGACTGATGTGTTCAATCTTTTAACCGGATATGCCCCGGATCAGACCTTTGAGAAATTATTGGTTGCACCAAATCACATGCGCAAGCAAATGAATGAGCTGATCGAGTTTGAGATCAATGAAGCCAGAGAAGGCCGGCCTGCGCGTATCATTGCTAAGATGAACAGTTTGGAAGATCCGGTGATTATTCAAAAACTTTATGAGGCTTCCGATACCGGAGTTAATATAGACTTGATAGTTCGGGGTGTGTGCCGGTTAATTCCCGGAGTGGAGGGAATGAGTGAGAACATAACGGTTCACTCCATTATCGGGCGATATTTGGAGCATTCGAGGATCTATTACTTTAATCACCGGGGTGAACATAAATACTTCATAGGTTCCGCTGATTGGATGCACAGAAATTTAGATGCACGTGTTGAAGCCATTGCTCCTATCGAAAATGAGAAACTAAAAAAATATATGCAGTTTGTGCTGAATATCTATTTCAATGACAACAAGCAGCGTTGGATACTGAATGCTGATGGCAGCTATGACCGGGCTAAAAAGGAGAAAGGAAAATCCAAGCTGAGCGCCCATGACTTTCTGATGAATCATATGAAAGAATCCGAAGAGCCGATCCCGAAAGCAGAATAAAAACATACTCATTCTGATCTGCTCTAGTCTAATTCCGGGATGTTGAGGTCTTCATAGTCTGAAATGCCAAGATCGTTACTTAGTTTCTTCAATAACCGGAATGCTGGGCTTCGGAAAACGCCATTAATTTGATAGGCTTGAAATACCGCTTCGTGAGCAGCCTCAAGCTCTCCAACATTCACCAAAGCATTACCAAGATACCAATATGTTTTTTCGGTGATCATACGACTGCTTTCAACCCTCTCAGCAGCTTCTCTGAAAGCTAAAATGGCCGACTTGTAATCGGAATCATTGTAAAGCAGGATGCCTTTGTTTAAAAATGCTTTTGAGCCATAGGGTTCTTCATCAAAATTATCGATAACCTCATTAAAAAGCTCAAGAGCTCGTTCTTCATCTCCGGAGATAGCAGCCTGGAACCCGAGATTAAGCAGGGAGTCAGCTGTAGTTATACTTAGGTTCTCAGACCGTATTCCATTAGCATATTCCATCTCACTCGGGTTGATCTGCTGTATTACAAATTGATCAAGGGCAGTTGGGGTTTCAACGCGAAATAACTGAACCAATGCAACTATCAGCAACACGGCTGCTGCTACAGCATGCCATGTCCAGGAAGGGAGTTTCTTAATGTGTGATGCATTGGTCTTTCTTTCAATCAATGCCTTCAGATTTACTTCTAATTCAAGCAAGTCTAGTAATTCAGGCTCTTTTGCAAACTCATTCCAAAGTTCTTGAATTTCATCCTCTTCAAGCTGCCCTTTTATGTAGGCATCGATACGCTGTTTGATTTCTATTTCTCTCGATTTATCCATTACAATTGTTTTTATTCAAACCGGAACAGAATGTATTCTTCAAATACATTCTGAACTCTATAAGTAAGAGCGATGAGAATGGAATTCCTTACACTTAAATTTAAAATTTTTTTTCGAAGCATTCTTTAAGCACATTTATTACCCGATGTTTTTTGGTCCAGGCATTATTCACAGAGATCCCAAAGTGTTCCGCAACAACAGAAGTTTCGTAATCAGGATTTTGAAACCAGTATTCTATGTAACTTTTATAATCAGCCTTTAGAGCCTCCATGCAACGTTTTAAGATGCTCATTTTCTCATTATCTACAAGACGATCTAGCTGGTCAGGTTTATTGAATTGATGCTCAGGAAGGTCCTCATAATTCACTTCACGCTCCTTGGAAAGGAGCTTAAAATACTCATGTTTTGAAGTGGTAAAAAGGTAGTTAATGATAACATCCGGGTTGTTTAATTGATCATTTCGGATCTTTTCGATAGCGATCATGAGCGTATTTTGTGCGCAATCCTGAGCATCTTCAAACAAGGCATCGAGGCGAACAGTTAGAAATTTAATAAGCACAGCCGTGATTACTCTAACCTGTTTGTTGATAACAGGTTGGTCATTCTCCAATACAGCTTTTACAAATTTCGAATAATCCATGCCATTAATTATGCTAACTTAGAAGAAGTTCTAAAATAACATTCGGTGTGAAAAAGAAAATAAAGAAATTTAGTTCTTAACTGTGTAGTTTTAGTATATGTATCGAGTTCAATTAAACAATTTTGAAGGACCGCTCGACCTGCTTCTTTTCTTTATAAAAAGAGATGAGTTGGATATATATGATATCCCCATTTCTTATATCACAAAGCAGTTTTTGGAGTATGTGCATGTACTTGAGGAACTTGATCTGGATGTAGCAAGTGAATTTATACTGATGGCAAGTATGCTTATGTCCATCAAGGCAAGAATGATGCTGCCGCGGGAGGATTCTGAAGACGACGAATTGGACGAGTCGGACCCCCGTTATGAACTTGTTCAGCGTCTTTTGGAATATAAGCGCTATAAGGAGATGTCGGAAAAAATGGCCGACATGGACGAAGAGACCCGCAAAAAATACATGAGGGGTTATCCTGAGGCAGATATAGTAGAGAAGCAGGCTACCGGAGAAGCTCTTCAGGATGTTACCATGTTCGACCTGATAGCTGCGTTCAAAAAAGTGCTGCAGGATATTGAGCGTAAAAACATTGTTCATCACGTTGAGAAGGTCAGCACTACGGTTGAGGAACAAGCCGAGTTTGTACTGAACAGGTTGCAAGAGTATGGTAAGCAAACATTCATGGAGGTCTGTTCAACTCTTAAGAATAAGATCTATGTAGTTGTTACGTTTCTTGCAGTTTTAGAGATGATAAAAGAGCAGCAGATAAATTTATTTTTAGAAGATGATGACCCCACTAAATTTTATATAGACCTAAAGCCTGTAGATGAAATTATAGGCGCATAATCCAACCCATATTTACCACAATACCAATGAATAAAATAATTCTACTCCTGTCAGTAACTTTTCTTGCTTCATGCAGCGTATTTAACCAAGGATCCGAAACACCTCCACCCGATATCTATGAATTTTCGGATGAAATAACCATCGAAGGGCTTTATAATGATTTGGCAGTATTGGCTCACGATTCCTTGCAGGGAAGAGAAACAGGGACCATAGGTGAAGAGAAAGCCGCCCGATTTTTATCCAAACGCTATGAGGAAATGGGTTTGCAAGCGGTGGGTGATGACAATTCTTACTTTCAGAATTATGAACTTATTCAGCCTGCTACAGAAGAGATCAGCTACCGTTTAACAAATACCATGGATGGCAGCATTTTAGACAGATCAACTCATAATACGAACCAAAGATCTAACATAGTAACCATCTTTGGGGGAAGTGATTCATTGAGCGGCCCCATTGTTTTTGCCGGTGCCGGTATGTTTGATGAAGAAGAAGGAATCAATCAATATCCGGAGGATGACAATGGAGTATGGCTCTTTGTAATGTATGATCAGGAGAATACCAACATGAATTATTTGCAAAGAGCGCTTTCAGGTGATGCTTTAGGGGCCATTATGTTAGTAGGAACAGATGTAGAAGATTTTGAAGCTGAAGCAGATAACAGAAGCTCAAACTTTGGAATGGGTCGTGGATTGACATTAAAATATCTGCAGGAAGATGGAGATGGAATGGCTCCTGCGTTTAATCGAATCCATCCGGAATTGGCAAAGAGTTTATTAGGAGTGGAAAATACAGGGTCGTTAGACGAGATACAGCAAAAAATTATAAATGAACCGGCTTCTTTTGAGCCAAGAAAATTAAATTTTAAACTTGATCATAATCCGGTGGTCAATGAAAATATTGTGGTGACTAAAAATGTGGTGGCGTTCCTGGAGGGAAGCGACCCGAGTCTAAAGCATGAGGTTGTAGTATTAAGTTCTCATTATGACCATGTTGGAATAGGCCGACCTGACTCTACCGGCGATAATATTTATAACGGTGCCGATGATGATGGAAGTGGAACAGCTGCAACGCTTCAGACGGCACAAGCTCTGGCTTCAGCTAAAGCAAGAGGAGCAGGACCGAAGAGAAGTGTGCTATTTCTAAATGTTTCAGGAGAAGAAAAAGGTCTCCTGGGCTCCCGTTATTATTCTGACCATCCTATTTTTTCAATTGAAAATACGGTGGCAAATATCAATATGGATATGATAGGCCGCGTAGACGAAGAGCATATAAACGATAGCAGCTATGTTTACGTCATAGGTGGAGAGATCATCTCATCGGGATTGGACAGCCTTACAAGGGTAGCGAATGAAATGGGGCCAAACCTTACGCTCAGTAAGCGATATAATGACCTGAATGACCCAAATCAGTTTTACAGAAGAAGCGACCATTGGAACTTTGGACGGTTGGGTGTTCCTTTTGTATTTTTCTTCAATGGAACTCATGAAGATTATCATCGGCCTCAGGATCATATCGAAAAGATCACCTTTGAACCATTACTTAAGAGAACCCGATTGGTTTATAACCTAACAGCTCTTTTAGCTAACTCTCCGGATCGCCCCGTTGTGGACAACCAGGAGTTTATTGAGAAAACTCAGGTTCAGCCAAGATAAAACCTCTGGTCACTAAGTAAACAAAAAAGGCTTTAAACTTTTTTGAGGCCTATTTCCCGATTAAAATAAATGGAGCCCAATGTACAGGGTGATTGTAGTAGGGATGTTCGATGAGCGCTAATTTTGCACTTTTAAGGGCTTTTGCCTTATAGTCAAAAATGGGATGTTCATAAAGGCCGAACCAATCCAGAGTTTGATTCCATAAACCATAATCCTCCTGTTTATATTTAAGCATTTGCTGATAAAATTCAGACATGAACAAAGAGGTGCTTTGATCAAAAATATTCCATAAGCTGACTATCACTGCAGAAGAGCCGGCAGACAAAAATGATCGTTGTAGTCCCAACAATCCTTCTCCGGTTATAATTTTACCCATACCGGTATTACAGGCGCTTAGGGTTACGAGATCAGAGTTCAGGTTTAATCCTGATATCTCAGAACTGTTTAAAAACCCATCCTCTCCAAATAGTGACTCCACATCCATTTTCCTGGAAAGAATAAGGCCACTCTGAGAAGGATTGATCTCATCAATGTGCCCGTGAGTTGCGAAATGAATGAATCTGTAATCTGCAAGATTATGCGATTTTAAAGAGGCTTCAGTCACATTCTCATTTTTAAGGATTTTAGCATTTTGAAAATTAACAGCTATGGAGTCAACCTCTAAAAGTGTGGCAGGCAGAGACGCGAGATTACTTTGAGAACTCGTTTTTTCCCCCAGATCCCCAACATCAATACCGGATCCGGCTATAGCTAACAGATCATTTTTGGTGATGCGATGCGGAGAATTTATAAGAGGATAAATTGAAGCTGATGGGAGATACTTTACATTGAACTTTTCAATTAAATACTCTTTTCCGGTAAATAGAACTTCAAACGGTAAAAAGGACAGGCTCCCATCAGGAATGACAACGAATTGGGTAATATTATTTTCTTTAGAAAAAAGATCATCAGGAATCAAATGTTGGTATAATATCTCAGAAGTTAAGTTAATAAGCTGAGTAGAATTCTGATTAGTAATATGATCCCGAAGTATCTTTATCTCGGTATTAAAAAATTCTTTTGCTGAACGTGATTCAACGGAATCAATAACAGTGGCAGTTATGTGATCTTCTGTTAAAACAAAGCGAATCAGTTTAGAACCCGAGAACCCATACTCAAGTATGGCTGTTTGTTTATCAAGCAAGTCCATGACCTCTGAAGATGACATCGGTTTGGGATATTTAAATTGTTTCCACTCCGGGATCATTAGTCTCATTTCATTTAAAAATCCCTCATACCTAAATTCCAGATTCTTGAGTTGATTCTTCAGCTCAATTTTTTCTTGAGAAGTTTCAGCCTCGTTGATCTGACGATGTAATTGATCAATTTGCTTTGCCATTTGCTGCTTTTTGATCAATGTGGTCTCATCAAGATTTTGGAAGAGTTTTTCTTCAGCCACAGCTAACTCATCCATTAAAACCCGAGCTTTTGCAGATTCTATGAGTGCGTAGGCTTTTTCAGGGTTATTCCTTTGAGTTAAAAACCACGAAGCAACTTCATTATAAAAACGTGCATAATCTCTGAAAAATCCCGCCCTGAATGTAAGTCCTGCCACATTGGTTCGTAAAGAATCTATGCTTCCAAAGGCTTGCCGGGCAAAATAGAAAGCACTGTCAGATCCTACACGATGATAGGCCCGGGCCAGGTCAATAGTTGAGGATATACTGGCTGATATCATTTCTTTGGAACGAAGATCATAGGATCTTTTATAACTCTGAAGACTTGTATTCAATTCGTTTTTCTTACTATAAATTTCACCGAGTAAAGCATAAGAGTCAGACAAAACAGAGCGTAGTTGTTTTTCTTGTCCTAATTCTAAGGCACTATGCACATATTCTTGTGCTTCATCAAGATTGTTTTGGGAAAGTTCCAGGGCCGCTAACTCATGATAAATTTCAGCCAAATTGGAAGGGCTGGAAGAAGCATCCAAGAGAGACAATGCTTCTTTTAAAAATGATTCTGCAGTTACATAATCACCCTCCAAAGCGATAATGCCGGCTATTAGAGACAGGTTTGCCGCTATAGAAGCAGAGCGATTTGTGATGTGATTATACCCTAATGCTTCATTGTAATATAAAAGGGCATTTTCATTATCCCCGGATCTCTGGTATATATTACCGATATTCAATAAAGTTTGAGTGATATCGAATGGGTTTTCAAGCTGGCGGGATAACTCTAATGACTTTTGATAATAGATGATCGAGCTGTCAGCTTTACCTAATCGATCAAAATTCCGGGCCAGGTTGTGATAGGCAATATCCAACAGCTTCGCATTATTAAGTTCTTCTCTTATTTCAACACTTTGACGGATATAGGGCTCCGCTTTTTTGTCCAGACCCATATTGGATAAAGTGAGATAGATCCCATTCAGAACAAAAGAAAGCCGGTATGTATCTCCAAGTTTCTCATACATTTCTTTTGCTTTTCTCTGATAAGAGAGAGCCGTCTCATAATCATCGAGATACAAGTAGGTATAAGAGATATTATTGCTGATCCTGGCAATTGACAACGAATCGTCACTTTCTTCTGCTAATTTTATAGCTGCCTCATAGTGATCTCTTGCCAAGCTATAGTTTTCAAGCTTTCGATTGGCCCAACCAAGGTTATTTTTTGCAATTATTCTTAAAGAATCAGAGGTTGAACGAGTTTGGTTATTTTCAATCATTCGGAAAACCTCAAGCCCCTCCTCAACCGAACCGATATCGACAAGCATTTCCCCATAATCTAAAGAAGACTTCATCCACATTAGTGAATCACCGTTAGACAAGAAGCCTTCAATTGCTTGTAAAAAATATGGCCGGGCTTGCTGGTATTCCCCATTGGAATAAAGTTCATTGCCTTTGGTATAAAGCAGATCAGGATCAGTTTTAGTTTCAAAAATATCTTGTGCTTTAGGTGCAGAAAATATCCCGAAAGAAAGCAATAGTATTAGAGTAGTGAAAAATTTCATTGCCTTTAATTACTGCTATACGCTTGTTATTTGACCCAATATATAGTTTTTTGTTTAAGGTTCTAAAACAAACAACTTTAATAATTTTCGGTATATGAAATCACATCATAATTATATTTCTAAGATCAGATTGAATAGTAATGATGACAAAGAGCAAGAGGGAGGAGATGATGATGGAGGAAAGGGCACAGAGGGAAGTTAGTGACGGTAGGAACAGAGCTATTCTCCAAATAAAGCATTTACAAAATTAGCCCTGTCAAATACCTGTAGATCCTCAATTTGCTCTCCCAAACCAATATATTTCACGGGTACATTTAATTCGTTTGATACGCCTATGACAATTCCGCCTTTAGCGGTGCCGTCTAATTTGGTGAGCGCCAGCCCGGTGATGGCAACGGTTTCAGTGAAAGCTCGTGCCTGTTGTAAAGCATTTTGTCCGGTGGAGGCATCAAGAACTAAAATCACTTCATGAGGAGCTCCTTCCACAACTTTTCCCATCACCCTTTTGATCTTGGCAAGTTCTTCCATTAAGGCTTTTTTGTTGTGAAGCCGTCCGGCGGTATCGATCAGGGCTACATCCGACCCGCGGGCTTTGGCTGCTGCAACGGTATCATAAGCAACCGAAGCGGGGTCTGCGTTCTGACCTTGCTGAATGATAGGGACATCAGCGCGTTCGCTCCAGATCTTAAGCTGATCTACAGCAGCAGCGCGGAAGGTATCGGCGGCTCCCATGATTACTTTTTTGCCGGCTTTTTTATAGAGATGTGCCAGCTTCCCAATGGTCGTTGTTTTGCCAACGCCATTTACCCCAACCACTAAAATGATATGTGGTTTTATCGGGAAATCCGCTTCAAATTCAGCGGGTTTATCAGGAGCGTTATCTTCAAGAAGATCCACGATCTCTTCGCGAAGCATAATTTGCAGCTCATCCTGAGTTACATATTTATCTTTAGCAACACGGGATTCGATCTTCTTGATGATCTCGATGGTGGTGTTAACCCCAACATCGGAGGTGATTAGGATCTCTTCAAGGTCATCGAGGATTGCATCATCAACAGTATCTTTCCCAACAAAGGCCTTCCCGATCTTATTGAGTAAGCCATCCCTGCTTTTCTCAACGCCTTCGTCAAGCTTCTCTTTCTTTTTAAGTCCTAATTTTTCGAGAAATCCCATATAAACTAATTGAATTCTGCTCCGCGCATGATCAAGCGGTAGCGGTTAAAGTAATCGATCCAAGATATGACCATTAAAGTTACTGAACATGCCATTAAAAATAGGTGGGTATTTTGTGATTCAGGAAAAAAGAAAACAGAGATCCAATAAAGGGCTAAAACATTTACCGAGATCTTCCCCGACATGATAGCCATGGCTACCTTGTCATATTTCTTTTTGATGTAATAAGAGCCCATCATTATGAGAACATCTCTTACAATTGCTAAAACCAGAAACCATAAAGGGATCCATCCAATCCAAACGGTATAAATAAAAAGAACCAAAGCACAAAGCTTGTCTGCAATAGGGTCGATCATCTTGCCCAACTCAGAAATAGTATTGGTTTTTCGGGCAATGTAGCCGTCCAGGTAATCTGAAAAAGCTCCATAGATTATAAAAGCCAAAATGGTAGTATTAAACTGAAAATCATTTTGATAGTGCAGATACACTACAGGAAAAGCCACCAGAATCCGGGAAAAAGAGATGGTATTCGACCAGGTAAATACCCGACCGGTAACTTTAACTTTCTTCCCGTCTATATTTTGCGTTATGCTAGCCAAACCTTGTTTTTATTTGCGATATTACCCACCCGAATTTACAGTCATTGTAGTACATAAACCAATATGAACGATCATAAATTACTGGTAGAGAAAACAGTTGATTCAAAGGAAGTTTTTAAAGGAAAACTGTTGCATGTTTTTTACGATGAAGTTGAGCTGCCCGACGGGTCTGTTTCGTCAAGGGAATGGATCAAACATCCGGGTGCATGCGCAGTTGTGCCGGTTTTTGAAAACGGAGACATCATGATGATACGACAATTTCGCTACCCTATGGGCCAGATATTCTGGGAAGTTCCGGCAGGCAAAATCGATCCGGGTGAATCACAGGATGATACCGCTTTACGTGAATTACAAGAAGAAGCCGGGGTAGCTACAAGTGATTTTGCTTATGTAGGTCATTTCTATCCGGGTATCGGTTATTCCGATGAGGTTATACATATTTACACCGCCTGGAATCTGGAATCAGTTTCCCAAAAAGTAGATGACGATGAGTTTGTGACCAAAGAACGAATTCCTTTCAAAGAAGCGGTGGATATGGTTCACTCCGGAGAGATCAACGATGGAAAGACAGTCATTTGCCTGTTGCGGGCATGGGAGTGGTGGAAAGAAAGCGGACCTTTTAATATTTAATACCTCCAAAGATTTTGCTGAATATGGTCATCCCTGCGAAGGCAGGGATCTTGATGTAGCTAAGGCATAAAATTATTGTTGAAAAACTTTGCAGATTCCCGCCTTCGCGGGAATGACTTAGAAAAAGCATTTAACTAAGAAATAAGCCCTTCATCCTTACACAGCTCAAACATGCTCTCGTGGAGGTTCTCATTATCCAGTTCACCGCGCATACAGAGTTCCGCAACTTCAATTCCGTTGAGCATGAGGATACAGCCCATTTCATTAAGAACGGAATCAAACTTCATGGGGTTAGCTTTGCTCAGTCTCTCTACATCAATTCCTTCCGGACTGATCTTCTTATTTACCAATACGTAGAATTTGTCATCAGAGTCTTCTCCAAATGAGAATTCCTCCAAACCGGTGTCTTTAAGTGTTAGCATATTTGTCTAAAAAATCTCTCGCTTTAATAATTTCTGTGATCTCATCCGTTTCTCGATTCACCACGCGAACCTGAAATAAACTAATAATAGCTTGTTCGTTCAAAATCTGAATAACCTCGTCAATGGTCTCGCATTCTTCAGTCTCACTTACGAGATCGTTAATACCTTGCACAATATACCGGTACTGTTTCCCTCTTTTTTTCTTCTTTTGGGTTGAATCGGATTCAGGTTGAGGCTCATCAAAGTACTCCCGGATAGCCTCTTCCGTAACGTACCAACTCACGCCCAGTTTTCGACCACGAATTCGGCCTTCACGCAAGTACGTTCGAAGCGTCATTTTTGAAATTCCGAGTTGTCCGTGCAGATCATCAACCGAATAGAGGGTAAGATCTCCGATTTTTTTAGGCATTAAGTCTCTAGATTGAATGAGTAAAAATTGGTATTACTAAATGTTAAATTACAAATAATTTCACATTAGTTGCTATTACTTATAGAAAAGAAATTAGATTTGGTCGAGGGTAGGTTTCCACCGTATATTGAAAACAGTTACTCAAAAATCAAAGCAGCGGGTCCAAAAAGGCCGGCTTTTTTTATGTCTTTTATTTTCCTCCCTTTCCTAAAATAACAATCTCCTATACCTATTTTTTGTTAATCGTAGCTTAGGTAATTTACAAGCATGCTTAACAAAACCGGATCTTTTATAATTTTGCTGTTCTTAGTATCCTGCTCTTCGAGTCAGACTTTTATTGATACCGATGACGGAGATCCCTTTTTACTGAACCCGCCCCCTGAAGAAGATTTAGTCTACCAAACATTTTTGATAGGTGATGCCGGCGCGCCTTCTTTAGAAGTTCAGGAACCAACCCTTAAACTTCTGCAGTTTTTTTTGGAAAAAGCCGGTGAACACAGTGCTGCTATCTTTTTGGGAGATAACATCTATCTAAATGGACTGCCGGACTCAACACATCCGGATAGAAAGTTTTACGAACAGCGAATCATAGAGCAGCTCAAAACAGTAAAAAATTATTCGGGGCGCATTTTCTTCATTCCCGGCAATCACGATTGGAATGACGGCAAAAGGGGAGGATTGGAAGCGGTAAACAGGCAAGAGCGTTTTGTTGAAGAGTATCTTGGAAAAGGAAATACGTTCATTCCTGAAGATGGCTTTCCCGGGCCGGTAAATATTAAGCTGATGGATGATGACGAAGACCCAAGATTGCGGGAAGATATTAGGCTCATTGCCTTGGATACTCAATGGTGGCTTCATAAATATGACAAACCCTATGGTGACACCGGTGAATATGAACTATTTGATGCCGGAGATGTGCTCATCGAATTGGATGACATCTTAAAAAAGCAGCGGAATGATTTTCTGCTCATTGCAGCCCATCACCCTTTGGTTACTCACGGTACTCACGGTGGATATTTGCCCCCTTCTACTCACCTGAAGCCTCCTGTTTTTGGGAGCTTATATGCCATATATCGAAGAGTGTTTGGGCTCGAACAGGATGTAAGTCATCATAGATATGCAGAAATGGTTCGTGCTTTACGGGAGATCTTCAGGGCACACGAAATTGAAGACCTCATTTATGCCTCCGGCCACTCACACAGTTTACAGTATCATAAAGACGAGGGGAAACGAATAAATCACCATTATTTGGTAAGTGGATCCGGGACAAAAGAGGGTTATGTGGCTAAAGACCGGGGAGCAGAATTCACCCACTCCGGCAAAGGATTTATGAGTGTAAAATATTATGGAGACGGTTCTGTGTGGGTAGAAGCCTGGGCGCCGGAAAGCGATGGTTCTACAGGAAAACTATTATACCGAAACCGGCTAAAAGAGCCTTATCTGGATGCTTTTGATGATGAAGATTCACTTGATATTCCGGATATAGATTACTCTGACAGCACAAAAATGGTCGCCCCAAATCCTGACTATGATAATAGATCCCGTTTATATGAATGGTTAGCCGGTGAGCATAACAGAAAATACTGGTCTGTTAAAAGTGAATACCCGCTCTTTGATCTCACCGAAATGGAAGGAGGACTAGAGCCCATAAGAATGGGAGGTAAAGGACAATCAACAACGATTCACTTTGAAAGAGAAGATGGCCGGGATTATGTATTACGCTCGGTGGATAAAGAAGCCGGGCGAATCTGGGATGAAGAACTCCGTAAGACCGTTGCTTTAGATTTAGCGCAGGATCAATTCTCGATCTTAAATCCATACGCAGCAGTATTGATACCGGATATGGCGAATGCCATTGGAATTTACCATACAAACCCCAAACTTTATTTCATACCCGAAGACCCTATGCTGGGAGTCTACAAAGAAGAAATGAGCAATCAAGTCGCCCTATTTGAGGTCCGGCCGAATGGAGATATGAGTGACGTAGATCATATGGGAAATTCAGATGAAATACTTAGCAGCACTGAACTTTTCAGGGAACTGGATAATGACATTGATCATAGGGTAGACCAAAAACTATTCGCAAAAAACAGATTGTTTGATATGCTGTTGGCTGATTGGGATAGGCATAGCGACCAGTGGCGGTGGGCCTCTTTTGAGCCGGAAGATGAAAAGGGAAAGATCTACAAACCCATTCCGCGCGACCGTGACCTCGCCATGATGAACATGACCGGCTTGATTCCGGGTTTGGCCAAAATATTCGGACCATTTGTGCAGTACCAAAACTTTGATGAAAGCTATGGAAACCTAAAAGGACTCAACCAAAACTCACTTGCTCTGACACGGAGGTTTACCAATCAACTCACTAAAGAAGACTGGTTGGAGGCGGCAGAAGAGATCAGATCAAATTTGGGTGACGAAGTTATTGAACAAGCTGTAAAAAATTATCCCGAACCTGTTTTTGAAAAGTATGGGGAGGAAACCATTCGGGTACTCAAAGAAAGAAGAGATAAAATTTCTGAGATAGCCGAAGAATATTACAGTCTTATAAGTCGCGTTGTTTCCATTCCCGGCAGCAACAAAAGAGAGCGGTTTTTGGTGACTATTGTAGATGATGAAAAAATACAGGTTCAGGTATTTAAGCTATCCGGAGAAGGGGAACTGCGTGAACGTTATTATGACCGAACTTTTCACAATAAGGAGACCAATGAATTGCGTCTTTTTGGAATGGGTGGAAATGACGAGTTTATGCTTGCAGGAGAAGCTTCCAATCCAATTAAAATACGTGTTATAGGCGGTTCCGGAAATGATGGTTATTGGGATGAAACCACAAAAGTTGGCCTCCAAAAAACGGTGGAGATCCACGAAACAGAAACCGGAAATTCAATCAATGCCGGGGATAATTCCAAAGTAAAAAGGGCTGATATTCGTGAGAATGTATATTACAACTACAAGGATGATTTCAGGTGGAATACAGTTTTGGCAAAGCTTTATTTTGAATACAACAGTAATGACGGAGTATTCTTAGGTGGAGGTCCTGAATTTATACAGCACGGATTCAGAAAAAACCCGGCCTCAAAACATTTTGTCAGAGGAAATTATGCGCCCCGTACCGGAGCAGCCAACATAAGATATAACGGATTGTGGAATGAGGTAGCCGGTAAATGGCGGGCTGAATTAGAAGCACAGTTCTTGTTCCCAAAAAGCTATCGGAATTTTTTCGGTTTGGGAAATGAAACCACATTGGAAGAACGCTCGGAAAACTATTACCGCGCAAGGCTATATCAATATTCCATTGAACCGGGCTTGGGAATCTCAAAAAATATCCTGGAATTCTATGCAGGGTTGAGTTTTAAAGCCACGAATGTAGAGCGGGATCCGAATAACATTGTCACAGATCCAAATTCCGGTATTGGTGCCGGAGAGTTTGATGAGCAATGGTTTACAGGTGTCCGAACAGTAATTAAGATCAACGACCTTGATAACAATATAAACCCCAGAAAGGGATATCGCCTGAATGCAGAAGCTCATCTTAGTGTAGGGGTTCAAAACACAAATGACTATTTCGGAACTGTACGATCTGGCTTGGAGATCTATTTATCACCCTCAATAAATCGCCAAATTACATTCGCCAACAGAATTGGGGCGGACCAGAATATTGGGAACTTCCCTTTTTATGAAGCAAGTACATTGGGGGGGACTACAAACCTGCGTGGATTCAGAAGCCGGCGTTTTTCAGGGAGATCCAGCCTTTATAATAATACAGAAATGAGAATCGAGCTTTTCGATTTTTATAATTACCTGTTGGGTGGCAAAGTCGGGATAAATGGTTTTTACGATGTAGGGAGGGTTTGGACAGACTCAGAATCTTCGTCAGTTTGGCATCAGGGCTATGGAGGAGGAATTTGGTTAAACATTTTTGATTCATTCCTCGTAAATGGCGGCATTGGTTTTTCAGAAGAGGGGTCATTATTTACCGTGAAAGCGGGATTCTTATTTTAAATCCTACAAGTCTTCAGGCTTTTGAGAAAACAAAATTAGTGGGTTAGATGCCTTTGAAGTAAGATAATTGCTTATATTACGCATCAAATATTTCAGTAATGGATGAAAATAATAACATCAGGTTACTCGCTGCCATCATGTTTGCAGACATTATCGGTTATTCAAAGATGATGCAAGACGACGAGGATAAAGCCAAAGATCTGCGGGACAGACAAAGAGCTGTGATAGAAGATTTCATATTAAAATATCACGGGCAGGTTATGCAGTATTATGGGGATGGAACACTCATGATGTTTGGTAGTGCGCTTGATGTGGTAAATTGTGCTCGGGATATACAAAAAGAATTAATTGAGCAGCCCGTAGTACCTTTACGAATTGGCATTCACATCGGAGATGTGGTGTATGATAATGAAGGTATTTACGGGGATGCAGTAAATGTGGCCGCACGTATTCAAGCCTTGGGAGTTACCGGGTCGGTAATGATATCCGGGAAGGTATTTGATGAAATAAAAAATCATCCGGGGATACGCGTAGAATCTTTTGGAGAACACGAGCTGAAGAACATTTACATGCCGGTAAGCATTTATGCTCTTGCCGATAACGGACTTATCATACCGGAACAGCAACACATTAAAGACATCACAGGCAGTAATCAAAACAGTGTAGCTGTTCTGCCTTTTACTAATTTCAGTTCCGAAAACGGCAACGATTATTTTAGTGACGGAATTACGGAAGAGATTATCAATGCGCTTGCCGGAATTAAAGACATACAAGTAGCTTCACGGACAACTGTTTTCTCCTACAAAAAAGTAACCAAAGACATTCGTGATATTGGTAAAGAGTTAAATGTATCGTATTTACTGGAGGGAAGTGTTCGTAAGGCCGGTGATCGGATCAGGGTAACCGCACAGCTTATCAGCAGTGACACCGGATTCCATATATGGTCGGAAAATTTTGACCGGGAGCTAAAAGATATTTTTGATGTACAGGATGAAATTGCCCGAAAGATCGTGGATAAATTAGAAAGCAGTATTGCTGTCCAAAAGAGAAAAAGAATATATGAGTCTTCTACAGAGAACATTGACGCCTACAACTTTTATTTGCAAGGATTGTTTTACTGGAATAAGCGCACACCGGAAGCCATTAGAAAAGCAATAGAGTTGTTCAACAAAGCCATTCACGAGTGTAACACCTACACAAATGCATATTCCTATCTCGCTAACTGCTATACCTTTTTAGGAACGATCGGATATATGAATGCAGAAAAAGCATTCCAAATGGCAGAGAAGAATGCACTTAAGGCCATTGAGATTAATAACTCCAGAGCTGACTCATACGTGGCACTTGGTTATGTAAATTTGTTTGGTAAGTGGGACTTCAATTTGGCAGAAGCAAACTTAAGAAAGGCCATTACCATGGAGCCCGATAACAGCGAAGCACGACAGGCTCTGTCCTTTTATTATCGCATTATCGGAAGGTTTGATAAAATGTTGCAGCAAGCTGAAGCAGCCGTAAAGATCGATCCGTTATCACTTCCGGCTTTACTGGAACTTGGTCGCTCCTATTGGGTTGTTGGTGAATATGAAAAAGCTCTGAATGCATTTAATGAAGCACTGGAACTGGACCCGCTTTTTAGGTCCGCTATAGAAGGAAAAGCTCTGGTTTATATGAGTCAAAAAAAGTATGACAAAGCGCTCAGAACCGTCAAAAAATATATCAACCTGATGGATTCAAAATATAATGGAGGGGCACAGCTCGCAAGTCTTTATGCGTTAATGGGAAATAATAAGCAGGCGGAAGAAAACATCGAACTCATCAGTAAGAGACAAGAAGAAGAACCGGAGCAAAACCTAATGCTTGATTATGCCATAGCCTATACAGCAAAAGGTGAGATCGACCTCGCCTTTGAATATCTTAATAAGGCTTATGATTTAAAACTAGGTTCACTTCTTTTGATCAAGACCTTACCTTTTAATAAAATATTAGCGGCCGATCCAAGATTTCATGCATTAATAGAAAAAATTGGGTTACCACCGGTCAAGAATGAAAAATTTAAAATAACCGAAATGTAATTTTTTGGGTATTTTGAGGAGTACACTAATCCTATACAGAATGGAAGAAAAAAAAAACAGAAGAAGAGAATAATGGCAAAGATTTAGGTTCACGAAAACGGGGAGTTTCGGACATGTTCCGCACTTCCTATCGAACGCACATCGAACTAAGTGCTATAGCCGATAATAAATCCAATATTATGATCAGTATCAATGGGATCATTATTTCCATTATACTGGCTTCTATTTCCCCTAAAATAGATTCAAACCCCTGGTTATTAGTTCCAACCTCTATTCTGCTGATCTCATGTATGATAGCTTTGGTATATTCTGTATTGGCAGCCCGCCCCAGGGTTAGTAAAGAAGAAGTCACGCTGGAAGATGTGCGCGCCAATAGATCCAATATTTTGTTCTTCGGAAACTTTTTTAAACTGAGCCGGGAAGATTACGTAACCGGCATGGAAGAATTGATGGTTGACAGTGAGCGCCTTTACGACACCATGGCTAGAGACTTGCATGGATTAGGCTCAGTATTATCAGAAAAATACCGGTTGATCAGAATTGCATACAACGTATTTATGATAGGGCTGGTACTTTCGGTAAGCAGTTATATCATTGTTTATTTTCTTATCTCTGAAGAGTTCTGGTTTTAAGACAACTACTCATCTTCATCAATATTTTTGTATGCCTGAGTGATACGCTGATTCATCAACCTGCGATAGTTCTTGAATTCATATTCACTTACTGTAAATTCCGAATGATATTCCCCGTCAAAGCACTCAACGTTTAATTTGTTGGGTTTTTCTGTTTCGGCGATAGTTACCTGTACTTTCCCCAGGCGATAAGAATCTCTTTCTTTCATAGAATATTTTTTTCTGAAGGTAAAAAAATCTGTTCTTAGCTTTTGAACTTTAACCTGTTTTAAATTCGTTCAGTTAAATCACACGCTAACTTTTAGTATTTTAGAATATTCAAACTAAAAAACGTCATGAAAAAGAAGAACATTGTCATAATTGCGGTCAGCATTTTTTTAGGAATCTTTGTGTATATCTCGTTGAGTAAGGTACAGGCACCGGTAAATGACAATTCACCGGAGTGGGTCCCGATTCATGAAGCTCAGGAAGTGGCAGCAGCAACTGATAAACTGATCTTTGTGGATGTATATGAGATTGGCTGTAAATACTGCAGGGCTATGGATAGGGAGGTATTTCCCGATTCTACCGTTCGGCAGGTTTTGGATGCGAGCTACATCCCGGTTCGGATCGATGGAAATTCGACCGAAACTATTCGCTTTAATGGAGAGGAGATCCCTTCTATAGATTTCGCTCAAAGCAAAGGCGCCTATGTATTTCCGACTTCACTGATCCTTGATGCTGAAGGAAACGTTATCAAGAAAAAAACCGGTTATATGGGCGTGGATGAATTCAGACAATTTTTATATCAATAACATTAACTAATAAGAGAATTATTATGAGTATGAAGAAAATTGCTACTAATATGGGATTTTTGCTCGCTGTCTTTATGATAGCTATCGGCTGCAATGGACAGGCAGGTGAGGAATCCATGGAGTCACCCGCAGCCGACCTAAGTGTTGAAGCTGAAAAGGTGGTTTCAGGAACCGGAATTGGGTGGGGAATCGCTTTTCTTCCCGATGGTGATATGTTGGTTACAGAAAAATCAGGGACGTTATATCGAATCAGTGACGGTGAAATTGTAGCTGAGATCACAGATGGAATTCCATCTGACCTGGATGTAAACGGGCAGGGAGGCTTCCTTGATATTGAACTTCACCCCAACTACGAGGAGAACGGATGGATCTATTTTTCATACTCTTCGAGTGCCGGCAGTGGGGAAGGAAGTAACACCGCCATTATTCGTGCAAAACTTGAAAATGATGCATTAGTAAATGTAGAAGAACTTTATAAGGCTGAGCCGAATTCAACCCGGGGTCAGCATTACGGAAGCCGTATCGTTTTTGATAACGACGGATATATGTTTTTCTCTATCGGTGACAGGGGAAATCGTGACGTACTTCCACAGGATATTACCATGGATGGTGGAAAGATCTACCGATTGAATGACGACGGAAGCATTCCCTCAGATAATCCATTTGTAGGAGAGGACGGAGCTAAGGAAGCTGTCTATTCCTATGGGCACCGAAACCCTCAAGGCATGGCTTTGAATCCGGAGAGCGGTATTGTATGGGCAAATGAGCACGGCCCGCAAGGTGGAGATGAGGTCAACATCATTGAGCCGGGTAATAATTATGGATGGCCGGTTATAAGTTATGGTATCAACTACAATGGTACTGAGTTTGCGGAAGATACTGCAAGGGCCGGTATGGAGCAGCCTATTTTGTATTGGGATCCATCGATTGCACCGGCAGGTATGACATTCGTGACCAGCGACAAATATCCGGGATGGGAAGGAGATCTATTAGTCGCTTCCCTTAAATTCTCTTACATCGCCCATTTAGATGTAGAGGGGAATGAAATTCTCGAGGAAACGAAACTTGTTGAAGGAGTAGGAAGAATCCGTGCCATTGAAGAAGGCCCGGATGGATATATCTACTTCACAGTCGAAGGTGATGGCGTTTACCGCCTGGTTCCTTCTGAGAACTAACATTATTCTTGAGATCGCATTAGCGGTCTCAAAAATTTTAAATTTTTTTGTAAGGAATTGAATTCTCGTCGCTCTAACTGTTATGGAGCCCCGACGATCATACCGATTCCCATTTAGCAGATATCCTGCTGTCAGAATAGTTTTATTACTGATAGCAGGTATTCTGCTTTTTTATTTTTATGAACCTTCCTTGGTTCTAAGTGTCGGTGTTTTCACTCTTGTCGTAACATTTTTTTTACTGATTGAATGGCTGAATAAGCAGGCGATCAGTGTATTTTTGTCTGATCTGAGTTCTTTTATATTTATTCTGATGATAATTTCGTTCGGGGTCTTTCTAATGGCGATCAGTTCAGAAAAAAGCTCTTCCAAAACAATACAGCTGATCGATCTATCACCCTGGGAAGAGGTGGAGATAAAAGGTAAAGTTCGATCCATTTCTACCACTGCCGCCGGGAAAATACGATGGGATGTTTTAGTTGAGGAAACTGTTTTTGAAAAAGTCACTTCTTCCCAAAGTTATAAAATTCGAGTATTGGCAGATGAATTATCCGAACAACCTACATTGGGTGATCAGGTAATATTCTCAGGCACCCTTATCCCCATTTCTGAAAAGCGGAATCCCCGGGACTTTGACTATAAAAGCTATCTGAAGTCGCAGGGAATTTCGGCACAAATCAAAGCCAAAAACCTTAATGAAATTATCCCCAATAATGAGCTGAATGAGTGGGTTTGGTGGCGTGAAAAAGCATTGGCATTAGTAGATAAGAATTTTGAAAAAGAGACGGCTCCAATTGCCAAAGCACTGTTGGTTGGTTATAAACAGGACTTGGATTCCGAGTCAAAGACGGCATTTGCTCGTGCAGGACTATCCCATATTATGGCAGTCTCGGGTTTACATGTAGGATTCATTGTAGCCCCGTTCTGGATCATAATTCCATATTTCTGGACTAAAAGATACGGCAGTATAATTGGACTCGGGTTACTGATCTTATTGCTGATCTGCTATGCCGGAATCACGGGGTTTTCGCCTTCAGTGATGCGTGCATCAGTTATGGCCGGATTTCTAAGTTATGGTAAGCTCTTCTATCGGGTAAATAATTCTATCAATCTGACCGCTGCCGCTGCTATTGTACTTTTGATAATTGATCCGGCTCAGCTTTTTGAGATTGGTTTTCAGTTATCGTTCTCAGCGGTTTTAATAATATTGCTTATACTGCCTGTTATCCAAAACATGCTGCCATATTGGGTCAGGATCAAGTGGTATGGAAAGCCCCTTATGGTAGTTATTGTATCATTAGTGGTTCAATTTGGGTTATATCCGCTGCAAGTATACTATTTTGGGGAAATTTCATTAGTAAGCCCCATTGCAAATGCTCTTTTTGTACCGTTATTGGGGATCGTAGTACCGCTATCATTAATTGCTTTATTCGCAACAGCCATATTTCCTTTAGTTGGACTGATCATCAATTACCCATCCTCTGTATTTTTGGGATGGATGAGTGATTTTGTAAATACTGCGGCCACCTGGGACTGGGCCTGGACCACCGCCAGCCTGGAAAGCAGCCTTATCTTTGTGCTTTGGCTATTTGTGATCTGTACTGTTTCTGCGTGGCAGATATCAGCTTTGAGATGGAAATTGAGTATAGGTGTATTGGCGACAGCATGTTTAATGTTGTCATTAAATACAATAGAGAAGCTGCAACCTGCCAAGCTTGTAATTACCTTTTTCGATGTTGGTCAGGGAGACGCCGCATTGTTAAGCACCCCATCAGGAAAACATATTTTGATTGACGCAGGGGTATGGTCTCCGGGTTATAGCAGTGGCAGATCCGTAATTGTTCCACACCTGAGTTCATCCGGAATAAAAAAACTGGATGCTATTATACTCAGTCATCCTCATGCCGATCATATTGGCGGTATCATGGATCTGATGGAGAGCATGCCGATCAATGTTATCTACAATTCCGGTTATGAATATGACTCTGATCTTTACCATGCCTACCAAAGAATGGCTCGGGAAAAGTCCATTCCAATCAGATCACTTCGATCCGGTGACTCTCTGGCATTAGATCCCGCTATGTTATTTCTGGTCTTAGGTCCTGATGGTATTGTTTACAATTCTGATCCAAACGAACATTCCTTGGTCATGAATATTATCTACGGAGAAACTGAATTCCTATTTACAGGAGATGCCGGCGAAGATCAGGAGGAAAGGTTGGTCCATAAGTATGGTGATCTTTTAGACACTGACGTATTGAAAGTAGGCCATCATGGAAGCAGAACTAGTTCCGGTTTTGCTTTCCTAAAGCAGGTTACCCCGGAAATGGCAATGATCTCTTTAGCAGAGAGCAACAGGTTTCGTCACCCTCATAAAGAAGCCCTTTATCGTCTTAGCCAAACAAAGGCAGAACTTCTTTTCACCAGCCGGGAACGCGCTGTCATCTTAGAATCTGATGGTGAAACGATCAAGCGGGTTCATTGGCAATAATAGACACCCTGTTTTAGAAAACTCCCATATGGGTTGGCAGAATAAATATCTTTTGTGGACGTAGAATTACTTTAAATCATTGCGTTTTCATAACATGCCTTTTTGCTAAAAAACCGGTATCCTTCAGGGTTAAAGAATGTTATAATTAACTTGCTCAGAAAATCTTAATGGCAGAAAAGGAACGACTTAGCTTCGAAGAGGCTTTAAAGAAACTGGAATCCATTGTGGAACAACTTGAAGACGAAGACATTACACTGGAAGATTCCGTTAAATTGTACGAAGAAGGCGTTAAAATGTCGAAGTTTTGCACAGAAATTCTTGAACAAGCCGAGCTTCGTATTGAGAACGTAAACGAAGCAAATACTCAGTAAAAGAGAAATTATGGAGCTTAAACAGCCAAAACCGGGGCCATTGCTGGCAAACATTAATTCCCCTGCTGATCTCAAGAAATTGAAGCCAACACAGCTTCAAGATGTATGTGATGAGCTGCGTCAGTATATCGTTGACATTGTTTCTGTACATGGGGGGCACTTTGGTGCAAGTCTTGGGGTAGTTGAATTGACGACGGCGCTTCATTATGTATATGATACCCCGGATGATCTATTGGTTTGGGATGTGGGCCATCAGGCTTATGGGCATAAAATACTGACCGGCCGGCGTGATCAGTTTCACACAAATCGTGTTTATGGAGGGCTGTCAGGTTTTCCTAAACGCTCTGAAAGTGAGTATGATACTTTTGGCGTGGGGCATTCAAGTACTTCAATTTCCGCGGCGCTTGGAATGGCTGTGGCGCGTGATCTGGACAAATCCGGGAAAAAAGTAGTAGCCGTTATAGGTGATGGAGCCATGACCGCAGGACTCGCATTTGAAGCCATGAATAATGCCGGCGCCATGAACAGTGATATTTTGGTGATCCTTAATGACAACAACATGTCGATAGATCCAAATGTTGGGGCACTGAAAGAATATTTAGCTGATATCACAACCAGCAAGACCTTCAATAAAATGCGTGATGAAGTGTACGACATGCTCGGCCACTTTAAATCAGCCGGTGATAAAATGAGGAAGGTAGCTTCCAGGCTTGAAAATGCTATGATGGCAGCCCTTACACCGGGATCATTATTTCGTGCTCTGGGATTCAAATATTATGGCCCAACTGATGGACATGATGTAGACGGCCTCAGAGATATGCTTGAAGACCTTAAAGAAGTTAAAGGGCCAAAACTACTGCATATTGTAACGGTGAAAGGGAAAGGATTTGCCCCGGCTGAGAGAGAACAAACAAAATGGCACGCTTCCAGCAGTCCTTTTGATAAGATTACCGGTAAGACGCTGGTAACCCCATCACCTGCTAAAAAGAAGTCAGCACCCAAGTACCAGGATGTATTTGGAGAAGCGCTGGTTGAACTTGCAAAAGAAGACGAACGAATTGTAAGCATGACGCCCGCCATGCCAAGCGGTTCCAGTTTATTGCCTATGATGGAAGCTTTCCCCGACCGAGCCTTTGATGTAGGCATTGCTGAACAGCATGCCGTAACATTTGCCGCCGGACTTGCTGCAGAAGGGAAAAAACCATTTTGTGCTATTTATTCTTCCTTTCTCCAAAGAGGATATGACCAGTTAGTCCATGACGTTGCGATTCAAAATTTACCGGTTGTTTTCTGTATCGATCGTGCGGGATTAGTAGGGGCTGACGGGCCTACGCACCATGGTGCTTACGATATTTCATTTATGCGAGCCGTACCGAATTTGATCATCTCCTCTCCTCTGAATGAACAGGATCTGCGAGACATGATGTACACAGCATCTAAATTCGATGACGCCTCCTGGGCTATTCGCTATCCAAGGGGGGAAGCCACGGGGATGAAAGTAAAAGAAGGATTCAGTTCTATGGAAGTTGGGAAAGGGATTCAGCTTAGAGAAGGTGAGGATATCGCCATTCTGAGTTTTGGGCCAATAGGTAAATATGTAACTGAAGCGGCTGAAATATTATCTAATGAAGGCGTTGAAATAGGGCATTTTGATATGCGTTTTGCGAAACCTTTAGATACAAATTTGATAGATGAGGTTTGTCAAAATTACCGGCACATCGTAACTTTAGAAGATGGAACGAAGTTAGGTGGCTTTGGCAGCGCGGTTGCTGAATACATTGCCGAGAAGCCGGATCGGCCAACCCTTAAAATAATGGGCATTCCTGATCGTATTATAGAGCATGGTACACAAGAGCAACTTCACGATGAAATTGGAATTGGTGTCGCCGGAATCGTAGAGATTGTTAAACAGAAAAATTTAATAAAGGTTTAGTTTTGAAATTTAGCCAGATAATTATTTTAAGTGCGGTATTACTGACCGGTTGCTTTAAAAGTGAAGAACAACCGGTCTATTCAAATGTAGAAGGAGTTGTTCTGCTTAA
>NZ_DASSWP010000002.1:0-13553 GCF_035704785.1 Gracilimonas sp. | reverse complement strand
CTGTCCGACTGGTATTTAAAGAATTCGGATAATGGGATCGGGTTTTTCCAAATTGGGGGAGGCATTGCCGGAGATTTTCCAATTTGTGTAGTACCTATGATAGAGCAAGATCTGGGCAAGAAAGATGTACCACTGTGGTCCTATTTTTGTCAGATCAGCGATTCTACCACCAGCTATGGCTCATATTCTGGAGCCGTTCCCAACGAAAAAATAACATGGGGAAAACTGGGCATTGATACACCAAAATTTATCATTGAATCGGATGCAACTATTGTAGCTCCGCTTATTTTTGCTTATCTGTTGGATTGGTAACATTTGAATTAATCGACAGACAGCGTGGCTATAACTAAGAAGAAAATTTCCGCCGAACAAGCTTTAAACATCTACAAGAACCTGCTTCTACCCCGTCGTATTGAAGAGCGTATGCTCAAACTATTGCGGCAGAACAAGATCAGTAAATGGTTTTCAGGCATCGGGCAGGAAGCCGTTGGAGTGGGTGTCACGCTCTCAGCCAAACCCAAAGACTATATTCTTCCCATGCACCGTAACCTCGGGGTCTTTACTGCCCGAGAAGTCCCACTCTATCCCCTTTTCTGCCAGTTATTTGGGAAGGCCGATGGATTTACCGGCGGACGTGACCGTTCATTCCATTTTGGTACACTAGAGTACAATATAGTTGGGATGATCTCTCATCTTGCCGCTATGATGCCCGTTGCTGATGGACTTGCGCTCGCCAAGAAATTAAAACGCGAAGATGCCGTAGCTTTCTCATTTTGCGGTGACGGAGCCACGAGTGAGGGTGATTTTCATGAAGCTTTGAACCTGGCTGCCGTATGGAAATTGCCGGTGGTTTTTGTTATTGAGAATAATGGGTATGGACTCTCCACCCCTACTTCTGAGCAGTACGCTTGCGAACATCTATCCGACCGCGCCAAGGGCTACGGAATGCATGGCTTCAATATTGACGGTAACAACATTTTTGAAGTAATGGAAACCGTAGAGAAGGCACGAAAGCTTGCCTTGAAGGGAGAACCGGTACTCATCGAAGCTAAGACCTTTCGTATGCGGGGACATGAAGAAGCCTCCGGCACTCATTACGTTCCTGATGTATTATTTGAGAACTGGGCCGAAAAAGATCCCATCCTTCGTCTTGAGAACTTTATGGAAGAAGAAGGAATAGCCGGAAAAGAGGATTTTAAAAAGATCACTAAAGAGATCGATGCTTCCTTTAGGAAAGATCTCGATAAAGCTTTAAATGCTGATGATCCTGTATTTGATGAACAGACAGAATTGAATGCCGTTTATTCCACCGAAGAACCAAAGCCTCCAGTTCACTCCAATGGCATCACCTACGAAAAACGTTTTGTGGATGTGCTTCAATCTACTCTTTGGCAAGCCTTTGAAGAGGACGACTCTTTTCTCATTATGGGGCAAGATATTGCCGAATATGGCGGGGTTTTCAAGATCACTGAAGGTTTTTTAAAGGAATTTGGTGAAGATAGAATCAGAAATACCCCTATTATAGAATCCGGGGTGTTGGGAGCTGCGATGGGTTTGGCATTGGAAGGCTTCAAGCCGGTCGTTGAAATGCAATTCGCCGATTTTATATCCTGTGGATTCAATCAGATTGTGAATAATATTGCCAAAACTCATTATCGCTGGTCCCCTCCGCTTAACATTACCATTCGCGCTCCTCATGGCGGTGGTGTTGGGGCAGGACCCTTTCACTCGCAATCCGTGGAAGGCTGGTTTATGCAAATTCCGGGGCTTAAAGTAGTGGTTCCCGGTACTGTAGAAGATGCCCAAAATTTACTTTACAGTGCTCTTTATGATCCAAACCCGGTTCTGTTCTTTGAACACAAAAAGCTCTACCGAAGTCTTAAAGCAACTGTTTCTGACAAGGCAACATATGAACCACTTGGGAAAGCAAAGGTTCGAAGAGAAGGTGACGCTGCAACCATCATCACCTATGGAATGGGCGTACAGTGGGCGCTGGCCGTTGCTGAAGAATACGAGAAAAAGGGTATCTCTCTGGAAGTTCTGGATCTGCGAACCCTCCTACCATTAGACAAGGAAGCCATACGAAAAACTGTTCAAAAAACAGGTAAAGTATTGCTGCTTCAGGAACCTTCACTTACTTTAGGTCCGCTGAGTGAAATTTCAGCCATCATTTCCGAAGAATGTTTTGAGTGGCTGGATGCACCGGTTATGCGCTGCGCTTCGATGGATATTCCTATTCCCCACGATAAAGGACTGGAAACAAAATTTATGGCTGATTCCAGACTTAATATACAGCTTACCAAGTTATTGGCTTATTAAATGTATCACATATAACACTACAAGTGTAAATGATTCATTTTTATTGAAACATATATATATGTTTCATTATTAGTGAAACATTGTTATTATTCAGCAGTTATTAATAAACCTTGGATCATGGCTGAAAAATCAACAAAGTATTTTATTTTGATGGGTGATGTTGTCTCAAGCAGCAGTTATGAGGCTAAATCGCTTCATAAAGAGCTTAAAATACTCATTCAAAGCTGTAACAAGGAATTGAGAGCGGATATACTCTCCCCGTATACCATTACCCTTGGCGATGAATTTCAGGGCATTGCAACCTCACTGGAAGCGTCCATAAAAACATTATTCTTTATGGAAGAAGAATGTCTGAAACAAGAGCTTGACTTCAAGTTGCACTATGCTCTTCATTTTGGAGAAATTGAGACAGAAATCAACCCAAACATTGCATATGAAATGATGGGTCCTGGATTAACCAAGGCAAGGGAAATGCTAACGAGTAAGAAAAGATCCCGAAAGCGTTTTGAATTTGATCTTAGCAATAAAAGAGAATCTCTTCAATTTTCAAGGTTATTTGAAGTATTGGACGCTATCATTCTATCATGGAAAAAAGAAGATTATGCGCTTATTCTGGATATGATCAAAAATGAGAATAATGCAGAAGTTGGGGAAAAGCACGAAAAAAACAGGGATCAAATTTGGAAACGCCGTAAAACTTTAATGGTAAATGAGTATAATCAGCTTAAGAATTTCATGTTAACCTACATTCAATCACTATGAACTGGTTATGGTTAATGCTGCTTTACTTGGTTATGGAACTCATAATCAATGGTATATTCCACATTGTCAGCAAAAAAATGAAATCGAATGAGAGTCGTGGTATTTCGGTATTAAAAGGAATATTAGAGCGGCTATTCCTTATCATCGGTCTTTTATGTGGTTATCCCCAGGTTATCATAGCCTTTGGAGCTCTGAAGATCGGTACCCGTTTCCAGAAAAACAGTAAAATTTCCAATGATTATTTTTTGATCGGCAATTTCATTTCATTGATTGCCGTATTGTTGTTTGCCCTGTTGGTGCACAGAGTGTTATACCTAGTATGATCAACTGATACTGTTCAGCATTCTGTCAATGAAATCTTCTTTTGCCTTTATCTGCTGAAATTGCTGGAGCAACTTCTTTCCTTCTTTAGCAGAAAAAGCTAATTCTCGGAGTTCATCGTGATGAACCAGCACTTCTTCAAATGCTTCTTTTTCTACTGCATCCATTTCATCGTCTACATAATCAACGATAAAATCTTCTATGATCGGGTGATATTCTATATCTAAAAAATTGTTCATAAAGGGAGTTGGCTAATTGATCCTCACTTCCCTTTTATTTCATCAAGCTGCGTTTGTTCCCAATTGAACATAACCTTGGATCAAAGCCTGAATTTGAGCCCTTCCCCGGTTGATCCTGGATTTCACAGTACCCATCGGAATATCTGTAATATCAGATATCTCATCATAAGAAAGCTGCTGAAGATCTCTGAGTATGATCACTTCCCGGAAGTCTTCAGGGAGCTTTATCAAAGCCTTTTCAAGCTGTTCCATACAAAGTTTTTGATGAAGGGCATCATCCTGAAGGATCTTGGAATCTTCCAGTAGTATTTCTCTATCATCCGGATCAGATTCATCTTTATGAATGGAAACTTTATACATCCTTTGCTTTTTCTTGTACAAACTTTTCGCAAGGTTTAGTGCAATAGTATACATCCAGGTAGAAAATTTCGCGATACGTTCATAAGAATGTTTACTCTTATGCACTCTTAGAAAAGTTTCTTGTACCAAATCCTCACAATCTTGGTGATCATGGGTATATCGGTAAAGAAAGTTATGAAGGCGGTCTTTATATCGGAACACTAATTCATTGAATGCCAACTCAATGCCATTTTGAAAGTATTCCATTAGGTCTTCATCATCATACTTCTTTACTGATGCAGCTTCAAACGCTTTCATAATTAAACTCCAAAACTTGGTTTCTATTTAAAATCAGGGCGAATCGGTACTAACCGATAATTCGCTTGACCAGAAAGAATAGAATCGAAGTGGAGTCTAATGTGCTGAAACCTTTAATGGAGCGATCTGCATCCAAAAGGGCTTCAAAAATACGTGGCATATCGTTATAGCGAAAATTTGAGGCGTCATCCCAAAGTTTATTAAAGTACCAGCTGCTGCCAACACCCAACTCACTTTGAATTTGAGTTTTAGCCAACCCTTTTTCGGAAAGCCTCAATATCTGCCAGATATTTACGAACACACTGTTAAAGAACCCCACGAGACGAATCAATTCTCCCGTGTCTGACTTAGTATGTTGCAACATCTGTTCCGAAATGTATAACGATTGTTCCATATCTCGCTTAACAATGGCTTCTTTGAGCTCTATGGCAGTAAATTCACGATATGAGCCAATGATTTTTTTCACATCAGCTTCTGAAACAGTATCAGAAGTGTCCACAAAAGTGCACACTTTATCTATTTCAGTAGACAGTAGTTGTAGATTATTACCCACAAACTGTGCCAACAACTGAGCTGCTGCCGGCTCTATATTTTTGGAGTGATGGCTTCGTACCCAATCAATGACCCAATCCGGAATCAGGTAGTCAGCCATACGTTCAAATTCATGATACCCAACAGCCTTACTTTTTTTTATGGCTTTACCAATATTGGTATTACCTGCCGGCTTTTTAGTATCAAACATTACCAACAATGTAAAAGGATTGGGATTCTCGATATAGGAAATAAAATCATTTATGTGTCCGCTCGGCGAACCATCTTCACTCCCACCCTTATTTAACTGTAAGAAATTGCGTATGATCAATACCCGTTTTGCCGCCATCATCGGAAAACTCCGGGCAATAGATAAAGCTTGAGCCGGAGTAACTTCCTGACCATAAAGAAGATCAAAATTAAAGTCTTTTTGATCGGGTGATACAATATTCGAAAACTTTTCCAGCAATTGGTCAAGATAGAATTCTTCCTCACCGAATAAATAATATATCGGTTTAAGGTTGCCGGAGTTCAGTTCACCGGTTACCTCTTTATAGACCTGATTGCTGTTTGGTTTTCTTGCCATCGGTGGCAAAGATAAGGAATGTGACCCTGAATGAAATAGGAATCTTATAGAAATTAGATCTGCTTAGAAATCTTTACAGGATTCAGGAACATATCATCACATTTCGGGTATGAAAAACTATGAAACTTAAGAGAAAACAAACTCCTGTGAATACTCAACAAAATCCCCAGTCTCCAGCTATAACTTACATTACCGAATCAACAGAGATCAAAGCAGATATCAAATGTGATGATGATATGCGAATAGCCGGTCTCATTGACGGTGAAGTTCAGTCAAAGAAAAAAGTAATTGTAACAGATTCAGGAAAGATCAAAGGTACGCTTTACAGCCCTGATGCAGATATTTCAGGAAAAGTAACTGGTGATATCTATGCCTCTCAAAGTCTGGTTTTGAGAGGATCTGCAATTGTTCAGGGCAAGATAATGACTAAAAAACTAACCATTGAGAATGGAGCCCAGCTTAAAGGTGATTTCCAGGTCGGCCCAAATGTCAATGTAGACACAAAGGATTCCAAGAAAGCATCTGATTCAGGATCTGCATCAGCCTCGGGCTCATCATCTTCCTCTACATTCTCAAATCCATTTAAGAAAGATAAAAAGGAAGACGATAAAGACGTCGAAGACTCAAAAAGCGATCAGGCTTCAAAAGATAAAGATGCATCTAATACATCGAAGAAGAGTGCTTCTTAAGATGAATAGCTGCTCGATGTTAAAGTGACTTCATTTCAATTGCAGACAAGTAAACTGTAATTATTGAATTTTTGAGCTCAATGAAGTACCACAAAAATATCAGTGGTACTTTAAGGTTTAAGTCTGCCCATCATTCTTGGGAATGGGATGGTTTCACGAACATGAGATAATCCACACAGCCATGCAACGGTACGCTCCAACCCAAGTCCATAGCCGGAATGAGGAACACTTCCGTACCGGCGAAGATCCAGGTACCATTCAAATACTTCCTTATCAAGTCCTTCTTCTTTGATGCGCTCTTCCATGAGCTCCAGATCATCTTCACGCTGAGATCCGCCAACAATTTCACCATAACCTTCCGGTGCCAAAATGTCCATTCCGAGAGCAAGCTTATCGGTCTCATCACGCTTCATGTAGAACGCTTTGATCTCAGCCGGCCAGTGTGTTACAATAAGCGGCACCTCAAATTGCATCATCAGTACCGTTTCATCACTTCCGCCAAAGTCATTGCCCCACTCAAAATTTCGGGCAGACTCTTTCCACTTAGGAATATTTCGAAGATCTTCTTCAACCTGATCAACCCGGGCAGAAATATCTTTGATCCTTTGATCGATTTGAGCTTTTCGCCATTTTTTGGCTGAGCCGTGTTCTTTTTTGATCTCCTCTTCTTCCTTTTCAAGATCCAGTTTCTCTTGTCGGCGTGATTCCGCCATTTCATCCAGCATATCTGATGTTTCATCGCTAGTCAGGATGTCCACAGCTTCAGTATAAGTCATCCGCTCGAACGATTTCTCAGCAACCTTCTCCAACGCGGAAACATCGCGCTCTAAGATCTCAAGCTCTTCTTTTCGTTTTTCCAATACCTGGGTGACAATGGCTTTAATCATATCCTCAGCCAGATCCATATTCATTTCCAGATCATAGTATGCCATTTCAGGTTCTATCATCCAAAATTCTGTAAGGTGACGACGGGTTTTGGATTTTTCGGCACGGAAGGTTGGTCCAAATGTGTAGATCAATCCATGTGCCATTGCCATTGCTTCACCATACAGCTGTCCGGTTTGAGCGAGGTATGCTTTTTCTTCAAAATAGTCGGTTTCAAAAAGTGTGGTACTTCCCTCAGCAGCATTACCTGTGAAGATCGGAGAATCCATTTGCACGAAACCCCTTCCCTGGAAAAAAGAGTGGATCGCAAATATAATTTCATTCCTTACTCTCATCGCAGCCCATTGCTTTTGACTGCGCAACCAAAGATGGCGGTTGTTCATTAAAAACTCTACACCATGTTCTTTTGGAGTGATCGGATAGTCTTCAGCTATCTGATGGATAACAACATTTGAAGCATGAATTTCATGACCGCCAACACTTCTATCATCAGCTTTAACGGTACCTGTAACTTCCAGTGAGCTTTCCTGACGCAGTGAAGTAGCTGCCTGCCATACATATTCAGAAACATCATCTTTGGCTACAACACATTGAGTAAGGCCTGAGCCATCTCTCATTTCAATAAACACTAAGCTTCCGCTGCTGCGAAAATTATATACCCAGCCTTTAAGAGTTACTTCTTGATCAACATGGTCAGAGAGATTTTTGATGTAGGTCATTTGTATTGTAGAATGATAATTTATAATTAATGATTTTTGAAAGAGTGTGAGGCTTTAGTTTCAAGGCTCAAGTTAGTTCCCTGCCCCTTGTAACTTGAACCTTCTGCCTAACCTTCCGGGAGTAAGATCGCTTCCATAAAGTCTTCTTCATTGAAAAAGTCTCGAACAAATTTCTGGATCTGTTCAGAAGTGACGGCATCAATGTTTTCAACCAGCTCATCTAAAGTTACAAAACGCCCGAAATATAATTCACTTTTTGCAAGACGAGTCATTCTGTTGCTTGTACTTTCCTGAGAGAGCAATAGTTTTCCTTTAAGCTGAGATTTTGCTTCTGCGAGTTCTTTCTCAGGAACCGGCTCTTCCTGCATTTGCTTCAATTCCTTAAGGATCAATTCCCGAACATGATCTACATAATCTTTATCGGTTCCCACATAAATTCCCCAAAGACCGGTATCAGTGTAAGATTGATTAAAGGTTTGGATGGAATAACAGTATCCGTATTTCTCACGAACATTTTGATGAAGCCTTGAGCTCATCCCTCCTCCTAAAACAGTGTTGGCAAGCAACAGTAGATATTTATCCTCGTGATCGAAATTCAAACCACGCCTGCCATAAATGTAGTGTGTTTGCTCAATTGCTTTGGTGAGATTCAGGTTCTCCTTTTTGAAAGGCGGCAGGGGTTGCTCTTTCTCATCATGATCTTTGGCTTCGAGTTTCTCAAAATAATTCGATACCAATTCCACTACCCTATCGTGATCAACATTTCCTGCAACCGATACCAACAAATTTCCGGGGTAATATCTATCCTTCATATAATCATACAGATCCTGACGGGAAAAATCAGAAACTGTATTTTCAAAGCCAAGTACAGGGCGGCCTAATTCATGCCCTTCAAAGATCTTGCTGTTGAATGCTTCGAAAATGAAATCATCGGGAGAATCCCGATACATTTTCATCTCTTCAATGACCACTTTCTTTTCTTTTTCGATCTCTTCTTCCGGAAAAGCAGGATGAAGAACCATATCTGAAAGCACATCCAATGCGCGATCGAGCTGTGTATTAACACATCGTGAATAATAGCAAGTATATTCAGAAGAAGTAAAGGCATTCAAATATCCGCCAACTGCTTCCATACTCAAGGCAATATCATAGGAAGATCTGGAATCCGTGCCTTTAAAAAGCATATGTTCCAGAAAATGAGTAATACCGGCCATTTCTTCTATTTCATGACGTCCACCGGTTTTAGCCCAAATACCAACGGTAACGCTTTTCACACTTTCGATATGTTCCGTTATAATGCGGAGTCCATTGGGAAGCGTGCTCTTATTTACAAAATCAATTTCTTTGGTGTCTTGCATCTGATATAAATCTAATGATCTGTTTATCGGTTCTTATTTAAACCGAAATAATTATCGAAAAGTTGGGTTGGAATAACCCTCAAAAAAATGGCGCTCTTTCACTAAAAAGAGCGCCAAATATAAGCAGGTTTAAGCTAAAGACTTACTCTTCTTCATCTTTAGCAAGCAATACTTTTCTGGAAAGTCGAAGTTTATTACCCGGCTCAATTTTGAGGAGCTTAACTTCGATCTCGTCACCTACGCTCATGTATTGACTTACGTCTTTAACATGCTCGTGAGCAACTTCAGAAATATGTAACAAGCCATCTCTTCCCGGAGCTATCTCAACAAAAGCGCCAAAGTCTTTGATCGACTTCACTTCACCTTTGTAAATAGCACCTTCTTCAAGCTGACCTGTAATTGCTTTAATTCGGTTTTGTGCGTCTTCAGCTTTTTCAAGACTGTCGGCAGAAATAGTGATCTTACCTTTCCCGCTTTCGTCTTCCTCGATCCAGATCTCAGTGTCTGTTTCTTTCTGAAGCGTCTGAATAACTTTTCCACCAGGCCCGATCACTGCACCGATCATGTCACCATCAATCGTCATGTTGATGAATTGAGGAGCATATTCGGAAAGTGTTTCACTTGGGGTTGAAATGGTTTCAGCCATTTTACCTAAAATGTGTAAACGACCTGTATGAGCTTGCTTAAGTGCTTCTTCCATTACTTCGAAAGAAATGCCTTTCACTTTCATATCCATCTGGCAAGCCGTGATACCGTCAGCGGTACCGGCTGTTTTGAAGTCCATGTCGCCCATGAAATCTTCCTCGCCACGGATATCAGAAAGTACAACGGAGTTATTCTCTCCAACGATCATTCCCATTGCGATACCTGCAACCGGCTTCTTCAGTGGAACACCGGCACTCATAAGTGCCATAGAACCACCGCAAACAGAAGCCATGGAAGATGAACCATTTGATTCAGTAATATCAGAGATAATTCGAATTACGTATCCGAAATCGTCAAATGACGGCATCATCATTCTCAAGGAACGTTCTGCAAGGTGACCGTGACCAATCTCTCGTCTGCCCGGGCCTCTTAAAAATCCTGCTTCTCCAACTGAATATGGAGGGAAGTTGTAGTGCAGATAGAATTTCTTGTCTTCTTCGTCGAATAACGTGTCAACGCCCTGAGCGTCTTTCTTGGTACCGAGGGTTACAGAAACAAGAGCCTGTGTTTCGCCGCGGGTAAAGATCGCTGAACCGTGAGTTCTGGCAAGGTATCCCACCTGCGTCCAGATATCGCGAACATCTTCCGGGTTACGGCCGTCAATACGACGTTTTTTCTCAAGGATCATGTTACGAAGTTCTTCTTTCTCAATATCACCTAAGATATCTTTGACCGTTCCGATCTCTTCTTCGTATTCTTCTTCCAGTTCAGCTACAACGCTGTCTTTGGCTTCTTTAAGCTTTTCACTGTACTCTTCTTTTCCAAGCCCGATGTTCACTACTTCTTTGATCTTATCAGTAGCTAATTCACGAACTTTATTTTCAATCTCTTCAGGATAGCCTTCAGCAACAAATTCACGCTTCGGCTTTCCATACTCTTCTCTCAGTTCTTCCTGAAATTCACATAAAGTGATAATAGAAGCGTGAGCTGCTTTAATAGCACCCAGCATTTCATCTTCTGAGATCTCTCCCATTTCACCTTCCATCATCAAAACAGAATCGGCAGTACCGCCAACGATCATATCGATGTCACTTTCTTTCAATTCAGAAAGCGTTGGGTTGATCACATACTCGCCATCAACACGGCCAACTCGGACTTCAGCCATTGGACCGTCAAAGGGAACATCTGACATATGAAGAGCAGCTGAGGCTCCAAACCCGCCAAGAACATCCCCGTCGTTTTCTCCGTCTGAAGAAAGCACGCTTGAGATAATCTGAGTTTCACATAAATATCCTTTAGGAAATAACGGACGCAAACTGCGATCAATTAACCGACTGGCTAATACTTCTTTTTCAGAAGGACGTCCTTCCCGTTTCATAAATCCACCGGGGAAACGACCACCGGCTGAAAAACTTTCTCTGTGATCTACCACCAGCGGGAAAAAACCCTGACCCGGTTTTGGTTCTTTTGCACTCACAGCGGTACATAACACCTGGGTATCACCCATGCGAACCACTACAGCGCCATCGGCTTGCTTGGCAATCCGGCCTGTTTCTACTGATAGCACCTTTCCCGGTGCAAATTCTACACTTCTTATTTCTTCTTTCATTTGTCTTCTTTGTCTTTTTGGTTTACTAGTATCCGGCCTACAACAGATAAGAGATAATGGCGGCAGGATAAATTGAAAAAGGCTCCACGATGGAGCCTTTTGGATAACATATAAACTTACTTACGAATACCGAGTTCTTTGATAAGTTCTCTGTACTTCTCGATATCGTTTTTCATGAGGTAGTTTAACAACCTTCTTCTTTTACCAACCATTTTTAACAAACCACGGCGTGATGCGTGATCTAATTTATTGTCCTGTAAATGTTCGGTAAGGTCATTAATTCTTTTGGTCAAAAGGGCGATCTGTCCTTCGGTGGAACCCGTATCGGTTTCACTTTTACCAAACTTCTTAAATATTTCTTTTTTGTCTTCTGCGGTTATGCTCATTGCAATGGTTTAATTAGTACTTGTATAAATCGATTTATAGTCTTCAAAGATAGGGGTTTTTAGTGAAAGCAACAATGCCGGGATGTATGATTTATGAAGGATGTATGGAAAGTTGTATTACTCCTCCCTTTTGATGCGTAGCTACAGTGTGTTTTTCTATTTACTAAAATATTCAGTCATAATTTTTTAGGAAAACGACACCGGTATTTGAAATTAGCTCTGATTTTTTCATCTTCTCCATTATCCATGTGATAACATGAATTAAAACTTACCTATGCAGTTAACCTAAACAAGGTTAGGGGAATACAAATCTTATCAACTAAATTAAGAAGATATGAAGCGAATCTATGTATCCGTTTTTGTGATAATACTATTTAGCACCATTTGTCTTGGGCAGTCAAGGGAAAGAATTTTCTATTCATCATTCAGCCCGCAAGACTGGGACATATATATTTCCAGAGATTCCGGCGAAAGCATTACGAAATTTACCGATCATCCATCATTAGACTATGATGCAATTATAAGCCCGGATGGAAAGTGGGTAGTTTTCACATCGGAAAGATCAGGAATACCACAGCTTTATTTGAAGGCTATAGATGGAACTCAGCCGGCTGCTCAATTGATTAAAAGTAACTCTTTCCAGGATCAGGCCGCATTTTCTCCCGATGGCAGTCAACTGGCATTTGTCGCTTCCCATGAAGGAAATTCAGAAATTTATCTTATTCCCTTTCTACCGAATTCCATTCAGGATATTTCAGCTGCCTTAAACCTGACCAATCATCCCGGAGGGGATTTTAGACCTGCTTTTTCTCCGGATGGGAAGCAACTGGCCTTTAGCAGTGACAGGGGGCATGAGATTGTTCCACATCCCCTGTTTCCTTTTGCCCGGCAACGAACAGGAGATGTTTATTCGGTAGACATTAATGGTGAAAATTTGAAAAGACTTACTGATTCTAAATACTGGGACGGTAGTCCGGCATGGACAATCGATGGAACTAAGATAATTTTCTACAGTGGTAGAAATGGTGAAAATTCTATTTTTGAAATGGATGCTGATGGGACAAACCAAAATCAACTGATTGAGTTTTCCGGTCCGGCTGTTTCACCAAAATTTATTTCCGATGAAAAAGTAGCTTTCACTACGTGGAACAGTCAACGGGACTTCAAGATCATGCAGTTTGATAAAGCCACAAATGAAATCACTCCGTTATTTTCAGATAGTCTTGACCTGATGTTTAATGCAGATGTTCATCCTGAAGGACTGATGGTTTTCCATGGTGGAAAATACGCGTCCAATCAGGGAGTGCCCGGTAATTTTGGGTTTGATGGAGATGTACTAGCTAAATTACCTGATTCGCTTTCATTTGCTGATCGTCAAGTTAACGCCTATGGAGTACGCAGAGCTTTTGTGGCTCCTCCACAGATTGGGAATACCTTCCTTTATTATGATGCCTCAGATATACAAAGCTTTTCTGATTTCCTGAAACCAATGGGGTATAGCGTGTTCTGGCTTCCCGCACTTATTATCATTCTTTTTGCAACAGGCATCATTATCGGAATTCGCAACAGAAAAGAGATATCAATTTGGAGATACCTGCTGTTTAGTATTCTTACGGTTATTTTTGGGGTTGTCACAGGTGGAATTTTCTTTTATATAGATGCGATAAACCCAATGCCTGTATGGACCATTCGTTTAGTAATGGGTTTAATGACAATCATGTTGATTGCTTTGGGATGGTGGCAATACAGACGATATATAAAACGAAAAAAAAATGGAATAGATATCCACCGTCTATCTAAATTGTATAGTTCGCTTTTTTTCGGTTTGGCTTTATTTGCATTCCTAT
>NZ_DASSWP010000011.1:0-3066 GCF_035704785.1 Gracilimonas sp. | reverse complement strand
TTTTCATAACCGGTAAGTACTATAACCGGGATCTGACCGGATAAGTCCATCATTTTTTGAACCAATGGTTCCCCGCTAAGATCGGGAAGAGACAGATCAAGCAGGATAATGTGAAATCCAATGTGATTATTTAAATACTCTTCGGCTTCATGGAATGTTCTTGCATTTAATACCTCAGGACTTTTCAATCCTTCAGACAGGTATTCTTCGATCAATACAAAATCACCGGGGTTATCTTCAACGACCAGTATCTTTAAATCTTTTTGAATAGCTGTCATGCTTTATTAATTGTTAGATTTTGGAGGGAGTTGAACAATAGAGATCCAAAAATTTTCAATAGAAGCGATAACTTCTAAAAAGCTGTTAATGTCAACCGGTTTGGTGATATAGCAATTTGAATGATTTTCATAAGATTTGATTACGTCGGCCTCATCAGATGAAGTAGTAAGCATGATCACAGGAATATGCTTTAGGTCTTTATGATTTTTGATGTGCTTCAGCACTTTATGCCCGTTCATTTTTGGGAGGTTGATATCCAACAAAATCAGGTCCGGTTCCTGAGCATCTTCATAGCCTTCATTTTTTTCCAGATATTGTATGGCCTCCCAGCCATCCCTCACAATAGAATAGGAGTTTTTAATTTTACCCTCATTTAAAGCTTCCGTAGTAAGTACGATATCACCCTCGTTATCTTCCACCAAAAGGATATGTATTTCTTTGCTGCTCATAATGTTCTCCTGTTGATGTTAAAGTTGAAATCTTTAAGACATTGCAATATGACTTATTCATACATCTATTACTAAATGAATTTTTATTTGGCAATAGTGAAATAAAATGTACTGCCTTTACCCGGTTTTGAAGATACCCAGATCTCCCCGCCATGTTCTTTTACAATTTTCTTGCACATAGCCAAACCCATACCTGAGCCGGATATACCTTCGTTATTTCCACCTCTCTTGAACAGGTCAAAAATGGAAGTGTGCAGATCCGTCGGAATTCCCCTGCCATTATCGGTAACTGAGAATAGCCAATGTCCGGCTTGTTTCTGTGCTTTTATACTGATCACAGGTGGTACAGACGGTTTTCGGTATTTGAGGCTGTTGCCGATCAGGTTGTTGAAAAGTCGCTCCAAAGGAACTGCTTGTACCTTAATTTTGGGAAGGTCGCCCACTTCAATTTTAGCTTCTGCTTCTTTAATTATAGATTCGTTTAGTTCCAGAACTTTTTGCAAGATCTTATTCAGATCAGTTTTTTCATAGGTATTGTTTTGTCTTCCAATACGAGAGTATTCCAACAGATCGGTGATCAGGCTATTCATGCGTTCGGCGCCATCAACGGCAAAGTGAATATATTCCTTTGCTTTGTCGTCTAAATTCTGCCCATAGTTCTTTTCTAGTAGATTCATAAATGAACGCACCATACGTAACGGTTCTTTAAGGTCGTGCGAAAGGGTATAGGCAAAGTGCTGCAACTCCCTGTTACTTTCCTTCAAGCTTTTATTCAGACGGAGAATTTCTTCATTTTGTTTGATGAGTTTCCGTTGGGTGTTCACTAATTCGTTATTCACTTCCGAAATTTCATTGAATACCCTGTCAGAAGGTTCTTTTTCTTGTTTCTGAAATTCACTGATCTTTTTTTCTGTGCTTCGGATCAGGTTTTGCTGCTCGTTGTTTATCAGCATCATCTCATTAAGCATTTTTTCCATTATTTCACTTTCAATAGCACCAATGATCCAGAACTTATCTCCAAATCTGGCTGATGTAAATTTCAATGGCACTGGTTCTTTATCGGTTTTAACGTATAATTCGTAATCGAACACGATTTCCCTACTTCGAATATCTTCCCAAAGGTCAGTTGCTTTATTTAAGCTTTCTTTTGCGACGAGCTCCATAAATGGGAAAGGAGTTTGTTTGGCCATGCAAAGCTGCATGTCATCATAAAGCACTTGGGTTACTTTTCCGTCCCGATCACACACAAGGTAGATCCCATTTGAAATATGTTTGACTAGATCCGTCATTAACGTACCAATTGATTAGCTGTTTGAATAGCGTTACGTGCGTTTAGAGCGGTTGCATCGGCTCCGACTTTTTGATCTAAATTGGGGATGATGGAAAAGGGATAGCCTCCTGCCATGATCGTTAATCCTTCCATATCCGGCATATTGCGAATGGTTTTAATGAGTTGAGTTACTTTTTTTAGATGAATAGGCAGTGTTACGGAAATAGCCAATAAATTGGCTCTGTTTTCCTGAATGGCTTGTATCAGGTGATTGTCAGGCATATTGCTTCCCATGTAATAGGTATCCCAGCCATCCATTTCAAAAAAGTCTGCGATCATTCGAATGCCAATTTCATGCAGTTCATTTGAAACTGAGCAGGCTACCATACGATGGCCCTTTTTCTGATTTGAAAAGATAAGAGGGTAGAGACGTGACATGATCAACTGTGTGGCCGCAGTACAATAGTGCTCGTGTGCTACACTGATCTCATTACGCTGCCATAAAACGCCGATCTCATATTGAGTGGCCTGGAAAATATGTTCATAAATATCACTAACAGAAACATTCTGTTTCACCAACTCATCAATGAGTTCTCCTGCTTGCCGGCGTTTATTGTTCAACAGCAGATTCAGGTATTCTTTGGGTTCCTGATACAGAGGATTTTCTGGAGTTAGGTGATGCTTTTTCTTTGGCCTTAAATTTTTAAGATAATATTGCCCCCGGTTTATGTATTCTTTTGATATTGACATATCGGAGTTAGGGAGAATATGATCGATAGCGGCAAGAAAATACTCCAGGTTACGCAGCAGGTCTTCTTTGGGAATATCCCGGGCAATCAGCATCTGATAGGACCATTCCAGGTAATGTTCAAACATATCCGGACTTTCAACGCGAAGAGACTCGATCAGGTAATTTATGTGGTAAAGGGCATCTTCATAACAATGTAACCGGCCTTTTTCTCCATACCGCTTCTCAAGTTCCGGGTGGTTACTGAAGTGAAGATCCGTGATCTTTTCCGCCAGCTGCTTCCGGTTCGATTCGAGTTTTAGTATTTCAAAATTGAGGTC
>NZ_DASSWP010000016.1:0-23535 GCF_035704785.1 Gracilimonas sp. | reverse complement strand
GTAAGTAATGAAATTTTCACTACATAAAGCAAATGGAATCTATGAGATTTAACATTTAAGAGTCTCTATCTTATTTTTGCGCTTCAGTTATTGGATTACAAAATTAATCGAGCCCCCTAAACCAACCCCGCAACCCTCTTCACCTTTTCCTTATCGGCGAGGCCGATCTTTGGGTCGCATTGGATAAAGCGCTCACCGAACCGGCTGAGTCCTTCGTCCATATCATCCAGAATGGCATACCTGGGGATCTCCTCCGTATTCAGGTTATCGGTGATCCAGCGGCGGATCTCATCCCCGCGGGTCACCTTCCCGGAGTTTTCGTATATCAGGGAAGGAGTGACGCCGACCACGTATTTCCCCGGCAAACCATTATTCTCAAACAATTCCTTTAGCTGCCGGAGGGAATGGTCATACCGCCAGGTGGAACTCACCACGATCTGTCCGTTGTAATACTCCACCAATAGCTTCAGGTGCGCCATTGCCACCGGGCACCAGTTCCGGTTGGTGGACCTCCCCGTCTCCCTGATCTGCCTCCTCAGATGCGCCTCAGTATTCAGCACGCCGTCAATATCTACAAAAAGGGTGAACTTGCGCTCCGGTATACTTTCGTTTACATCCATGCCCCGATTTTAAGAACAAGGGGGGTTAGGTGCAAGGCGTTAGGTGAATAGTGCTTGATAAGCTATCCTTTGTGCAAGCCGGGAATTCATTTCGGGTTTTGGGGCTGATTGATTAGCGATTAACGAACGGTGATTTCCGATTAACGAAAAAGTGGCTCGGACATAAACAAGCGAAGGCCTTCAGGCCTGCCTTTTTAGCAACCAAGTTATCATAAACCACACTATCATTCTTTACCCAAGCCAGGAATTCATTCCGTGTTTTAGGGCAAATTAATTTACGATTAGCGAACGGTGACTAGCGATTTATGATGTGGGTAGTGGCTAGGATATAAACAAGCTCCGAATACTCGGAGCAGGCTGCCTTCAGGCCTGCTTTTGTGGCACTCCTTCAGTGTTCAATATTGAATGTTCCTTGTTCGATGTTCAATGCTCCCCGGACTAAACCCATCCATCACCCCGCTGTTCAGCGGAAAGATGGATTCCATTCGTTCTGTATTCAATATGGAATAATACCTTCGACCTTAGAAAAAAGAGCGTTAAAAAGATGACGGAGTGAAGCGTTAAGAAACCCCGATAATCGGGGCGCATGGCACTTAATTTACCAGCAAGCGCCGTGAAGGAGCATTGATTTCTTTTAGTGAAATGTAGTCAGCTTTAGCTCTTTTTTCGCAGTCGCCCCGAATGCTCGGGATTGATTCTTTTGTCGGCACAAAAGAACGAAGAAGTTGAATGCGGACAAATAGATCAACAAAGGGCATGAGAAGATGGAGCTACATAACGAGGATAAAAAATACAAACCTAATTCTTTTGCCGGTTATCCAGAATAGTTATCACCTTTACAGTGTCTTCCCCTATTTCATAGACAACCGATTGATGTTTCGAAATAACGGCCTTTCTTAGGTGGGAAAACTTCAAAGATGCGGGATATAGCCTTGGAAAATAGCTAACACGATTTTCAAATTTCTTTAGCCTTATCAGAAAACTGTTGACTTCCGATTCGCTCCATTCCTCTAAAAGATATGCTTTGATCTCCTGGATCTTATCCGACGACTCAAGCGACCATACAACTCGCTTTCGTTCAACCATGTTTATCCCAAAATTCCCGGCTGCTTAATGTTCTCCCTTTTTCATGATCTTCCCGTCCTTTTTTAACGGACTCCTTTTCCCCTTCAGTTAGATCATCATACCAATCTCCTTCTGCCGGCTCTGCTTCTTTCATAAGCTTTAGTGTTTCCAGCAGGTCTTCATTGCCAGGCTTTGAGATCCACTCAACCAATTCTTCTCTGACTACATTTTTATCATCCATGACTTTCTCCTGTTTTGCCAGCTATCAATATATAAAATTCAGATTTTCAGTGCTTGTTTACTTCGCTGACAGCCATGTTAACATAAGCCATAATATCATCCTTTACCCAAGTCAGGAATTTATTCCGTGTTCGATGTTCCTTCGGCCTTAGAAAAAAGAGCGTTAAAAAGATGACAGAGTGAAGCGTTAAGAAATAAACTACTCCGCTGATAAACTAAGAAGCGAGCAACTCTCGCTATAGAGCTTTAGTTTATTTTAGCGGAATGGAGTCAGCTTTAGTTCTTTTTTCGCAGCCGCCCGACTGCTCGGGGTTGGTTTTTTTGTCGGCACAAAAGAACAATGGAGGTGATTACGGACAAATAGATCAACAAAAGGCACGAGAAGCCGGAGCTTCCGGGACGGCATTACGCATATGGAGCTATGTAACGAGGATTAGATTAGCGATTGACGAACGGCGATTAACGATTTTTGAAGAACTATGGAAAGGGGCTTTGAGGTTGAAAAATGCACAATACATTAAAAATCAAATTATTTAATGTATGTTAAGTAAAAAAGGCCTATAATTGAGGTCAGATTTCCCTGCATACATTAATAAATCAAATTTTTAATGCCTGAAGAGCTTCTTTATCCCATCAACCCCGACCGAAATGATCCGTGGAATGATCTTCCGGAACTGCCGATACACGAAAAGCTATATCGCAGACTTTCGGTTTTTGAGCAACTGGGGAAAGCTAAAGAGGCATTGGCTCTGTTGGCGGGCAGGAGCATCGCCATTCCAAATCCGGGCGTGCTTATCAACACCATCACCTTGCAGGAGGCGAAAGATTCGAGCGCCATCGAGAATATCTTTACTACCGATGATGAACTCTATCAGGCATTCAGCGATGCAAGATCAGAATTGGAGGCCACCGGACCGGCGAAGGAGGTGCTCCGCTACCGGGAGGCGCTATGGGAAGGATTCCAGTATCTCAAAGATAACGGGGATTTCGATTGTGATTATTTTGTACGGTTATATCAGGAAATAAAGGAAGAAGGAGATGGGATCCGTCCGCCTTTTGCACGTACCTATATTCGTATGGGTGGAAGTGGCCCTAATGCCGGTAAAACCATTTATACACCCCCGCGCGGGGAGGGTATTGTGGAGGCCAAGCTGGATAATTTGATCCGGTTTCTGAATGATGATTCCATACCCCCCGCAGAACCTTTGCTGAAGCTCGCCATTGCACATTATCAGTTTGAAGTCATTCACCCCTTCCGCGATGGAAACGGACGGGTGGGCCGGATCATGAATATCCATTTGCTCACCCATGCCGGTCTGCTGGATCAACCCATACTTTACCTCAGCCGGTATATCATTCAGCATAAAGAGGAGTATTATGAAACGCTTTCGGGTGTTTCCCAGCGCGGCGATTGGGAAAGCTGGCTGCTGTATATGCTGCGTGCGGTGGAGTTCACGGCCCGGCTGACTTACCAAAAAGTGAATGACATCATCGAGACGAAGGAGTCGCTGTTGCAGGTGATACAGGAGAAGACCTCTATTCGCCGACCGGAGCAGCTTGCCGAGGCTATCTTTTCACAGCCGTACATCAAGGTCAATCATCTGGTTGATAATGGAATATATGCGGAGAACACGGCCCGAAATTATCTGAATAAACTGGCGGAGATCAAGGTGTTGCAAAAACGCCAACTTCAGGGCCGACATTATTATGTGAATCTGGAACTGGAACAGATTCTTTCTTATTAGTTTTGAGGTTTTAGGTGCGAGGTTTTAGGCTTAGTTGAATTCCTTGGCGTCCTTGTTGCCGTAAGTTTTGCAGTTATCCTTTATCCAAGTGAGGAATTCATCCCGGGTTTTGGGCTAATTGATTAGCGATTAACGAACGGTGATTAACGATTTTTGAAGTGGGTGTTGTGGCGAAAACAGAGATGCCCCTGGCACCAACACCCCACGAAATTCAAAAAGGAACGGCTTTTTGAATTGATCTCCCCTCGAGGGAGGTGCCGACCGAATGGGAGGCGGAGGGTGTCCGTTTCAGGGTGATTGCTACAGCAAACTTCTGTATTCAATATTGAATTTTCCTTGTTCGATGATCAATGCTCCCCGGCCTAAACCCATCCATCACCCCGCTGTTCAGTGGAAAGATGGATTCCATTCGTCCAGTATTCAATATGGAATATTCCCTTCGGCCTTATAAAAAAGAGTGGGAGGTTCTGCTAGGTATTATCCCGATTATCGGGAGAGGTTCGTAACGAGAAACCGATCTTAATCTACCACCGCACAAGCGAGACGCTTGCGCTAGTGTTAGATTGCTAAAGCAAACTTCTGCATTCAATATTGAATGTTCCATGTTCGGTGTTCTTTCTGCCGTTTTTCATCTTAAAAAATCTTCCGGACGGTATTCGCGGGGTGTGAGATCGGCCAGCCGATGAAATCCGAAATAACCCAACTGAATAACCCCATAAGGCTGCACAACCTCTCCGTCTCCGTCTACAGTGATGAACCGCTCATTAAGTTCCAGCCAGGAAACCTGAGAGTTATTTGGCCCCCGATTCAGGTTTCTCGCCCATTCCAAGTAGCGGCGGTCTTCGCGCTCTTCGGTATAAATGACCTCCAGAAATCCTGGATATTGGATCCGGTACAGGTAATATTTTTCGCCGGGGCGCATAAGGCGATCGAAAGAAACGGGGCGTCGGTTATCGGGCATACCGGGATGTCCCGATTCTCTTACGTTGTAGAGAAGGTAACCTTCCTCTTCTAACCTGTCTTGCAATAAAGAAATCCAGAAATGCCGCATCGACCCATAAAATGCCTTTTGCCTGTTCTCTTCCCATCGGGCTTGCTGAAGGGAGTCTGAGGAAGTCATTTCTGTAAACAGGGATTCTCCGTCCCAATAAGTTCTGAGTCCGGTATGCTTAAATTCAGCCAGGTAATAAGTGATGTGGTAGCCAAGTGCCCGGTTCTCTATCATCAGCGGGGCCTCTGCCTCAGCAGTCAGTCGCCCCCAAAAATTGGCATCAAAGCGGAGCACTTCCGGGTTCAGAATGACAACGGATTCAGCTTCTTCTGTGTAACCCAGAAAGAGTTCTTTAAAGTGCTCATAGCGTTTTTTCCATTTCTTATCCTGGTGGCCAACATAAATATCGTTCATTTCGTAGACTACCGGTTTAAGGCTGAGATCTAAGTTTTTGTGATCTTTTGGGCCCACCTGTAAGGTGTAGGTTCTCCGGCCGTAACCGATCATGGAAATGACCATCCGGTGAGAGCCGGGAGGAATATCCTGCAATCTGTAGCGGCCTGCCCGGTCTGTTTGGTCGCCAATTTTAGTTCCCGATAAAAAGATGTGCGCACCCTTCAGTGGTTGTCTGTTATCGGTGTCGATCAATCGGCCCGTAACAATGGCTTGAGCACACAGCATGTCAGTCCTTCCCAATATTGAAAGACCGCTTATCAGAAGTATGAAAATGACACGGTACATACTATTAATCCCATAAAAAATGCACGAGGTTGGGTATATATACTTAAATATAATATCCGGGGTATTATTTTCAACGAGAAAATTATATCAGAAGTTTTGGTTCTTTTTCGGTACAAAAGAACAGGAGAGGTGATTATTGGCAACAAATCAAAACTACATAATGGAAGCCGCAGCTTCCGGGACAGTATTACGAAGATGGATCTTCGTAACGAGGTGAAAAAAAAGCAACCAATTCTTAATCCGCCTCCGCACAAGCGAGACGCTTGCGCTAGTGTTTGAACTCCCTACCAGATCTAAATTTGTCCTGAGAAAGTCGGGATTCGCGGTAAACTTTTCGATCCTACATCAACAACTACGCTCAGAATGACGACTTTTGGGGCAGGTAATTGATTTACGATCAACGAACTGCGATTAGCGATTTTTGAATCAGTGGCACGGAAATTAACAAGCTCCGAATACACGGAGCAGGCTGCCTTCAGGCCTGCCTTAGTGCCCAAGAGTACCAGCGAGCGAGCCGTTGTATGTTCCATCAATGTTCAATATTGAATGTTCCTTGTTAGATGTTCATTCCTCCTTGTTCAATATTCCTAAGCCTTGTATCTTGTCGGCTCACAACCAAGGTTGGGGGTGCTTGCATAGCGGGCTGAGATTACACCCTGATACCTGAACCGGATAATACCGGCGTAGGGAAACCTGTTTACCGCACAGTTACGCAAGTTAACCTCCTCCATTAATCTAAGTTACAAATGGAGGAATTCATGTTTAATTCTTTACTTAAGAAGTCGTTTTTTGCGGCTTTTCTATTCACACTACCACTACTCTTCACTAGCAAAATTCAGGCGCAAACCATTTCCGGTACCGTGCTTGATGCTCAATCCAAAGAACCACTGGCCGGGGCGGCCGTCCGACAAATGGGCACTTCCCGTGGGGTTGTCACCGAGGACGACGGCTCTTTCGAAATTCTCCTTTCCGAAAACGGAGACCGGGCCTTACTCATTACCTATCTCGGATATAAGGACCTTGAAGTAGATCTTTCTATTTCGAACAAAACGGGCGAGCTTTTTATGTTCCCCAAAACCTATATAGGGGATGATGTTTTCGTCAGCGCCACCCGTGCTGATGAAACCTCGCCCATCACCTACACCAATATAGAACGGGAAGAGATCGAGCGGCGCAATTTGGGACAGGACATCCCGTATTTGCTGCAAAGCACCCCGTCGGTCACAACTACATCGGATGCGGGAATGGGCATTGGATACACGGGTATTCGCATTCGCGGGGTTGACCCGGCTCGTATCAATGTAACCATCAACGGAATTCCGGTGAATGATGCAGAATCACATGGCGTGTTCTGGGTGAATCTTCCGGACCTCGCATCTTCCACGCAAAACATTCAGATCCAGCGCGGGGTGGGAACGTCCACCAATGGAGCCGCAGCTTTTGGCGGGACCATCAATCTCCAAACCAGTTCTTCCAGGGTGGAACCGTTTGGGGAGATCAATACCGGAGTCGGTTCCTTCAACACGAGAAAATACAATGTAAAATTAGGCTCAGGTCTGATGGAAAACGGATGGCAATTCGAAGGCCGCCTTTCCAAAATAGATTCTGACGGATTCATCGATCGCGCCAGTTCTGATCTCGATTCCTATTTTCTTTCAGCAGCGAGACACGGTAAGCGAAGTTTACTTCGGGCGGATGTCTTTTCCGGAAAAGAACGAACCTATCAGGCATGGTATGGCATCGAAGAAAGCGTACTCGAAAATGACCGCACCTTCAATGAGGCCGGTACTGAAAAGGACGGTGATCCCTACGAAGATCAGGTCGATAACTACCAGCAGAATTATTATCAGCTGCATTATTCATACTCGCTGACAGATAACTGGAATGCCAATGTTTCCGCTTTCTATACCAAAGGATTTGGCTATTATGAGGAATATAAAGCCGATGAAGCTCTGGCTGATTATAGTATTGAGCCGATCCTGCCTTCTACTCCTTCCGAGTCGGATCTGGTTCGCCGACGATGGCTCGATAATGATTTCTACGGCACCATCTTCTCTACGAAATTAACCCCGAATGACACCTGGAATTTAACGCTCGGTGGTGGATACAATTATTATGATGGCGCTCATTTCGGGGAAGTGATCTGGGCGCGTTATGCCGGAGACAGTGAAACTGAAGATCGGTATTATGATAATGACGGCATTAAAAAAGACTACAATCTGTACGGAAAGCTTCAGTATGAACTTACCGACAAGCTGAATTCCTATGTGGATCTGCAGATGCGGGGAGTCAGTTATGAGTTTCTCGGAAACGGCTTTGTACGCAGTGCAGGGAGTTCCGTAAGAGACAGCCTCGTAGCTCTTCAGCAAACGGATGACCTGCTGTTCTTCAATCCCAAGTTTGGCTTTGTTTACCAACTTCCGGAACAGCAGCGCGTATATGCTTCTTTCGCGATCGGAAACAAGGAACCCACCCGCGATGAGTATGTAGATTCATCTCCCGAAAGTCGTCCCGATCCTGAAAAACTGTATAATATTGAAGCAGGTTATCGTGGTGATTTCAGCCGTCATTATCTTGGTGCAAATGTGTATGGTATGTTCTATCGCGATCAGCTGGTTCCCACCGGAGCGATCAATGACGTGGGAGAGATCGTGCGTGAAAATGTACCTGAAAGCTATCGGGTTGGACTGGAGCTTCAAGCCGGAGTTAGTCTTTCGAAACACCTGAGCCTGTCGGCGAATGCGACTTTCAGTCAAAATAAGATCACCGAATACACACAATTTACGGATCAATATGACGCGAGCTTCAATTATCTCGGTCAGCAGGAAACGGTGTATGAGGATACCGACATTGCCTTTTCACCTTCGGTGATCGGAAACGGGATCATTGGATATCAGTCCGGCAGGTTGAATGCGGAGCTGATCAGCAAGTATGTGTCCCGTCAGTATCTGGATAACACCCAAACCGAAAGCCGCTCCATCGATCCTTATTTTGTGAATGATCTCAGGTTGAGTTATTCACTGGATGAGATCGCTTTGTTGGAGGGGATCACAGCCACGCTGCAGGTGAATAACCTCTTCAATCACGAGTATGAGACCAACGGCTATACGTTTGGTTGGCTTGAGAATGGAGAACCGGTGAACTTCAATTATTACTATCCGCAGGCTGGTATGAATTTCTTATTTCAACTAACCTGGAAATTTTAAATGAGTAAATGCTAAGTGTTAAATGGCGTAATCATTTAACACTTAGCATTTAAAATTAAAGCATTCATTACAAATTATTCTCAATATGATTGGCAATCTGCTCGGCATGAACGCGTGAATTTTCTATGAATAGGCTGCTGGTATCCATACCTCCGCAAACCACGCCGGCCACATACACGCCTTTTTCTTTGGTTTCGAGGCTGTCCTCGTCGTACACAGGCATGCATTTTTCGTCATCGGTAAGTTCAATACCAAGGCTTTCCATGAGGTCGTAATTGGGGTGGTAGCCCGTCATGGCAAGTACAAAATCATTTTCAAGCGTTACCTCACCATCCTGCGTTTCGATCACGACTTCTTTCTCACGGATCTCCTTCACGGTTGAATTGAAATAAGCCGGGATCTCTCCATTTTTGATCCGGTTCTCTATATCCGGTTTCACCCAGTATTTTACTGTTGGCTTGATGGTATCGTATTTCAGCAGCATCGTTACTTCCGCTCCGCCTCTCCAGCATTCGAGGGCAACATCCACACCGGAGTTTCCGCCACCAATCACCAACACTTTTTGCCAGGCGTAGGGATGCGGCTCATCATAATAGTGCTTCACCTTAGGAAGATCTTCACCCGGCACGTCCATCATATTTGGCTTCCCGTAAAAACCTGAAGCCACGATCACTTTATCGGCTTTGTAGATATCCTTGTCCGTTTTTACAGTGAAGTTGCCATCTTCCCCTTCCATCGATTCCACCGTCTCATATAAATTGATCGGCAGCTCATAATGCTCGGCTACGCGCCGGTAATACTCAAGGGCTTCGGCGCGGGTAGGTTTTGAACCGTGAGATATAAATGGCACATTCCCGATCTCGAGCTTGTCGGATGTCGAAAAGAAGGTCATGTTGGTGGGATAGTGAAAAAGCGAATTCACCAAACAACCGCGTTCAATAATTTTAAAAGGAATGTTTTTCTCTTGAAGGGCAATTCCGGTGGCAAGTCCAATGGGACCTGCACCAATAATGATAACCATGTGAATTCTGTCGTTATAGGTTGGTGTAAGTGAATTGAGTTAACAGCCTGAAGATACGAATCGTTTAGCTTTTTAAAGAACCGCTTCTGCTATTCGATAATGAACGATTTGGGAACAAATATTGATATCATACCTTTCACCAATCCCGGTAACTTTCACTCCAAATTATATCTTTCTTGTTGATGAGAACCTTTTTTAAATCTGTTTTATTTGTTGTTTTTCTCACCCTATCCTTTCAAACTCAAACTCAGGCTCAGCTTTTGAACGTGGAGAGCGTTCGTGCCAATGTCGATTCAGCCGGATGGCACGGAGAACTGGAGTTTGATCTTTCCCTGAACCGGTATAATGAGCGGGTTTTTGAATTCACGAACGAATCCAATCTTTCCTATTTCACGGAAGGCCATGCCTATATGTTGCTCAATAAACTGAAGTTCGTTAACCTCGATGGCAACTCTTTGATCAGCAGTGGTTACGTGCATCTTCGTTCCACATTATTACGGAATGGACGGCTCTCTCCGGAGATCTTTGTGCAATATCAATACAACAATAATCTCGGTTTGAATAACCGCGCACTTGTGGGTGCCGGAGTCAAATATCGGTTTTACAGAACAGATGCATGGCAGGCTAGTGTTTCCACGGCCCTTATGTACGAGTTTGAAGAATGGCAGCTTGCCGGTCAGCCTTCTTTAAAAAATAAGTTTGTCAAGACCACGAGTAACATCAGGCTAATTGGGGAATTCAGTGACAATGCTACTTTTTTACTGGTTGGATATTATCAGGCCCGACCCGATCAGTTTTTTGAAGCCCGTTCCATCCTTGAATCAAAGTTAAAAATGGACTTAAGTAAACGAATAGCAGTATCCATTGGCTTTGTGGCCTCCTATGATGCAAAACCCATTATTGATATTCCCTACTGGACTTATGAGTTGAATAATGGATTGGTGGTGAAGTTTTGAGGGGTTAGGTGTTAGTTGGTTTACTTAACAATCAAGTTGCCACTGACAAAACAGCCTTACGGTACACAAGCCGGAAATTCATTCTGTGTTTTGGTTTTTTTGGCAACAATTTACTAACACCTAAAACCTCGCCTCTTACCCATAAAACCCCTACTCCCCACTTCTTCTTCGATCCATTCCCCACATCAGTTTGTTACGCAAGGTCTCGAAATAATCATGACCGGGAAGGTGGATCAGGTTAAAGGTGAGATCCGACTTCAGTATCGTCACTTCAAAAGGGAAATTTTCGATGTCATGAACTTGTCCGTCGTATGAAAAAAGCACTTCACTTTGTTGTTTCTCAATTCGGACTTTCAGGGGCTTGGTGGAGTTAAGCACCAACGGCCGGGTAGTAAGGGTATGCGGGTTGATGGGGGTCACTAAAAAAACTTCGGTGCCGGGTGCTACAATGGGGCCGCCTGAAGCTAAATTATATGCGGTAGATCCGGTTGGGGATGCGACTAACAAACCATCTGCCCAATAGGTGTTGATCAGGCTGCCATCGTATTCAGCTGTCACATTCACCATAGAAATAGAATCCTTTCTGGAGAACAGGAATTCATTCAGAGCATGAAATTCATCTCCATTGTTGGTAATAGCTTTTAGAAAAGCGCGCTGATCTAATTTAAAATTATTGTTGAGCAGGCAATCGAGGGCACGTTCCAGATCTTCGATCTGAGTATTCGCCATAAACCCAAGTCGCCCGCTATTGATTCCAAGGATCGGTTTAGCCAGATTCCTGGCAATTCGTGCCGTGTATAAAATGGTGCCGTCTCCCCCCATCACCAACACAATATCACAAGCTTTGACAGACTCCTCATCAGAGTCGGTTTTTTGGATCGAAGGACTGCCATTGAGTCCGGTTTCCTCGCAGATATCAGAGTTTATGAATAAGGAAATACTCTTCCTTTCAGCCCATCCAATGGTTTTTTTGAGAACTTCCCTTACCTCATACTTTTTAGGATTTGCAATGATACCGAGTTTCATCAATTGGTCCTGTTGATTGTGAGATCAGATACATCAAGACTCCAGGGGTTTTGACCCAAAGTGATACCGGAAACAGAGTTGTGATTTAAGATGTAAATGGGTGTTTTCCAGGTCATAAATTTTTGAGTATCAGGAAAAAGTCTCGTGGAGAACGTAGTCTCATCTGATATTGCGTAAGAAGGATTCATGGAAAAGCTTATGTCCATCTGGTTGGCTATGGGGGCCAGATCATCTAACAGAAAGAGTTCGAAGGGATGTTGAGTATGCGTGATGACAAATCCTGATCCGTCACTGTTTTCTGCTGAAGTGGTATCAACTCTATTTGTTGAGATGGTTCCAAGTGCCGGGCTTGGTATCAATGACGTGTCTTCGATTGAGGAAATAAATCGGTTGGTTTGCCCGGCCTGACCTGAATTTTTGTTGTAATAAAATTCATATTCAGAAAAAGCTGGCGACTGCTGGAGGGTATAATCCTGATAATAACTCTGTAAAAGATTCCCCGAAGAATCAGCTATCGTCACCATTGTTTCCGGGCCGACTTCTATAATGGCATCAATGGTGTTTTTGGCGAATTGTTGAAATAAGTCTTTCTCATTTAAGCCTGAAACGATATCTAATCGGTTGATATCAGGTATGCTCTCGAAATGGTCTTCATAAACGGTTAATAAGTGAGTGTTACCTTCTTTTTGTATGAACTGGAAGGGGCCGGTACCTGCGGCTAATTGGATAGGACCATTGGAAGGCGGAACACTTTCTTTGGGGTAAATGGAGGCCATAGGGTGTGCCAGTAGCTCCAGAAATTCAGGAGATGACTCACTCAGATTGAATACTACCGTAGAATCATTTCTAACCTGTATGCCCTCAATAGATGAAATAACTCTGCGTGCAGGATCTTTCACATAAGTCTGTTCATTGTGGAAACTTGAGAAACCGCGAATATTTTTAAATTGATTGGCCGTAAGATCTGGAACGTCATTATCTGCCATTCGTTCAAAGATGTACTTAACGTCTGAAGCAACGAATTTTCGTCCTACACCACTTTCAAAAACAGGGGAGTCATGAAAGTGAACATCAGTTTTCAAATTAAAGGTGAACTGTGTAGAATTATTGTTAGCAGTCCATCTTTGGGCTAATGCAGGTGAAATATTCCCATTCTCGTCGATACTGATCAAGCCGTCATAAACAAGATCTATGATTCGCCATTCACTGTTAGATGAAGCAAAAAGCGGGTCAAGAGATTCTATCGGAGCGATTTCACCGAGTTTGACATGCACAAAATCATCTGCTGAAGTATCGGCTTGGGTAAAAACAGAATCGGAAGGTGTAAACAGATCTGAAGCACCTGACTTTACGATAACCGTTTCCGGACCTTTGCCACAGGAAATGACAATGAATAATGGAAGTAAGAAAACAATATATTTTTTCATCAAAGTATTCCTCAGGGTTTATTAAATAAAGATATGAACGCGGGAAATAATTCCATATTGGTTGATTTTACTTAATTTTTGCTTCCTTTCAACCCTTTTATACCTTTGATGGCTTTTTCACTGAGAAGGTTGGTCTCGTAACTGCGTACGCGCCCATTTTTTTCGCGATGTTTTTTAAGCCCTATATCAATGAGTTCTTCAAGCAGCATATTGAAAGGAATGTCAGATTTGTCCCATAAATAGAAAGAGAATGAGCCCGGAATAGTATTGATCTCATTGAAATATACTTCTTTAGTGTTGGCATTTACGAGGAAATCGAGTCGGGCAATACCGGAGGCATCAAGTACTGAAAAAGTTTTAGTGGCCAGATCCCGGATCTTTTTTGTCAGTTCTTTGGAGATGTCAGCGGGAATTACCCGGTCTGCAGAAGCCATTCCTTTTTCACCGCCACCGCTCTGGTATTTGTCTTCGAAGGAAAGGGTTTCAGTTTGTCCAAGCGGTTTTTCGCAAACACTTGGGCGGCAATCTTCAGGAGTTCCTATAACAGAACAGTTGATCTCCATCAAAGGATTTACAGCTTCCTCAATAAGGAGGTGAGCATCATAACGGAAAGCAGTTTCTATGGAATTCACAAGTTCTTCGCGGGTGTTGGCAATAGCTACTCCGATACTGCTTCCCAAAGAAACAGGCTTTACGATCAATGGATAACCAAAGTCTTCGGCAACATTTATGATCTCTTCCTGCTCTTTTTCCCAGTCACTTTCGTAGAAATTCACCGCCTTGGTAACAGGAATACCATTTGCTGTCGCAACTAATTTGGCCTTTACTTTGTCCATTCCCAGGGATGAACCCAGCACGCCGCTTCCTGAGTATGGCACATTCATCATCTCACAAACGCCCTGAAAAGATCCATTTTCCCCTTCACTTCCATGGAATGCACATAGCACGGCATAGACCGGATAGCTTTTGGGTTTTGAGAAAAAGCCCGCGCTTTCCTGCTCTTTAAGCAAAGTGCGGCCGGTTTCATCTTTTACGAAAGCGCACGAAATAGCATCGCTCTCAAGCTTTGAGATCTCTTTATAGTTGCTGAGGTCCAGGAGTTTTTCTCCTGTTAACCACCTGCCGGATTTAGTTATATATAAAGGAATGCAGTTGTAGGAGCTTTCTTCAAGAGCTGAAATAGCCTGAATTGCTGTTAAAACAGAAACTTCATGCTCCGGAGAAACACCACCAAAGGCGACAATGAGATTTTTTTGAGACATATCGATAAAGTAAGATTATAGCCGAAAATAGGATTGTTTAGGGTTAATTGTTAATGAAGAAATTCATTTTCGAATGATCGATTTTTGATTTTTGACCTGTGAAATAAAAAAAGTGTAAGGAATCTACTTTTCATCGCTCTAACTAGTAAATGTAAACGAAAATGGGGTAGAATAATGAAGAGTAACGAATTAGAGGAAAGACTGATCGATTTTGCAGTTCAGATCATAGAGTTAATGAATGAGATACCGAAGTCTAAGGCTGGAAGTCATCTATCGGGACAATTACTTCGGTCAGGTACCTAGCCGGCTTTGAACTATGGAGAAGCGCAAAGCGCAGAATCCATGAAAGATTTTGTTCACAAACTACAGTTAGTATTAAAAGAGCTAAGAGAAACATTTGTGAATTTGAGAATTCTATACAGAGCGAAATTATTTAAAAATAAGTCTACCTTAATTCTTGCATTGAAAGAAAACAACGAATTAATAGCAATAATGGTCCGAAGTATTCAGACTTCACAAAAGCGATTAAAAAACTAAATGCATAAAACTTCAAAAATCACTGATCAAAAATCGATCATTCGCATATCATAATTTTCAGAACTCAGAATGTCCTGAGTTCTGATTCCTGAATTCTGAGTCCTTCTCCAATAATATTTGTTTAAACTTGTACTTGTTCCTCATTTTGATATTTTCAATATTAGCTGTTCTGTTCAACCCTCCAAAATATTGCATGCATGAGTAAAGTTATCACATCCCTGAGCCAATTAGATTTTGACCTTTCTGATCTTGAGTCGATGCCGGCTCCTGAAAAAGTTTTATTGGTGAAGCCTACCTATTTCTCGGTTGAGTACGTCATCAACCCACATATGGAAGGAAATATCGGAGATGTTGATAAGCTTGCAGCTCAAAACGAATGGGAGCATTTAAAAGCGGCTTATGAAGAACTGGGTTTGTATGTGCATGTTGAGCAAGGTCAGCGTGGCTACCCCGATATGGTTTTTTGTGCGAACCAAAGCCTGCCGAATATCACCAAAGATGGTAAAAAGGAAGTGATCATGAGTGTGATGCATTCCGATCAGCGCAAGGATGAGGTTCCATTTATCCAAAAAGTGTATGAGGACAGCAGTTACGATATTGTTCATCTTGACCATTCCAGATTCAGCGATTTTGAGGGAATGGGAGATGCATTGTGGCATTATAAAAAGAGGTTGATCTGGGGCGGATACGGGTATCGTTCGTCTAAGGAAGTTTATGATGTGATCTCTGAAACGTTTGATACCCCGGTCATAGCTCTGGAACTTGTTGATGACCGATTCTACCACCTTGATACCTGCCTTTGTATTCTTGACTCCGAAACAGCCTTGATCTATCCAAAAGCCTTTACAAACGAGGGATTGGAGCTGATCCGAGCCGTGTTCAAAAATGTGATCGAAGCGTCAAAATATGAGGCAGAAAAGCTTTTTGCCTGCAATGCTACCTGTCCGGATGGCAAGAATGTATTTATTCAGCAGGGCTGTATCGATGTAAATCAAAAACTGAAAGAACTCGGCTTTAAAGTCCACGAATTCAGCACCTACGAATTCCTAAAAAGCGGCGGCTCCGTATTCTGCATGAAGATGTTGCTCTGGTAATGTGCTTTGTGCTGTTGTACTAATTGTGCGAGGTGTTTAACTAGGAAGGTTTTTCTATTTGATATCGCATAAAAGCTAATGTTTTGTTTCGGGCTTCAAACGCCTTGGCCCTGATCATTTCACATGTTTCTGTTGATTGGTAATTAAGATCATCCATTGCATATGTCATACTCATAACTTCAGAAGCTGAGCTTTGAGCAATATTGAAGAAATGAATCATTTCTTTTCTTCTATAGCGAGTAAACCCCTCAGATATGTTATTCATAACGGAGATAGAAGCCCTTCTTATTTGGTCTTTAAATCCATAGTCCTTAGATATTTCACCATTTTGTGTATACTTGTAAACCATAGCAACAAGTTCCCTGGCACTTTGCCAACACTCTAATTCTTCAAATTTATATACAGTTCCCATAATTATTCCTTTTCTTCTTAAGAGCGATTTCAAATACATTCCTTACAATATTTTTTTATTTATTTTTAATTAAGCACAAAGCACCTCGCACAAAGCACATTATGAACCTTATAAAAGCCTCCATCTCCGGAATTCTCCTTCTCGCCTTAATACTTACTCTCAACACTAAATTCGGAGCCGTTCCGCCGCTGGGTAAGTTCTTTGATCCGGATGCCGGTTTCTGGGCGAATGCCGAAACTTCAACTCCGGAATCACAGGAGCTTAATATCCCCGGATTACAGGATGAAGTTCGTGTATACTTTGATGAGCGAAACGTGCCGCACATCTTCGCTGAAAATGAACATGACCTGTTCCTGGCTCAGGGATATATTGTAGCACGCGACCGACTTTTCCAGATGGAGATGCAAACCTATGATGCTGCAGGAAGGCTGGCCGAAATAGTAGGGCCGGATCTGTTAAACCGAGATCTGAACACCCGCCGGCTTGGAATGGCCTATGGTGCTGAAAAGGCCAGGGAGGAAATTGAAAAGGATCCCGAGATCAAAGCTATTATCGAGGCCTATTCAAAAGGAGTAAATGCTTATATCGATCAGCTTTCGCCTGCTGATTATCCCATAGAGTATAAGGTACTGAATTTTGCTCCCGAGCAATGGGAACCGATCAAGACCGCATACCTGCTCAAGAATATGACGCGGATGCTGGCCGGACGGCATAATGATGTTCGCACAAGTAATACCATTCAATATTTCGGAGAAGATTTTGTGGAGAAATATTTCACCCGTAAACCTGAACTTAATGACCCCATCATTCCGCGATCCCGGGAATGGGATTTTGAAGCGGATGTTCCCGAGAAACCTGATTCACTTTTTGTGCCAAGTGTTTCAAAAGTGATAGATCCTTTTCCACACCAAGAGGGAATTGGCAGCAACAATTGGGCGGTTAGTGGGGAAAAAACAGCCTCAGGTTATCCCATTTTGGCTAACGACCCACACCTTGGACTCACCCTCCCATCCATCTGGTATGAGATGCAGCTTACTGCTCCGGGTATCAATACCTATGGCGTTACTCTTCAGGGCACACCGGCCATTATCGTTGGTTTTAATGAACAAACGGCATGGGGAACCACGAATGTTGGATCTGATGTCATGGATTGGTACGAAATTGAGTTTCGGGATGAGACTCAACAGGAATATTGGCACGATGGGGAGTGGAAGCCAACCACGAGTCGGGTAGAAGAAATAAAAGTCCGCGGCGGGGAAACAGTGTTGGATACGGTGGTCTACACGCACCACGGACCTGTGTTTGAAGTTTATTCTGCTGTGGGTGAGCGTAAAGCGATCTATCATGCTTTACGCTGGATCGCGCATGAACCCTCCAATGATCTGCGTACTTTCTATGGCTTCAATAAAATGCAGAATTATGAGGATTTTGAGGAAGCAGTAAGTAATTATACGGCTCCGGCACAGAACTTTGCATTCGCAGATACGAACGGTGATATCGCGATGTGGGTTTCGGGAAAACTCCCCAAAAAGTGGGAATTTCAGGGGCGTACAGTAAGTGATGGAACCGATTCACTGTACGACTGGCAAGGATGGATTCCTACCCAACACAACCCCCACATCTTAAATCCGGAACGTGGATTTGTGAGTTCAGCAAATCAGGAGTCAGCGGCTCCTGACTACCCTTATTACCTGGAGGATGATTTTGCAGCTTATGAACGCGGACGCAGAATAAACGATCTGCTGGAAGAAATGGAGAACATCACTCCACAGGATATGCAGCGCATGCAGATGGATAATTTTGCCTATAACGCTTCCACTATTATCCCTGAAATGATAGAGTGGACAAAATCTGATGATCTGTCTGAAAAAGAAATAGAAATATTGGAAATGATGCGCGACTGGGATTTTATGATGGAAGCTGAACTCATTCAACCCACCGTATATCTGACCTGGAGAAACCGGTTTTTTCGGGCAGTTTTTGATGATGAGTATAATGCCACAGAAGCCGCTTTACGGTATCCTTCCCGTGATATTTTTGTAGAGATCATTACGGAAGAACCGGGCATGGCTTTTGTGGATGACATCAATACGCCGGAAATGGAGACGGTAGAGGATATCGTAACCCGAACATATCAAGAAACCATTGCCAGTTTGGTTGATTATTATGGAGAAGATATTGAAAATTGGAAATGGGGATACGATATCAACAATGATCTGAACCACATTGCCAATATCCCCGGTTTTGGAGCTCAGAATTTATTCAGCAGCGGTGCAGCGGAGGCGATCAATGCCACCCGCGGAACGCATGGTCCTTCGTGGAGAATGGTGGTTGAATTGGGCCCCGAAGTTAAAGGCTGGGGTGTATATCCCGGTGGACAGTCAGGCAACCCCGGTTCACCCAATTACGACAACATGGTGGAAGACTGGCGCACGGGTGAGTTATTTGAGCTGAACTTTTTACGTGAGGAGCCTCAAGAATATGAGTACGTATTGAGTTTGACCGGGAGTGAAAGGTGACAAAAGGCAACATCCGTTCCGTAAGAAATTATATGCGTATCAGTCTTTTGCTGTTGATACTGCCCCTTTTATATCTGCTGCTTTGGATGTCTATTCAGGGTAATGAGTCACTGACCTATTTCGAGCAGGTGCAGCAATTGATGAGTTATTTCCCTGAATCCATACGTAATCCCTTTGGTATTACACTTGCCTTTTTTGGGATGAGTACGGTCTCGGCTGTGTTCGGTTTTTATGGCTATCTGAAAAGTGAAGGCGGATATTCAGGGATAATGAGCCTTGTGATATTCACTGTTGCGGCACTTTTGGCATTCTGGTTCCTTATAAGTTTGTTTTGACAGGCAAAACAGATAAGCGCGTTTCAGACATTCATTACAATAGTCGTCATCCAGAGCGCCTAGTTGTCTAATGTTGGTTTGGGAGATATACCGCGAAGGATCTCAATGTTAGATATAGTAAGTAGCTCAAACTTTGAGATCCCTCGTGTTCTATAACCGTGTCTATGGCAACTTAATACGCACTCGGATGACGACTTAGAACTATAACCAATGCCAGTTCGCAGATCGATCATTGGCCATTCGCTAATCGCAAATCAATTCACTAAAAAACAACTAAGGCTCAAGGATTGAATAACTTCAATCTTGGATGTTCTTTGTTCGTTGTTGGGTGTTCCCTTCTTTCTTCATCACCACAAATTTATCAATAGCCAATAGCGTGGGAGACACGATCATCACCAAAAGTAGCGTAGCGGCATGAGCGATGGTGGCATAAGCGAGTCCGGTTGCTTCGGGTACGGCATAAAAAATGAAAAGGGCCTTTGTGATGAACAGGTGATACGTTCCGATACCTCCGGGAGTAGGAATGGCGATTCCCACGGCGCTGACTACCGTTAATACGGTCGCCTCAGTAAACCCAAGTCCAAACTCACCTTGCATGTCGAACATGAAGAACCCGATGTAGGTCATGCTGATGTAGAACACCCAGATGAGTATGGAATAAAAAATAAAGAGCGGCCAGTTTTTCAGTTCCCGAATGGCAAGCACTCCATCCACAAAAGTACGAATGATCTTCTGGATCTTATGAACAAATTCAGCGGCTTTGCCCTCTGTTTGCTCGCCGATTTTCTTGAACATCCAGTACAGAATTCCTAGGGCGACCAAAGCAATACAGCCATACGTTAGAAGTGTTAAGATCAGATCAAGCTGTGTTTCAGAATTGGTGATATCGATCCCAAACAGGCGGGATAAAACCTGGGAATCAGCGATGAGAAAAACGACCACGAAAGCCATCAATAAAAGCATTCCGATTACATCTACGATACGCTCTAAAACAATAGTGCCAATGATCTTACTGCTGCTCTCATCCACTTGTTTGGCTACATAAACCGGCCGGGCTACTTCGCCCACTCTGGGCAGGGGAATATTAACAAGGTACCCGAACATCACCCCTGTAAAAAGCGTAGTTTTTGTGGGGACTTTCTCTTTGTTAGTGAACAACATTTCCCAGCGCAAGGCACGGATGTAATGAGCTCCAAGTGTTACTACCGCAAAAGGAAGGATCCAAAACCATGACATGCCCCGGGCTGATTCCACCACTTCTGATAATTCAACTTCCCGAAAAGCAAGCCAAAGAAAAAGAACTCCAAGCAGAATGCTTCCTGCGATCTTTAATGCTTTTTTCCCGTTCATTCGTTATTGGTTAATGGGAGAATGGAGGTTGAAACATCTACGAATAACGAACAACGAATAACCATATCAATATCTCATATCAATTACTTCGGCATCCTCAGGATAATCGAGTTCAAATAATCCGGCTTCGGGTTCAAGAAAACGGCCATCAGTAAATGTGGTAACGATCTCATTATCTGAGATATCCCACGCTTTGATCTCCAGCGGACGAAGTTGTGCATCAAGTAAAATTTCAACTTCTACAAAGATGGCAAAATCATCATCTGTTGTAAGCGTGATCTTGGTTCCGTTTTCGGACCTTTCTTCAGAAACGGTATAGGTTGAATCAATGCCACTCAGCATTCTGGATGGTGCAAAATCATCATCTTCCGGATAATAGGTGTCAATGATAACGCGGTTTCTTTGAGGATCATAAACCCGTGAATTTTCGCCATCCACCACTACCGTTTGTCCGTCACTTTGCAGTTTATAGCGAACTTTGTCGATCCAGATATCCCCGTAACTACTCACGACTTCACCGGTATAGGAGTCGGTATAAGTATGATCAAATTCGGCTGCAAAGACCTCACCGGAATCAAAGCGCTCCTTAAGCTGATCAAAATTTGGTGCTTGAGCAAAAAGTGCAGTACTAGAAATCAGAACTACGACTATGAATGATACTAATCCCTTAGCAAATATTGTGGAACCGGAGGTTCCGCCAGGCATTCCGAACCTCCGGTTCGTAACGAGAGCTGAAAGCTGAAGTCTGAAAGCTGATAGCTGATAGCCCCTAATCATACTCATCCAGATTGTCCAAAAGTTCCTGAAGTTCATCTTCGTCCTGAATGAGCACATCACGTGCGGTACTGCCTTGATATGGTCCAACAATGCCTGCATTGAATAATTGATCTATGATTCTGCCGGCGCGGTTATAGCCGATCTTAAGTTTACGCTGTAACAATGAAACTGATCCCTGCTGATGAAGAATCACAAGCTTGGCTGCAGCTTCAAAGTATTCGTCTATGTCATCTAACGGATCAGGGATCTCTGAAGTATCATCTTTTATGATCGGCAGGTGAAAAGGCTCCTTATATCCGGCCTGTTGGCCAATAAAGGAGTTAATTTTCTCAACTTCTTCTGTAGAAACAAATGCGTTTTGAATTCGGATCATCCCCGTTCCATTATTAAAGAGCATGTCACCCATGCCGATCAGCTGATCTGCTCCGCCCTGATCCAGGATCGTTCTGGAATCCACTTTTGAAGCTACCTGATAAGCAATACGTGCCGGGAAGTTGGCTTTTATGGTACCGGTGATAACGTTTACGGAAGGCCGCTGTGTAGCAACTACAAGATGAATTCCGATAGCACGGGCAAGCTGTGCAAGTCGCGCAATGGGTTCTTCAATTTGTTTTCCTGCGGTCATCATCAGGTCGGCCAGCTCGTCAATAATAACTACGATGTAGGGGAGGTGGCGGTGGCCAAGTTCATCATCCAGCTCGCCCGTTTTATATTTTTCGTTGTACGATTTGATGTCGCGGACCATAGCCATCTTCAGCAGGTCATAGCGCTCATCCATTTCCTTACACAAGCTTTCCAGTGTATCCTGTGCTTTGGAAGTATCGGTGATGATCGGCTCATCTGAATCGGGCAGCATCGCCAAAAAGTGATTCTGAATATTTCGATAGAGTGAAAGCTCGATCTTCTTGGGATCGATCATCACAAATTTCAGATTATCGGGATGGCACTTGTAAAGCAGGCAAGTAATAATGGTATTGATACCCACCGATTTACCGGAACCCGTTGCCCCCGCAATAAGTAAGTGAGGCATCTTGGTGAGGTCGATCATGAACACTTCATTTTCGATGGTTTTACCAAATGCGACCGGAAGGATGAAATCGGTTTCCACAAATTTCTTGGTATTCAGCACCTGTTTGATATATACCGTTTCGCGCGTGGTATTTGGGACTTCAATTCCGACGGCTGATTTCCCCGGTATTGGCGAGATCATTCGCAATCCTTTGGATGCGGTGGCCATTTTAAGATCGTTCGAATAGCTCTCGATCTTGGAGATCTTCACATCCGGCGCAGGCTCCAGTTCATATAAAGTTACCGTTGGACCAACAATAGCGTTAATTCCAACGATCTCAATTTTATGCCGCTTCAGTTTATCAAGGATGATGCGCTTGTTCTCTTTGATCTCCTCGAGATCCACTTCGTTGCCTTCATCAGGCGGAGAATCAAGCAGGTCAACTTTTGGAAATTTGTACTTGATGACCGGCACTTCTTTCGCTTTCTCTTTATTCTGCTTGTCGAGGTCTTTTTCGTCGGCTTGTTCATCCCCTTTTCCAACATAAACGGAAACTTCGATATCGTCTTCTCCTTCCTCGATCTGTTCTTCTTTTTCCAGGGAAGCTCTTTGGCGGGTATCCAGTGTTTTTACTTCAGACTGTTCCTTTTCACGTTTCTTCTGATCTTCTTCCTCAGACTGTTCGACCAACTCATCAATGGAAGGGGCAGGTTTTACAGGCTCGTTATCACTTTCAGGCTCGGCGATCTCTTTCTTTTCAAGTTCTTTTTCTTCTTGCTCTTCTTTTTTCTTCTCCTTGGCGGCACGCTTTTCAGCAAGGCGTTGCTCGCGTTCTTTGGCTTTTTCTTCTTTACGAAGCTGACGAGCTGCACGTCCCTCCTCCATTTTTTCCTGAATATTCTCGATCCACAGCTTCACATTGTCGATGGTCTTTTGCAGATCACGATCCACAAACATGAGCAAGGTAACCAGCATTAACACTGATAGAATAATAATGGAGCCTATATTGGTGATATTATAAAGCACCTGTGAGATAGCGATACCGGCAGTACCGCTCCAGATAGAGTCATCCGGAAAATCAGCGTTGGTATTTAACCAACCAATAAAAGTGGACAGAAGTACCATTCCCCAAATACTGAGTACGGTAAGCCAGCCCAGCTCTTTAAAATCTCGCCGGCGGAAGGTATGCCAGCCATGATATC
>NZ_DASSWP010000243.1:0-4307 GCF_035704785.1 Gracilimonas sp. | reverse complement strand
CGAAGTGCCGAATAGATAATATTGGTATCTAATACAATTTGACGAACTGACATATGGTAGCATATACAATACCACAAAAAATAACAAGTGACGATATTAGTTTTAGGTAAGCTAACGTTCTGCGGTTTAACCGGCTTGGCCTTTTGGGTAAGTAATGTAATTAAAAGTTGGAATTACTTTTAGTCCCCTAATTTTGAACTGGCAAACAGCGGCCAAGTCCGCGTTGAAACCGTTGTTATAGAACCGTCTGTGTGATTACATTTAATTATTTGCTTAAATGATACATTGACTATATATTTAAGCATTGACTTAAATTAATTCACTATGAGTAAACAATCTTGTATTCGTGATGTAGCCGATCTGAACCAGATCAACCGCTGCATTGACTCCATCCAAGCGGTAGAGTCATCCATTTTAAAACTATCAGACATATTAAAACTGGCCGGAAATGATGTACGCCTGAAAATTCTGTTCTTGTTGAGCACCGAGGAAGATTTATGTCCGTGCGACTTGAGCGATATTTTGGATATGACCGTACCGGCGGTATCGCAACATCTTCGAAAATTGAAAGACGCCGGGGTCTTAGACTCAAGAAGAGAGGGAAAACTCATCTTCTATTCTCTGCAAGAACCTTACGACGTGCTTTTGAAACCACTTTTTAATCAAATTGAAAACAATGCCATTATGGAGGTATTAGCCGCATGAACAAGCAACAAAAAAGTAACTCTGACACCAAATGGCTGGGCGCGGGACTGGGAGTCGCTTTTATCTCCTCCCTTTGCTGCATCACACCGGTACTGGCTGTTCTGGCAGGAACAAGTGGAATCGCCTCTACGTTTTCATTCATGGACCCATTTCGGCCTTATTTAATTGGGCTGACCGTTCTTTTACTTGGATTCGCATGGTATCAAAAGCTGAAGCCCTCAAAAGAAATCGACTGCGAATGTGATCCTGAAGAAGCCCGTTTCACCCAGTCTAAATCGTTTCTTGGCATTGTAACCGTTGTGGCGGCGCTGTTGCTGGCTTTTCCAAACTACTCTCATTGGTTTTTCTCTGACGCTCAACCCACTCAAATACAATATGTTTCCGAGGCAAATGTAGAACGGGTCACCTTCACTGTGAAAGGCATGACCTGCGCTGGGTGTGAAGCCAGTGTAAAAAATGAGTTGGGTAAACTGGATGGAATTTTGGAAGCCGAGGTATCCTACGACAGTGGAACGGCTACTATTTCGTATTTGAAAACGAAGCTTACAGAAAAAGAGCTTCAGGATGCAATCAACAAGACCGGATTTACAGCCAACCTTCAACAAGAGCAAGAAAAGGAATAATAGGATGAAAGAACTGGAATTGGACATAGCGGGCATGACATGTGATCATTGCGCCGCATCTATTGAAAAAAATCTAACCAAACTAAACGGAATACAGAAAGCGGATGTAAGCTACCCAAAAGGAACGGCAACGGTAGCATTCGATGAAGCTACCCTTGATAAAGCATCGGTGATTGAAGCCGTAAATCAGACGGGAAAGTATCAGGTAGTGGGTGAATCGGGAAAAGAGCAATCTGGTGATAACCATTACTCGTTGATTATTATCGGGGGCGGTTCGGCTGCTTTTGCTGCTGCTATCCGAACCAGTGAACTGGGCGGGACCGCGCTTATTATAAATAAAGGTCTGCCAACAGGTGGAACGTGCGTAAATGTGGGGTGCGTGCCTTCCAAAACGCTGATCCGAACAGCAGAAGCCTTCCATAAGGCATCCCACCCGAGGTTTGAAGGGATTGAAACGACTGCAACCATCAGTGACTTTAAAAAAGTGATCGAGCAAAAACGGGAGATGGTTCGAGACCTGCGCCAGGAGAAGTATGTGAATGTGATAAAGGATGATCCAAATATTACCCTTATTGAAGGGTACGGAAAGTTGACCCAGGCAAATCAGGTCGAAGTTAATAACTCAACCTATACCACCGAGAACATTTTGATTGCCACAGGAGCTTCCCCGTTCATACCTGAAATACCCGGACTCAAAGAAGCGGGATATCTGACTAATGAATCAGCCTATGAACTTGAGGATCTCCCGGAAGAGCTTGTTATTTTGGGCGGCGGATATATTGCTATGGAAAATGCTCAACTCTTTAGTCGGCTTGGAAGCAAGGTGACGGTTATACAACGATCAGAGCATGTCTTAAGTGATCAACCCAAAGAACTTGCAACGGCCTTGACGGGATATTTGGAAGAGGAAGGATTGACCATTTTAACGAACACGGACATACTGGAAGTAACAAAAACAGGTAACAAAAGAAGCATCCGCTTTACGTTGAACGGAGAAGGAAAAGAACTTGAAGCCGATCAGATATTAGTTGCTACCGGCAGGCAGGGAAATACAAAACATTTAAATCTTGAATCCGCAGGGATTGACACCGAAGGTCGCGGCTATATTCCCGTGGATGAAACCATGCGGACCAAGGTGTCCAACATCTTTGCCGCCGGTGATGTACTTGGAGAACGACAGTTCGTATATACTGCGGCTTATGAAGGTAAAATTGCAGCTGAAAATGCAATGAGAGAGAGTCATGGAAAAGCCGATTTTTCGGTCTTACCTTGGGTTATTTTCACAGATCCACAGGTAGCCGGTGTGGGTATGGACGAGCAGCAAGCGGAAGAAGCTGGAGTCAATTATCAAGCAACGAAACTTACGCTGGACAATGTGCCCCGATCCATCGCCGCACGGGACACCCGTGGTTATATCAAATTGATCCGAAACCAAGATAATGACCACTTGATTGGAGCTCGCATTTTAGCACCGGAAGGTTCGGAACTATTGATGGAACTGGCACTGGCTATTCGACACGGAGTTACTATTCAATCACTCAAGTCCGAATTTCATCCCTACCTGACCCTTTCTGAAGGGATTAAGCTTGCTACACTCACTTTTGACAAAGATGTGAGTAAGTTGAGCTGCTGTGCAGTTTAGATGTTTCCGGCTACATCACGAATATATGATTTTTGAAGGTTCTATAACGACCCAGCGTTTAAACGGCGCGGAGATTATGATTTCTTTGAAGTAGCAAAATTATTTCCCAGCAAACAAGTTTCTATCGCATCCCGTCCGCGTCCGATTTAAAACGCTTTTAGGGCGAGACAGCCAGACCAACCACGAACCGTGCAAAACCACCGCTGACCTACAAGCCAAAATTGCCGGAACTAAGCGACAGGCGCATTAGAAAGTGCTCGCGAGGGATGGCCGAAAAAGCAAAGCGCCACACCTTAAAAGCCAAAAAACTCAGAACCGAAAACGTGGCGCCCCGACTCTTGGGAAAACTTTAGAAGAGGCAACCCACACCAACGACACGAACCTGCTACCTGACCAAAAAATTACCACCGGCTGGAAGCCCACATATTTTGACAGAAGGTGATGCGCCTGACGCGCCCTAACGCCGTGCTCTGCGCCAAATTTGGAGCGCAGCGTAGAATTTTTCCGACAGCAGCACCTTGTTATGCCCCAACCGCGATATGGCCTAATACACCAAGCAAAAAACCTGCAACAGCGCCTAATGGTGGCGCCCAGTGATTCTTCAGCTTGGATTGCGGTGCAATATCCTGAAAAACGATGTACAGGATGCCACCGGCGGCAAATAACATGATTCCGGAAACAATTTGCGGGTAATCCGACAGTACAAGGTAACCCGCTGTCCCGGCAATAGGGCCCAACATTGCCATTAGTATAAAAGCGCCGATGATTTTCAGACGGCCATAATCGCTGGAAACCTTGATTTCTCGATATGCGTTGAAACCTTCAGGCGTATTCTGGAGCGCAATGATTACAGCCAGGAGAAGCCCGGCATCCTTGGAGAATGTGAAGGTGGCACCAAGCGCCAATGCCTCCGGTACGAAATCAGACAACATAGCAGTCAGCTGGCTAAATGGCGTATTGTTTGCCACTAAACGGATATCAAGCGCCATGAACATGATGCCTCCACCGGAAAAACAAGCCGCAACCGGAAGAGAAGACAAAGTACTCACACCCTGAGGAACGAGAACCAGCGCAACAGCGGATAAAAGAGCGCCACCACCAAAGGCAATTACACCGTGGCGCACTTCAGTTTCTAACCATCGCGGACTGATTCGCTCTACCGCAGCAATTGACGCACCAATTGGCATTGCGAGTCCTGCGATCAGGGTTAATACAACAATTTCAGCTAAGTCATTCATTAAAGGTTACGATACGTTTGAGTGCATAACGGCCTGCCGCATAACCGGCGCAGGGATTATGATTTTTTAAAAGGCTACACATTTGAACAATCAGTGGCA
>NZ_DASSWP010000224.1:0-13016 GCF_035704785.1 Gracilimonas sp. | reverse complement strand
AATTACAGCGATGGCGATCATATAACTATTGAACCACCACGTGCTGCTTCATTCCCCGTTATCAAAGATCTGGTGGTTGACCGAAGTGCATTTGATCGTATAATTGAAGCCGGTGGATATGTTTCCATTAAAACCGGATCTGCTGTTGAGGCAAACTCAATTCTGGTTCAAAAAGAGAAATCTGATCAAGCCTTTGATTACGCCACCTGTATCGGTTGCGGAGCTTGTGTAGCGGCTTGTCCGAATGCATCTGCTTCGTTGTTTACCGGCGCAAAGATCGCTCATCTTAATAAACTTCCACAGGGCGAAATTGAGCGTTCAAATAGGGTAGTAGCCATGGTTGATCAAATGAAAGAAGAAGGGTTTGGCGACTGTTCTAACTTCGCAGAATGCGAAGCCGTTTGCCCGGTAGGTATTTCCATCTCAGCTATTGCTGAGATGCGAAGAGATTATATGAAAGCGGTGGTTAGCGGAGATTGATAATCGTTTCTCACATTTACTGAACAATCGGTGTGAGGTAAAATAAAGTTCTAAACCAGTAAGGGCGCATTGCGATGCGCCCTTACTGGTTTTTGGGGCATCCATAGGAAAAACAGGTAGGAGTAATTCATGAATTACCCCTACGTGTTCTTTAGATCAATGTCTCCACCAACTTCCCAAACTCCTCTTCCGTATTATACACATTCGGTGAAATCCTGATCGAATATCCCCGAAATGAAACAAGGATGTTCTCCTCTTCAAATCTTTGTTTGATCTGTTCCATGTTATGGTCATCACCCAGACGAATTCCGAAGAGATGGGAAGATCGGTAGTTCTCATCTTCAATCTTGTACCCTGCTTCCTTCAGTTTTTTGATCCCGCTAGAAACAAGATCTTTGCAATAATTTTGGATATTCTGCGGTCCCCATTCGTTCAACTGTTTGACAGCGGCAAGCATCATCGGTACTAAGATGAAGTTGCTGTGTTCCCCAACTTCATACCGCAACGCACCGGGTTGGTAATCATCATTGTAGTTCACCAGGTTGGCAAAATTCTCACTTTCGTAACGGTTGATCCAGTTTTCTTCTACGGGCTTGCCATCATCCAAAGCCGGACCGTAGTAAGCCAAACCGATGCTGTAAGGTCCCATTAGCCATTTGTACCCGGCGCAGATCAGGGCATCAGGTTGAATTTCAGAAACATCAAAAGGAAGGGCGCCAACCGATTGCGTTCCGTCAATAGCCAGCCATGCTCCAACTTCACGTGTTTGCTTGCGGATGGTTTTTAAGTCAAATAATGTCCCATCAGCCCAGTGAATATTACCTAAAGCCACCAGTTTGGTTTTTGAATTTATGGCATTCAGGATCTTTTCATTCCAGATCTTCCCGCGGTTCTCTATTTCTTTAGGAGGAGTGATGGTGACGATCTCTGCACCGTGCTCAAAAGCTGCTTCTCTCCAAGGATACACATTGCTGGGAAATTGTTCGCCTACAACGATAATGTTATCGCCTTCCGAAAGCGGGAGATTTTTAGCCACATTTGCCATTCCGTAAGAAACGGATGGAATGACCACAATGCGTTTAGGTTCTTTTGTATGGATGAGTTTAGCGTATTCCTCACGGAGGGAATCAGTTTCGCCAAAAAATTCTTCCGGTGAAATTTGAAAAGGATTTCGTTTTCGTTTGAGGCCTTCGAGTCCGGCTTCCTCAACCACTTTAAGTTGTGGCGCCATGTATGCACAATTGAGATAAGTGACAGATGTATCGAGCTGAAAGTGAGATTTTTTAGATTCCATTGGTGGTAGTTAGTAAATGCTATTTGAGTTAAGCTTATGCTTTTTTCCAACCGATTAAAAGCCAGCCCAGGAAAATGGCTCCAACGATCCATAGTATTAAATAAATAACAACTATGATGGCTTTCATGTGGAAAGCCAGCTCATTGAAAAACGATGGTACCTGACCAGTACCTACTAAAAATGTGGGGATGGCGAGTCCAATTATCACAGCCAAAATTATATAAAAGCTATGATAACTTCTAAGTTTTAAAGAAGTACCACAATGTCGGCACTCCATAGTTTTGGTGGGATCAGTGACTCGAATGAATTTCCTAAAAGTGATGACTGACTTATTACAATTAGGACATTTATTTCTGTTAAACATAGTATCTCCGTTATAGAATATTTCTATAAATTATTAACATAATTGATGTTAGTAGTTTAAGAAAGATTGTATAGCTTTGCGTAATTGATCAGCTAATAAAATGAGCTCGCAGTAAACTTGATGAATCATACTACATATATTAATCCATGAATATAAGAAGAGCACAAAATAAGGATCTGCCAAAAGTCCTGGAAATGAATCAGGCAGCCCTTCCCCATGTTAGTGAGGTTAAATTATCAGATATGAAGCGATTTCTAAAACAAGCCGATCCTTTTCTGGTCATAGAAGAAGGAGAGGAGCTGGCCGGATTTATAATAGTGCTGCAAAAAGGACTTAAATACGACAGCCTTAATTATGCATTCTTTTGCAATAACTACTCAGACTTTGATTATGTGGATCGCATCGTTATTGGAGAGAAATTTCGTGGAAAAAAATTGGGTACGGCACTTTATAACTTTCTTTTTCAGACATCCGATAAAAAAATAATTACTTGTGAAATTAATATTAAACCTGCCAATCCAGATTCGTTGCTATTTCATAAGGCACTGGGCTTCAAACAAGTAGCAGAACAAGTAACAGAGAGAGGAAAGAAAAGTGTGGCGATGATGATTAAGCAATTGTGAAAATTGTTTTCAAATTGGAATGAAAGTTGAAAGGTTAGCATTATTAGAGCTGACTATTCAATCATAATAAAATATATTCATCATGAGAACACTAAAAAAAATAGCAGGAGTTTTTGCATTGGTTTTTGCAATGCTTTTGTCCACCAATGTACAAGCACAAGACAGCGACATAGTAGAGCTTGCTGTTGCCACCGACGATCTTTCGACCCTTGTTACTGCCGTTAAAGCAGCAGGGTTAGTAGAGACGCTACAGAGTGACGGTCCTTTTACCGTATTCGCACCTACAAACGCAGCTTTTGAAGCACTGCCTGAAGGCGTGCTTGAGATGCTTTTGAAGCCGGAAAATAAAGATCAACTGACAGCAGTACTTACATACCATGTAGTACCTGCAGAAGTAATGTCCGGTGACCTTGAAGATGGTATGAAAGCAAAAACTGTAGAAGGAAGTGAAGTAACCATAAATATCAATTATGGAAATGTTACAGTTGATGGTGCAAAAGTAGCAATGGCTGATATCAATGCGTCAAATGGAGTTGTTCACGTAATTGATACCGTGATACTGCCTCCAAGCATTAAAGAGGCTTTAGCTGCCGCTGAAAAAGAAAAGAGCGACAAAGACTGGTAAGTCACACTACCAAACAGAATAAGTACAAGCCGGGATCATTCGATTCCGGCTTTTTTATTGTCGTCAAAATTTAAAAATGACAGAGAATTTATTTATCAGTGAAAAGATCATCACGTTTTTCTCTCAGTATGGTAGCTAATTCGGCAAGTTCTGCAGGAGGGTTCCCGTATTCAAAGGTGATTTTTTTAACCAGATCAAGACTTTGTACTTCTATCCATTCAGCACAATCGGGGCATCCAATCACCTCGGGAAGAGCACGGAAGGCCTCTTCGTCTATTTGATCGAGTATCTGATTCCATTCTTCATTTGCAACAGTGCGTTTAGTAAATACTTCCGGATCATCATTAATACGGTCAGCAATTTTCAATACTACCTGATATTCATTCACCGAAAGCTCTTGATAGCAGTTTTCTACACACATTCCAAAAGAAGAACCCGACTTGATGGTATAGTCTGATCTTATAATATCATTTTGGGCGCATCCGATTACCGTAATGCACAGAGAGACGAGTAAGAAAAATAGAAATTTGTTCATAGTAGATTACTTTAATTGCATAACAGTAAGAAACTTTATTATATGAAAATTTCAATATGATTTTACTTTATTATTTCTTGAAGTACATACTCTTTATATTTTGGATTGTTGATGAGTATAAATTCAGAGGTTTAGTTTGCAAGATCATTTTCAAAAAGCAGAAGCTAATCTAAAAAAATTTTGGGGGTTTGAAAGCTTTCGTCCGGGGCAGGATGAAGTAGTAAAATCTGTTTTTAATGGTAATGATACACTTGTATTGTTTCCTACCGGAGGAGGTAAATCACTTTGCTACCAGGTTCCGGCTACCGTTTTTGAAGGCTTGACCCTGGTAATTTCACCTCTGGTGGCTCTCATGCAGGATCAGGTTCAGGCGCTGAAAGCAAAAGGAGTTTCTGCAACATTTATTAACAGTACTATTCCCTCTTATGAGGTGGAGCAGCGGCTGGTTAATGCCCGAAACGGAATGTACAAGTTACTTTATTGTGCTCCGGAACGCCTTAAAACAACCCTGTGGGAAGCTGAACTCCCCAAGTTGAATATTGACATGGTGGCCATTGATGAGGCGCACTGCATAAGTGAATGGGGGCATGATTTTCGGCCTTCATATCGTGAGATCCGAACTTCCTTGGAAAGCATCGCAGATAAAACCCGGTGGATCGCCCTAACTGCAACGGCCACTCCTGAAGTTCAAAAAGACATCATAGGATCCCTTGAATTTGAGAAACCGAATGTGATAACCCGGGGATTTTCCCGTCCAAACCTAAAATGGTGGGTCGTCAAATCCCCAAAGAAAAAGCAGAAGCTGGAGCAGTCGGTTAAAAAAGGAGCGCAAAAAGGAGACGGGCTGATATATGGAGGTACCCGAAAGAATTGTGAACATGTAGCAGAGCGGTTTACAAGGTTGGGGATCAAGGCTGAAGCCTATCATGCCGGTGTTGAAGCAGAGAAACGAAAGGCCATTCAGCAGCGATGGATCACCGGTGAAACTCCTTTAGTTGCTGCAACCAATGCCTTTGGGATGGGAATCGATAAGCCGGATTGCAGGTATGTGATCCATGAAGAAATGCCCTATTCATTGGAGGCATATTATCAGGAAGCCGGCAGGGCAGGCAGAGATGGTGAAGAAAGTTTCCCTATTCTTTTGTACCGTGAATCGGATTATATAAAAGCTGATGAAAGGCTGGATCAAAGCTATCCTACACTTGATGAATTAGATCATACCTATCAGATCTTATGCGACAGTTTCCATCTGGCTGTCGGATCACAAATGGAAGAATCACGCCATTTTGATATTGAGCAAATCAAAAAGAGAGGACAGCTCTCTTATGGGAAAGCCCGGGCTGCCATGCGGGTTTTAGATCAGTTTGATGTTATAGCCATGCAGGAAGAAGTGAAACCTGCAGTTAGTGTACAGTTTACATTAAGTTCAAATGCACTGAAAAGTTTTCGTGAAAAATGTAATAATGATGAGAAAGCGGAATTTGTAGATAAGCTGGAGCGACTGTTTGGGACCATCGCATTTCGTGACATGGTACAACGAGATGAAGATTATGTATTGGATAAACTGGATCTGCACCGAAATGCTCTTGTTAAGGCATTAAATGTGTTGATGCAAAATGATCAGATCCTGGTGTTTGAGATGCACAAGCAGAGAAGTTTAGTTAAAGTTTTGGAGGCCAGATCTTCAAAATTGCCACTAACAAAAATACAGGTTGAATCTCATCGAAATAATCTGTTTCGAAAGCTGGAGCAGATGCATGGATATGTGCTGACGGAAAGTTGCAGGGAAGTCTATCTAAGAAATTATTTCGGGGATACCAAAGCCAAGCCATGCGGACATTGTGACAATTGCCTCAAATTTGATTCTGTAAAAGAACCGCCACCATCGTCAGAAGAAATTAAAGCAATTTATGAACTCCTGGAAAGTGAAGATAAGACGGTAAGTCAGCTTTGCGGAGACACAGGTTACACTAAAATTAAAGTTGTACTGGCCATTCAATACTTGATCAAAGAAGAAAAGCTAACTAACAATCCCCAAAAGCCGGGATTTTATTGCCTGATCTGATTATTGATCTGTGAGAGTTGTGTCAGCTTTTGTAAGGGAATCCATTTTGGCGTTAACGGTTTTCATTGAATCGATATAAGCCATAATAAATTTTTCTTCAGCTTCTAATCGCTTAATAGCCGAGTCAACTCTTGCAATTTGTTGTTTTACATGTTTTTGATAGTATTCATGTGAAGCCCGGTATTGCTCGTCAGTGACATCATATTCATCGTAGACAATGGCTTTTAATGAGTCAGCATCAACACTGTCAGGTTCAGCACTGTGATATATTATGATGTGCTGCATTTCAACCATAAGATCTATGTATTGGTCTTCAGGGATCAGGTTATCAGGTACCGGAATTTTTTCCGGACCTAAACAACCTGAGATCGAGACCGTGATCAGCATGATCCCGATTCCATAGATAAGCAGGGGTTTTAAAAAATTATTGATCATAAAAAAAATCAAGAAGTTGGGTCTTTTGGATTAAGCGGCCTCATGGTGATCTCATTGATGAGAAAGTTGTCATCTGTTTCCAATAAAAACTTTACCGTACTTGAAATATCGGTGGTTTTCATCATGTTCGGATGGTTGTCTATTCCATCGATCTTATCAAAGAGATCAGTATTTATCGATCCCGGAAATACACATGTTACCTTTATGCCATCATATCTCAGTTCTTTGAATAAAGCTTCACTGAATCCTCTAACCCCAAATTTACTGGCATTATATCCTGAGATGGTAGGATTACCAAGCAGCCCGGCAATAGAAGCTATATTAATAATGTGACAAGTTTGTTCGTTCTCTTTCATCAATGGAACGATGAGACGGGTAAGGTAAAAAATTCCGTTCAGGTTCACGTTGATCATGGTATGCCATTCTTCCATGGTAAGGTCTTCCACATTAGCAGAAAACATAACCCCGGCATTATTTATCAGGATATCCGGTTGATGTTTTCGGCCAAAGGTATCGTTTACCCATTCTTCCAAATCATCAGACTTGGTTATATCCATTTTTACGGGGTGAAAATTTTCCCCCAGAGACTTCTGTAATTTCTTAAGTTTATCTTCACTGCGTGCAAGCCCATATACTTCAGTGCCGTTTTCAACAAGCATTTTGCTGAATTCAGCTCCGATTCCACTGCTGGCTCCTGTTACGATGGCGACTTTAGAATTGAGATTCATTTTAAAAGCTATAATTTGTTTTAAATTACCCTGTGTAAAAGTACTACAAAAAGATGAGCAAAATCGATTCCAAAACTTCAAATAATATTCTGTATCTGGATGCAGGTAATTCTTCCATTAAAGGAGCACATAAAAGGGGTGTGAAATGGAATGTGGTTGATACGAAAAAAACCGTAACCGCCCTTGAATTCATTGAGTGGATCGATACTCATCCGGAATCATTCACAGAAGTAATTTTAGCAAGTGTTCGCAAGGATCTGCAAGAAGCTATTTTAGAACATTTAAAGCACGTGAAACTAAGGCAAATCAGCGTAAGTGATATTCCCCGCGATCTGTTGGATTATGAAACCCCTGAAACTCTGGGTATCGATAGGTTTTTGGCTTGTTATGGTGCTACTAATCAGACCAGTAAGTCAGTGGTAGTAATTGATGCAGGAACAGCCATCACCATCGACTTTATGGATCAGGATGATGTGTATCGTGGCGGTTTGATCGCACCGGGGTTATCAGGATTTGGAGAGATACTGCACCAAAAAGCACCGGCACTTCCTGAGGTAGAAATGGATATCCCAAAAATATGGCCCGGGAAAAATACCATTGATTCCCTGAAATGGGGACAGGCAGGCTTTTATAAAATGGCCATTGAGGCGATCCTTAAAAAATACGAATCAGAATTTGGGCCCTTTGATCTCTTTATTACCGGAGGATGGGGCTCTTTTCTTGAAAGTATAATAGAACGAGAAGGTAAGCTTCGCCCTTTTTTAGTTTTTGACGGGATGGAGAGAATGAGCAAAGAATCTAAGATCCCAAAATAAAAAAGGGAATACCCATCGGATATCCCCAAATACTAATTCCCTAAAAAAAAGGGATCATTCACTACCAAGTTCAGCTTCAGGTATATGCTCACCTTTATCTTTTACATAATGATCCATCCATTGTACCCAGCGCGTCCATAGATCGAGAATAGTTTCCTCGGCGGCTGGTCCGTGTGCTTCATGGGGATACATATACATGGCGGCTGTTTTGCCAATACCATTTAAAGCATGGAACATTCGGCGGGAATGCGTTGGCCAGGTACCTACATTCTGATCTGCTGCTCCGTGATACATCAATAAGGCTCCGTCCATTCGGTCGGCCCAGAAAATAGGGGTCATTTGGACGTAGCGTTCCAGTCCACGCCACAGATCTCTCGGCTCACGCTGAAAGCCCAATGGTGTGAGTGTTCGGTTGTAATTTCCATCTCCGGCAATTCCGGCTTTGAAAAAGGAAGTATGGATCATGGCATTGGCAGTACCAAAAGCACCATAACTGTGTCCACCTATAGCCATTCGTTCACGGTCGATGTAGCCGCGTTTTGCTGTACTGTCGATTACAGCCGTACTGTTTTGAACGATACTCCAGACAAACCCGTCATTTGGATCTCCCATCTCGGCAGAAATAGGCCAGTCGGCATCAATAACTGCATATCCTCGTTTTACAAGAATATCCATGGAACGATGGTACACTCCGGGAAAGTCATTTTTGTTATACTCTCGCACGTCTTCGTCATAGTCTTCCTGATCGTCATATTCAGAAGGGTAGTGCCAAATGATACCGGGCAGCGGGGTTCCATCCCAGTCACGAGGAAGTGTGACTTCAACCCAAAATTCAAACCCATCTGCGCGTTTTACTTTGAACCGTTCGCGCTGAGCTTGAGTTACAGCTGAATTATAATCTACATTGGAAGTGAGTTGGATCTCATTTCCGCTATCCAGGTTCACCAGCCAGGAGTCGGGATGCATTTGAGGGGATTCCCGGGATATAACGATCTCAGTGGCAGAATCATCAAGTATGGCTCTCACATCTTCATACATGTCTTCTCTGCTTTGGAAAATGCGTTCCTTTTCACCTGAACGTATATCAACTTTATCAATAAAAGGGCGGGGAGCATTTTCTTCGTAATTTTCATAATACTGAGTACCTGATAAGAAAACATTATTCTGATCGGGTGTAAGATGTACTACAGAAATACCCATATCGCCTGCCATAGTCATAAGACTTCCGGGATCTTTATAGAAATCATCATCTTTATGTTTATAGATAGTGTGTGTTTCTTCAGGGTTATCCAGGAATACCGCGTAAAGATGTTCTTCATTACTGCCTTCTTCTTCGATGAACAGAATATTGGTATCTGAGGAATATGAAACAGACTCCATTTCATCTTCAGTTTCATAGATCACATTCATGTCCTCTTCACCAAAAGGAGGCAGCCACTGGATCACGCGATCCATGGTTTTTTCATCTTCCTCTTCTTCGGTTTCTTCATCATCAGAATCGCTGTCATCATCTGCATCCTTATCGTCGTCGTTATCGCGGGTGGCTTTCATGCCTTCACCGGCTTTTGCCAGCAGGCTTAGCCCTTCACCATCGGGGCGCCATTTCACATCCCGGCGGCCGTAATTTTCATCTTCCTCATACCCTGAAACTCCCTTATTGATCTCGCTATTGCCGAGTTCAACAAGCATATTTCCATCCAGGTCCCAAATTTCTTCAACAGTGGCAAAGCTGTAGACCGGCACGATGTAAGAAAAAGGCTCGGTCATTTTTTCAACAATGATATACTCACCATTTGGGTCAGGATCGATATCCCGGATCATCGCAGGTTCACCAATTTCGCGAACTCTGCGGTTTTCCACATTGATGCGGGCTAATTGTCCGGTTACATGATATTGGAGTAATTCGGCTTCAAATTTACCGCCCAGCAGATCCTGGTACGTACGAAGTCGGTTTTCCTTATCGGTAGTCATCTTGACCTGGAGTGAAGTAGGCGTGGCAGGTTCTTGTGGCTCGTTGCCACGATCATCAGGTACTAAAACCGTGAAAATATATTGTCCATCGGCTGACCATTCGAACGAAGTATTCATTGTTGCCAAAACGGGGCGGCGAGTGACTTGCCGGGAACGTCCATTTTCCAGATTTGCTACATAAAGGTGAGTGGCATCATTGAAATGGGCAAAATAAGCCAGTTTTGTTCCATCGGGCGACCATGAGGCGCTGCTGACAAGGGCATCATCCGGGGTTTCAATATCAGAGGCATCTCCATTTCGAGAACCGATCAGCTCTAATCCTGAAGTTGAACCGGTAGTAAAATACCGGCTTCGATTCGCTCCGGGATTAAACTGCAAGCCTCCAAGGTTGTAGTAAGGTTTTGCAAAAGCAGAAAGCGGAGAAAGGCTTCGGTTTTGAGTTGTATTCAGAAAATACTCCCGGTTCGGGCTCAAATCATAAAGTGTGATGTTCTTATACCTTGGGGCCAGCACTTCTTCAGCGATTTCATCAGGGGGTGTTAAGTACTGTTCTCTAAGGTCGGGGGGATTTTGTGCCTGAACTATAGGTGAGGTGCCGAAAAACACCAAAACAAATAATACAGAAGACAAAGTAAGAGTAGATAGTTTTTTCATCGTTAAGCTTCCGTGGTTAATTAATATTAAAAGCCTGTTAAACAGAGGATTTAAAAAAGGCAATAAAAAGCAAAAAAGCCTGTAATTTTACAGTTCTTATAATGATGATCTTGGCAGGAATGTAAAAAAGAAAGGCTTAGCTGTTCATTTTGCCACGGATAAGTGCAGAGACCATTTCGAGAGCGACTTTATTTTTACCGCCCCGGGGTATGATGATATCGGCGTAGCGTTTACTTGGCTCAACAAATTCAAGATGCATGGGGCGAACGAATTTTTCGTATTGGGCAAGAACCCCGTCAAGAGATCTTCCGCGTTCCTGAATATCTCTTTGCAGTCGTCGTAGCAGACGAACATCATCGTCAGTGTCAACAAAAATCTTGACATCCATTAACTTCAATAATTCAGGTTCTGAAAAGATCAGGATCCCATCGATTAAAATTACATCCGAGGGTTCTTTTGTAATAGTTTCTTCTTTTCGGGTATGTTCCTCAAAATCATAAACCGGAACTTCTACCGGATGACCTTCTAAAAGAGCTTCTATATGGCGAATTAGCAGCTCGGTTTCCAGAGAGGCTGGGTGGTCAAAATTCTGTTTTACACGCTCTTCAAAAGGCAGGTGTTTGAGCTCTCGGTAGTAGGAATCGTGTTCAAGCCGCAGGATGTTGTCCTTTGCAAATTCCTCACAAATATAATTTACAACGGTAGTTTTTCCGGAACCACTACCACCGGCAACACCGATTATCAAAGGTTTAGACATGCAATGCTAATTTGAAGAGACGTTATACGCCTGCTTCTCTTCATATTCAACTTTATAATCCCGGATAGCACGAAACAGAGCTGAAGCCATAATATTTTGGCCATATTCGCTGGTTAAAAAGCGTTGTTCGGCAGGATTGGTAATAAATCCAAGTTCAACTAAAACGGCGGGCATAGCGGCTTCGAAGAGCACCTGGAACGGGGCTTGTTTGACACCTCGTGATTTTCGTTGTGCGCGGGTTCGAAATTGATCTTCGATCATGTAGGCAATTTTTTCACTCGTAGCTATATAGCCACTATGTGCCAGTTCATATATCAAAAGGTCATCTTCTGTAAGCTCTTGGTTAATTTCCTCTTTAAATACACTGTTCTCCCTTTTCATTACTTCAAGTGAGGCATTGCTTTTAGAGAGTCCCAAAAAATAAACTTCAGCACCGCTTACATACTGGTTGTGGAATGAATTACAATGTATTGAAACATAAAGATCAGCTTCAGCTAAATTTGCAAAATGGCCTAATTCGGCTAATCCCAGGTATGTATCATCTTCACGTGTATAAACTACTTCAACATCCGGGAGGTGTTCTTCAATATAAGCCCCTAATTTTTTGGCAACCTCAAGGGTTATGTTTTTCTCCTTGACTCCTTTATAACCTATAGAACCCGGATCCCATCCGCCATGACCGGGATCAATTACAATCTTATCAAAGCGAAGTTTATCTCTGACATTATTGTACAGAATATTAGTTTGGAAAGGAGGAGCAGATACATCTAAAGCATCATCGTCAACAATTTCCTTATACCAATTACGTGTTAAGAATTGCTGTGTATATTGCGCCAGTTCCTCTTTAGTGGATTGGGTCAAGCTAACAAGTATATCCTTTCCATTCCTATCTATATAGGCGTTAGATTTGTAAGTGGCTCCTTCGGTCAGATAAATGTCTACTCCATACCCATACTCTAATTCATACAAGCGAACTTCTTTTAATTTTTCGCTTTGCTTAGGAAGTATAAGCCCTGTTGTATCAATTTCCTGATCATATAGTACCATTTGAATAAGATCGGGTGCCGGCTGTGTTATTTCAAAAGAATCGACAGGGGCACTTAGATGATATCGAATTACATAGCCCATCCCATCACTTCGTGCTGTATTGGAAACGCGTTGCAATTGGCTCTGAGCAAAACCATCTGCAAAAATAAAGAGTGAAAAAAACAACAAAGCAAGCGCTCTGATAAAGAGTTTATTGCGCATTTTTTTGCCGGGATTTTTTAATTGAAAGGTCATTTGCCTAAATAGATGATACCTTTAATGTAAGATATTCTTTAAACCATTGAAAGAGTGCACAAAAAAGGATAAAGTAATTGTTTAATGGTTTTGTCACATTCTGCAAATACAATTAATAACTTGTTGTTTATCCGGAAAGGATACAATTTCAGTTAGCATAAATAACGAATATAACAGATGAAATCTGACGTTGAACGAGTAAAAATTTTAAAAGAACTTCAAAAAAATCAGCTGCAAAAGGTACAAAAGGTGATGGCAGCTGAACTCACGGAATATGCTGATGACCTCAAAGGCGTATTGCAGCATACGTATCAGGCATTAACTAATGGTAAAACTGAGCAAGCTCTAAAAAATTATGTAGAAGAAATCAGAAAGAGGCTTCCTGAGAA
>NZ_DASSWP010000154.1:0-17073 GCF_035704785.1 Gracilimonas sp. | reverse complement strand
GGAATCGAGAAATTTAGTGAATCTGTTTTTCGGGATGAATGCTTCCAAAAAAGTACCGAATCCTGACCTTGTAAAGCCGGTGAAAAAGTTGGCAGTACTTGGAGCAGGTTTGATGGGTTCAGGTATTGCAGAGGTCAGCATGGATAAAGGTGATTACAACGTATTGCTGAAAGATCAAACCATCGATCAGGCTGCACAGGGCGAAAAAGAGATCTGGAAATCGTTAAATGAAAAAGCTGAAAAACGGATCATCTCAGAATTTGAGCGGGATAAAATGGCCAGTAAAGTAACGGGAGTTGCTTCTTATGACGGATTCAAAGCTGTGGATCTTGTGATCGAAGCCGTATTCGAAGATCTTGACCTGAAACGTACGATCGTGAAGGAGGTTGAATCAGCCACAGAAGAACACTGTATTTTTGCCTCCAATACCTCATCACTGCCAATCACAGAAATTGCCAAAGGTGCCAAACGGCCTGAAAATATCATTGGGATGCATTACTTCTCCCCGGTTCAGAAAATGCCGCTGCTTGAAATTATCACTACTGATCAAACTGCCGATTGGGTAACGCAAACAGCCTTCCAAGTTGGGGTGAATCAGGGGAAGAATGTGATCGTGGTAAAAGACGGACCCGGTTTCTACACCACCCGAATTTTGGCACCTTATATGAATGAGGCCCTCAAGCTTTTGGAAGAAGGCGCCTCCATCGAATTCCTCGATAAGATCATGAAAGACTGGGGGTTCCCGGTCGGACCCATGGCTCTTTTTGATGAAGTCGGCATTGATGTGGGAGCTCATGTAGCCGAAACGATGTCAGCCATGTTTGCCAAACGCGGCGTGGACACCACCAACCGTGCACAGGAATTACTGGATACCGGCTACAAAGGCCGCAAAAATAAACGCGGGATGTACAAATACTCTTCCGGCAAAAAGAAGGAAGTCAACACCGAGATCTATGAACACTTCGGCAGCCAAAACCGAAGTAATCCCGACAAAGAAACCGCCCAAATGCGTATGGCTTTGACTATGATCAACGAAGCGGCCTGGTGCCTGGAAGAAGGAATACTCAAGTCTCCGGAAGACGGAGATCTTGGAGCTATCCTTGGACTCGGCTTTCCTCCATTCCTTGGCGGGCCTTTCCGGTATATCGATCAAATCGGAGCGGATAAGGTGGTGGAGAAGCTAAGGAAATTCGAGGATGAATTTGGACATAGGTTTAAGGCTGCTCAGATCTTAATGGATCATGGAAAAATGTTTTATCAAAATTCCTGACTAAAACTTCAGGCTTTAAAAAATTCTATAATTAATTGATCCGGTAAAGACTTACTTTTGATAAAATAGTTCAGCTTATAATATTTAAATAATTTCGAGGGTGTTGGATGAAAGGGTTAAAGCGCACTGTGCTTTTAATGGTATTTGGGTTCTTTGTAATAGGTATTAGTTCATGTAGTTTGCTTTCAAATGATGATGGAAAAAGCTATTTCCAAAGTGTTAATAACGATTTGGAAAGCCTCAACCAGCGGGTACAGATCATCAATAATGATATCGTTCTTGATTCATTAAAGTCTAAATTTTCTTCCACTTCATCTACCCTTGGCGGTGATAAATTTACACACATTGCCAATGTGGAGTCACCGGAAGTTAATGGTAAAAAGTTAAGCGCGACCAGTATTGAAATACGTGCCAATAAGGTATATATCTCCTATCACCTGAATGGCAGCGAATACGCCGGGGCTGTAGACATCATTGATATTAATGACGAAGAAAATCCAAAGATCATTTCTTCTCTTATTTCTGAGGATACCGATATCAATGCCCTTGAGATCGAAGAAAATGCAAAAATATTATGGATCACCGGTGGACGAGATGTAGGAAGTTCAGGCTATAGTTTACAGGGACACGGAGGCGCCATACTTGGAGAAAAAGAAATTGAAAAAGGGGTCTTTAAAACAGGTTCCGGCTCTTACCGTGAAATTCCTTTACCCAGCTTTTCAGGAAATGACATCGTGGATTTTGCACAGGATCTCTATGTTGTTTCCGGAGCTACAGGAGGTGGCTTTTACCAGCTGAATAAAGGCAACCTATCGATCACTAAAAGAGTTGATAATAATTTCGCCAAAAGCATCGACAGAAGACAAGATGATGTTATTGGCTTGAACCTGTTGGCTGATAAGCGTGCCAACTTCACGATCATGGATTTTAAGAGTGATGCTATAACCACTTTTCAAACTCCTTTTGCCGTCACTCCTGTTGATGGCAAAAACGTACTTGAACATACCGCTGCCATAACCTACGTGGCCTTAGGGAATCGGGGAGTCAAAGGATATAAGTTTAGCACATCTGCCGATACTCCGGTATATGAATTCAATGCTCATGGAGCGGATGTTGCTAATGGCGTTACCGTAGACGGAAAATATGTTTATATCGCCAATGGAACGGACGGATTATTTATTACAACACTCCCAAGAGATGGTAAAACAGAGCCTGAAGAAGTTTACAGTTGGAAAAGCAATTCAACCAATACGGCCTCTGCTAATTTTGTAAAAACAAATGGTCAATACATAATATTAGCTAATGGGGTTGATGGCCTGAATATTTTAAAAATTTCTGGCAGCTAAGGGTTTTCATATCGCAGGTCTTCTCATTTCTGCGCTGACAACTTTTTGTCGGGGCAGAACTCTCCTTTTCTATTATTTCATATGACACAAGTGTTTAATTTAGCAACACTTCCAAAAGCTGCGTTTGATAATCGTTCGCTTTTCTGTAGCCTTCAGGAAATTATTGATCGCTGTATTACTTTATAATTATCAGTTATTTCAATACGCTGATTTTTTTAGTATCAATTAATGTCAAATTGGAGTACATGAGAACTACGATAATTTAGATTCGGGAGTATCTCAGTACCAATCATCTGAGCTGTTTTATCCTCAGAGCTTCCGCCCTAATGTGACATCATTTGCCCCGCTTTTCGGCAAGTATTGAATTAATTCTAATTTTCTAAAATTACCAACATGGCAATAAGAGGAGAAGAAAAAGACCCGGGTGAAAAAACGGGTATAAATAAATATTTTGATATTCATAAACCGGTCTTTTGGCCATCAGTTATCCTTATCACCGCATTAATTATCGGGGTTATATGGGCCGGTGAAGCTGCAGATAACGTTTTTAATGCAATCAGAGTAGGTATAACGGACTATGCAAGCTGGCTGTTTGTAGTAGCTGTTAACATTTTTATTGGCTTTGCTCTCTACTTTGCATTCAGTAAATATGGCAGCATTCGTTTGGGCGGCGAAGATGCCGAACCTGACTTCACCACCATGGAATGGTTTGCTATGTTGTTTAGTACAGGAATGGGAATCGGCCTGATGTTTTATGCTGTGGCAGAGCCGATGTGGCATTTGTTGTCACCGCCTCATGCTGAACAGGGTACAACCGAAGCCATACGTGATGCCATGGGCATTACCTTCCTTCACTGGGGTCTACATGCCTGGGCTATTTACGCAATTGTTGCACTTGCTCTGGCATTTTTTGCCTTTAATCGCGACCTGCCTCTTTCTTTCCGATCCGTTTTTTACCCAATTTTAGGTGATCGCATTAATGGGTGGATCGGTGATGTGATCGATGTTCTTGCAGTTTTGGGAACCTTATTTGGTTTGGCTACCTCGCTGGGACTCGGAGCTGCACAGGCAGGTGCCGGCATGGAGTACGTGTTCGGATTCGAAAATACTATCAACTTACAGGTTATCATTATTGTAGGAGTTACCGCTGTGGCTATTGGATCTGTTGTCTTAGGAATTGATAAAGGGGTGAAAGTTTTAAGTGAACTGAATATCCGTTTGGCCGGATTGTTCCTGCTCTTTATACTGATCGTAGGGCCGACCTTATTCATTCTTGGGTCCTTTGTTCAAAACCTCGGACATTATGTACAGAAGTTCCCGACACTCGCTTTTTGGACACAAACATATGAAGAAGGTTCATTTATGTCGTCCTGGACCGTTTTCTACTGGGCCTGGTGGATCTCATGGTCACCTTATGTCGGGATGTTTATTGCCCGAATCTCAAGAGGACGAACCGTTAAACAATTCGTGTTGGGAGTTTTGATCGTTCCAACCATGCTTACTTTTCTCTGGATGAGCGGTTTTGGAGGAAGTGCCATATTTCTCGAGATCAACGGTATTGCAGAGATCGCTTCTGCCGTTGAAGCAGATCAAACCACCTCACTGTTTATCTTACTCGATCAGTTTCCATGGTCTATCGTGACTTCATTCCTGGCCATCATCTTGGTCTTGAGTTTCTTTGTCACCTCGTCTGACTCAGGCTCATTGGTGATCGACGGATTGACAAGTGGCGGTAAACTAGATGCACCTGTTGGACAGCGTATTTTTTGGGCATCAACCGAGGGTATTGTTGCTGCTGTCTTGTTGTTAGGCGGCGGACTTGGAGCCCTTCAGGCCGGAGCTATCAGTACCGGCTTGCCATTTGTTATCGTGCTGCTGGTTATGTGTTACAGCCTGAAGCGTGGTCTGGAACAAGAACATCAGGATTATCTGCGAAAAGACAGAGATAAAGAGCGAGAGTCTTATCGTGAGCTAGTTATGAAAGTAATTCAAAAACAAAAAAAATCAGATTAGAGGTATAAAATGATAGACTCAAAACATTGGTTAGCATGTCTCGACTTGTCCAATATGGACGATATCCTTATCGGCTACACTGAATTTTTAACTTCCATTGTAAAACCAAAAACCATCACCTTCTTTCATACGGTGGAATCGGGACCAACGGCTATGGAGTTTGCAGAACAATTTCCTGAAATTGAATCAGAAGATGAGTTTCTCGATCTGATTAGAGCTGAGCTGAATGATAAATTAAAAGGACATTTCGAGGATGATTCCATTGAAATAAGAATGATAATCAAAACCGGCAAACCTACCGATCAGATCATTGAGGTAGTGAACTCTATTGAGCCGGACCTCTTGTTGATGGGTAAAAAAGTTGGGTATGCCGGTGAAGGGATCATCCCGAAAAGAATACTGAAATATGTGGCCACTTCCGTATTGCTTGTACCTGAAAACAGCCGCTACAGTATGAAAAACATTCTTGCTCCTATCGATTTTTCGGAGCAGTCGGCGAAAGCGGTTAAAACGGCTAAAAATTTGACTGATGGAGGAAATGTTACCGGGCAGCATATCTATCGATACCGTGCTCAGTTTTTCCCTTATTCCCTTTCCGAGAAGGATAAAAAGGAAATGGATCAAAAAATGAAGAATAAGTTAGACGGGTTCAAAAAAGATCATGGCTTCGAGGATGGCATTAATTATGTGCTTTCGTTGCAAAAGCAAGAGCGTGTTGCAGATGTGGTCTATAATCAGGCAATGGTTGATCAAACTGACCTAATCATCATCTCATCCAAGTCTAAAATAATGCAAAGCTTTGTCAGTCATGATTTTACGGACAAAATGGTGGATTATGCATTTGGTATTCCACTACTGATACAGAAAGACAAAGAGAAGCATCAGAAATTTTTGCAGTCTTTGTTTAGTTAGGTTGAGGTTTAATTCTAGGTCTATTACATACGCTCCTCCCCGCAAGCCGCAGCGAGCTGCACTTGCTGTCCCTCCAAAGGGACACAATGTTCGCGGCTTTGGCTAGCAAGTGTAATCAAATCCAGACTGCTTAATCTATTAAGGTACCTGTCTCTCTTCGGAGAGAGACAGGATTCAGCTCTGCTGTAATCCAGAGAGAGGACCGTGGTGTGGCAAGCAAAAATGTCTGTACTGGAAACACATCCTCAATTTTACTACTATCAAAAAAAGAGAGGGGTACAACATGCGCAAAAAGGTATCAAACAATCATTACAACAAACAGTTAAAGCCGGTCGCTAGAACGCTGCGAAAAAATATGACCAAAGCCGAGGCTGCTCTTTGGAAATATGGGCTAAAAAAGAAACAACGCAGAGGCTACACATTCAACCGCCAACGCCCGGTTCTAAATTATATCGCTGACTTTATGTGTAAAGAGCTCCACTTGATCATTGAAGTGGATGGTTGTAGTCATGATCATTCTGAAGCACAGCAGCATGATGAAGATCGACAGCATGCGCTGGAAACAGCAGGATTTACCATACTTCGTTTTACCGATGAGGATGTACTTAAGAATATGGATTCGGTTTGTCGCAGGATTGATGAAGAGATTGTTCTTTTGGAGAAAACGAAACAGAAATAACCACTGTCCTCCCCGGAAGTGATGAGCGAGCTCATCCTTCCTGTCCCTCCAAAGGGACACAGGGTTCTTGGCTTTAGTAAGTCTCTGTATGGGTTAGATTGTTTGATCTACCAAGAACCTGTCTCTCTTTGGAGAGAGACAGGATTTAGTTCCACTAAAATCCAGAGAGAGGACCGTGGCCTTTTAAGGCACAATATCCCCAATTTATATCCCGGCAAATACACCATCGTCTTTCAGTGTAAGAATTCGTATCTTTTTGCCGCAAAAATATAATCGCACAATAATAAATTCTTATGCAATTTTTACCTCTGTTTTTTATGGGAGCTCCCGGTGACGAAAGTGCCGGCATTATTAACCTCGTATTTCTTGGGGCTATTTTCCTCGTATTCTATCTCTTTATCATCCGTCCGCAAAGCAAACGTCAGAAAGAGATCCAGCAAATGGTTTCTGAAATGAAAAAGGGCGACAAAGTTGTTACTTCTTCCGGAATCATCGGTATTCTCGATAAGATCGAAGAAAATGAAGTTTTAGTTGATGTGGACAGTGGCACTAAGATCCGCATGCTGAAATCTGCTATTACCGATGTAAATCCTAATAAAAAGGATAAATAATCTTAAGGCTGCACTGATATTTTGCAGCTCAAAGTGAAGTAGAGCTATGAGTCAGGAATTTCATTTCAATACCATTACCGAGGCCATCGAAGATATCAAGAATGGCAAAATGGTCATCGTTGTGGATGATGAAGACCGTGAGAATGAAGGGGATTTCCTGATGGCGGCCGAGATGGTTTCCAAAGATGCCATTAACCTTATGGTGACCCACGGGCGTGGACTCGTTTGCGCTCCCATCACTAAAGACAAAGCCGATAAGCTTAAGCTCAAGCATATGGTTCAGGAAGGAGCCGATCCGGACGAAGCCAACTTCACCATTTCCATCGATCACAAACGGCAAACCACTACGGGGATTTCAGCTCAGGATAGAGCCAATACTATTAGAGAATTGGCCAATGAAGATTCCAAACCTGTCGACTTTCGTCGACCGGGTCATGTATTCCCGTTACTTGCCGTAGAAGGCGGAGTGCTTCGCCGTGCCGGACATACCGAAGCCGCTATTGATCTTGCACGGCTTGCAGGATTGAAGCCTGTGGGTATCATCTGTGAGATCATGAAGGAAGACGGGGAAATGGCGCGGGTCCCGGAACTCATCAAGATGGCTGAAGAGTTTGAGATGAAGATCATCACCATTAAAGATCTGATCGCCTACCGCAATGAAAATGAGACGCTCGTTCATGAAGTGATGGATGTGAATCTCCCAACCATGTACGGTGATTTCAGCCTTCGCGCTTTCAAAGAAAAACTTACCGGCGATATTCACCTTGCCCTAACCAAAGGTACCTGGACTAAGGAAGAACCCGTGCTCACACGTGTACACTCTTCCGATCTGATCGGAGATATTTTTGGAGCTAGAAATAAAGATACCAGTGAGCAGCTCCACCAAGCCATGCTGCAGGTTGAGCGGGAAGGAAAGGGTGTGGTTTTATATATGAACCGAAATCAACGCGGCTCGGTGTTGGTAAATCAGCTTAAAACCCTGAAAGCCTTACAGCAGGGTAAAGTTTCTGAGAATGAAGAAGACATCAGTCCGCGAGGCGATACCCGCGATTATGGGGTCGGAGCTCAAATTTTACGCTCGCTTGGAATCCGCAAGCTAAAGCTGATGACCAACAATCCGGTCAAGAGAATTGGGATCAAAAGTTTTGGACTGGAGATCGTTGATCAGGTTCCGATCGAACATAACTTTGATTTTTCGACACAGAAATACCCGTCCGAAGACCACTAGAAAAGATCATCTCCTCAATTATTGAGGAATATCAGTCTTCACTTCCTCCGATCCATCTGAAGAGACTTCTTCAGTATCAGTATCAGCTTCTTCTTGCATTCCATTCTGAGTAATAAAAAACCGGCGGTTAAAGATAAGCAGTAAAATAATTGAGCTTGAAATAGCGATATCAGCAACGTTAAAAATATAAGGGAAAACCGTCCAGTCACCGATCTTAAGGGAGAAATAAATAAAGTCAACTACATGGCCTTCCAGTACCCCGCCGTAACCTCCAATGACTCCCATAAAAAGGCGGTCAGCAATATTTCCGAATGCACCCCCAACTATCAGCCCCATGCAGGTTAAATACCCGACCGAAGCTTCATCTATATTTTTTAGGATATAAAAGAGGATTCCCGAAACCGCCAATATGGCAATGGTGCTCACAACCGGAGTTGAAAGTATATCGATACCCAAAGCCATGCCCGGGTTTTTGGTAAAATAGAATTGCAACCATCCTTCGATAAGGATCTTATTTTGCAACTCCGGGGTAGTTCGGATAAGCCATTTCGTAACCTGGTCTAAGACCAACACTATTAGTGCCGGCACAAAAATGGCTGTCAATTTTTTTCTTTTCAAACCAGAAGAATTGAATTATCTACGTTTTAATTTTGCGTCTATACTCAACTGAGTATGAGGAACAGCTTCCAAGCGTCCTTTGGAAATTTTCTTTCCGGTCACTTTACAGACGCCATATGTTTTGTTGTCGATACGCTTCAGGGCGTCGTCCAGATACTTAACGAACTTTTTGGTTCTGTTGAAAAGCATGTACGTTTTCTCACGCTCCTGAGCATCCGTTCCAGCATCAGCCATGTGGTAGGAGTAAGCAGATTCATCCGAAGCATTTTCCATGCTTTCCCGCAGTGTGCGTTGTAAAGCATTCACTTCTTCTTCTGCTTCTTCCATCTTCTTGATGATTATTTCGCGGAAATATTCCAGCTCTTCATCACTATATGGAGATACTCTTTCTTCTTGGTTTTTTGATTCTTCTTTAGCCATAGCTGCTTAGTTATGAATTAATATTTCTTCTGATGGAGATTGTGCACTCTTCCTCCCCGATTTCCCATGCTTTGGTGAAGTCTGATACCTCCAGCTCTGAGATTTGGATTTCTTCCGCTAATGTTTCCTTCTTAATATAATCACTCATTGAAACAACAGCTTCCTTAATCTTGTCTGATCCGGTAAATCCTATCGAGATTCTGTCGGTCACTTCAAAATTAGCTTCTTTTCTCATATTCTGCACACGATTTACGAATTCACGCGCAATCCCTTCCTGAATGAGATCTTCGCTTAATGCCGTATCCACTGCAACGCTGAGTCCTTTTTCAGTCTCAACCGTCCAGCCTTCCAGGCCGATGCGTACAATTTCAAGTCCCTCCGAGTCGATGCGGATTGTTTTGTCCTCTACATCCAGATCGATCCAGCCTTTTTTCTCAAACTGTGTGATCTCTTCGGTAGTCAGCTGATCTACCTTGGATGCAACAGCCTTCATTTTAGGGCCTAACCTTTTACCTAATACCGGATAGTTTGGTTTCGCTGATTTACGCACAATACCGGAATCATCATCTACAAACTGTATATCCTTTATGTTTACTTCCTCCAGAATGATATCCCGAACCGACTCAATAGCCTGACGCTCACTTGCATCTTTTATTGGAAGGATGATCCGGCTTAATGGCTGGCGTACATTCATCTCAATTTGATTGCGAACCCTAAGTACAATGTATGATATCAATCTTGCCATTTCCATCTTATGCTCAAGAGCCTTGTTGATAGCCGTTTCTTCCACTGTTGGGAAGAAAGATAAATGGACAGATTCTTCATCCTGATGGGTTACTTTATTCAAGTTCTGGTATAACCATTCACCAACAAATGGTGCAATAGGGCTGATTAACTTACTTAAATTGAGCAAGCATTCGTAAAGTGTTTGATAGGCCGCAGTTTTATCAAGAGTATTCCCTTCTTTCCAAAAACGACGTCGGTTCCGGCGGACATACCAATTACTTAATTCCTCAACAAAAGACTCCAGTTCACGGGCAGCTTTTGTAGGCTCATAATCTTCTAAATATTCTTCAACTAATTTAACAGTCGAATTCAATCTTGAGGTTATCCACTTATCAATTTCCGGCCGGTCTCCAATGGGGATAGCCGTTCCGGAGAAGGTAAATCCATCAATATTCGCATACATGGCGAAGAAAGAGTAGGTGTTAACAATAGTGTTAAAGAATTTGCGCTGAACTTCTTTAAGTCCGTCTATGCTGAATTTCAGGTTATCCCACGGTGAGGAGTTACTCATCATATACCAGCGAACGGTATCAGCTCCGAATTCCTGTATCACTTCAAAAGGATCTACGGAGTTCCCTTTTGATTTACTCATTTTTTCGCCGTTCTCATCCAGCACTAATCCATTTGAAACTACATTCTTGTAAGCCTCTTCATTGAACAGCATGGTACCCAAAGCATGTAGCGTGTAGAACCAACCCCGGGTTTGGTCCACTCCTTCAGCAATAAAGTCGGCAGGGTAGTTTATCTGGAAATCATGGTCGTTATCAAAGGGATAATGCCACTGAGCAAAAGGCATGGCGCCGGAATCAAACCAAACATCCAGCAGGTCCGGAATACGGCGCATGGTTCCACCATCCGGTGCTTCCCAGGTGATGTCATCAATAAACGGGCGGTGAAGATCTATCTTCACATCTTCATCTAACCCTGCTTTTTCACGAAGCTTGTCCATGCTTCCAATGCACTCTACATATTCCGGGTCTTTATCACTTACCCAGATCGGAATAGGCGTTCCCCAATAACGCTGGCGGGATACTGCCCAGTCCACATTGTTTTCAAGCCAGGTTCCAAATCGGCCTGATCCTGTACTTTCAGGTTTCCAGTTAATTTTCTTATTCAGCTCTACCATGCGATCCTTAAACTTGGTCGTCTCAATAAACCAGGACTCTACAGGGTAAGACATCAGCGGAGTTCCTTTCCGCCAGTCAAATGGATAGTTGTGAACCATGGTCTCGTGCTTATACATCCTATCTTTCTCTTTGATAACACGAGAAATTTCTTTGTCGGCCTCCTTGAACCACTGACCTTCAAAATCCGGAGCTTGTTCGGTAAACTTACCTTCACGGTCAATCGGGTTGAACATCGGGATATCTGCCTTTTGGCAAGATTCGTAGTCATCCGCACCAAAAGCCGGGGCAGTATGCACAACCCCGGTACCATCTTCAGTGGTTACATAATCTGCAGGAATAACTCTCCACGCTTCAGATCTGTCAAATTCCTTAAGGGCATAATCGAAGATGGGCTCATATGTTCTATGAAGCAGCTGCGACCCTTTCATTTCTTCCTTAATGGTGTAATCTTCGCCAAGCACATCTTCCACACAGTCCTTTGCCATAATAAAGGTCTCATCGAAATGAGCAACCTTCACATAATCCAGATTTGGATTTACGGCAATGGCCATGTTCGAGACTACTGTCCAGGGAGTAGTTGTCCATGCCAGGAAGTAAGTATTTTCTTCCCCATCCACTTTAAACTTGAAATAGATGGAAGGATCCTGGGTTTCCTTATAACCCAGGCTCACTTCATGAGAAGAAAGCACGGTTCCGCTGCCCGGTGAATACCATTGGATCTTGTATCCTTTATAGACCAGGCCTTTACTGAAGAGTTTATTAAAAGCCCACCAAACAGATTCAATATAGTTATTCTCAAAGGTTACATAGGGTTCATCCTGATCCACCCAATATCCCATTCGGGAAGTGAGTTCATCCCAGAGGTCCTTGTATTTAAGTACGCTTTCCCGGCATTCGGCATTATATTTTTCAATGCCGTACTCTTCAACCTGAGCGCGGCCTTCCAAGCCTAATGCTTTTTCAACTTCAATTTCTACCGGGAGTCCGTGCGTGTCCCAGCCGGCTTTTCTTTCAACCTTGAAACCTTTCAATGTCTTATAGCGGCAGAACATATCCTTAACTGTTCTGGCCATCACGTGATGAATTCCCGGCTTACCGTTTGCCGTAGGCGGGCCTTCATAAAAGGTAAAAGGGATCCCATCCTCACGTGTTTTGAGGCTTTTATCAAAAATCTTGTGTTCTTTCCACCAGTTCAGAATTTCGACTTCTGATTTTGGAAAGCTTAATGTCTTTATTTCGTCAAATTTTTTTGCCATAAAAAACTTAGTTCAGGCGAATAGTTTTAAGCCTCAAATATACAAAATATCAGAGAAAAGCTTGTACTCACTTCGATCAAAAAAATCTGGAACTTGAGGCTAAGGGCTAAGTGTTATACAATTCAACTGATCTTAAAAAGGTGAAAAGCTTTTGAGCAAGCCATACCTTTCATAAAAATCAATCTTTTGAGCGTGGATAAATCAATTTCTAAACCTATTACAACTGCCGATCCCTATAAACTCGTATTTGTGTGTCTTGGAAATATTTGTCGCAGCCCCACAGCAGAAGGCATTTTCCTGCATAAAGTTAAAGAGGAAGGATTACAGAACTACTTTTATATCGATTCAGCCGGTACTGCTGCCTATCATGTGGGAGAATCTGCAAACAGTAAAAGTCAGGCAACAGCGAATAAATATGGCGTACACCTTCCCTCCAAAGCCAGGAAGTTTGAGTATGCCGATCTGGAAGAATTTGATCTTATCCTTGCCATGGATTCCGAAAATTATAGAAATATCAAGGAGTTAGATACAAAAGATAAGTTTGATCACAAAATCAAAATGATGCGCGAGTTTGACCCTCAACCTGACATGAAAGATGTACCGGATCCTTATTATGGCGGAATGGATGGCTTCGAAAATGTTTATCGTGTATTAGAACGAAGCACCGCAGCTTTACTGAATGAGTTAAAACCATTGATCCAGAAATAGCATGCTTCCAAAGTCCATTCAAAATATTATAGAGAAGGAACTTGGTGATAAGATCAAATCAGTTAAATCTGTTCTTGGCGGGGATATAAATACGGCCTACCGTCTGACTTTTGAATCTGATCAAACTGCTTTTTTAAAAACGAATGAAGAAGCACCCCCATCCATGTTTCAAGCTGAATCAAAAGGATTAAAGTTATTAAATTCAGCCGGTACAGAATTAACTATCCCAAATGTATTATTGCTGGGAGATAATTTTTTGCTGCTGGAATGGATAAAGGAAGGGTGTGGTAAGCCCGGTTCAGCCTATAATTTTGGGGTTGAACTCGCCAAACTTCATAAAACAATAGATTCACAGTTTGGGCTCGATCAAGATAATTATATTGGAAGATTGCCCCAATCAAATACTCAGCACAATAATTGGCCTGATTTTTTTGCGATTGAGCGTATTGAACCCCAAATAAAGATGGGAATAGAATCTGATAAACTGAACCGCTCGGTGTTGAAAGAAGCAGTAAGTCTGTATAAAAAACTGGGCAGCATCTTTCCGAAAGAGCAACCTGCTTTACTGCACGGAGATTTATGGAGCGGTAATTATAAGTTCACCCAAAAAGACTCCGCCGGGATCTATGATCCTGCCGTTTATTACGGCCATCGTGAAATGGATATTTCAATGACCCGACTTTTTGGAGGATTTTCAGCGGATTTTTACAGTGGTTATAATGACGAATACCCATTGGAGCCCGGGTATGAAGATCGTATCAAGTTATGCAACTTATATCCTGTTTTGGTTCATGCAAATTTGTTTGGCGGAAGTTATTCCCGTCAGGCTGAAAAAATCATAAAAAATTATGCCTGATCAACCTTACAATAGAATCATTTCTTTAGTACCCAGCCTTACCGAGCTTTTGATCGATCTGGGTTTAAAGGATCAGCTTGTGGGCCGAACACGTTTTTGTATTCATCCGGAGGAAGACGTTCGGGAAATTGAGATCGTTGGAGGTACAAAAAGCCCGAATCTCGAAAAGATCATAGAACTTGAGCCTGATTTTATCCTGGCCAATAAAGAAGAAAACCGGGAAGAAGACATTGAAGTCCTACGTGCCTACACAAAAGTATATGTCACAGAGATCGGATCTGTTGAAGATGCCTTACTGGAATTCAGTTCACTTGGAAAAGCCCTTAGTGTTAAAGATAAAGCTCAAAATATTGTTTCTGAAATTAGCTCCATACTTTCTAAAGCACCTGAAGTTCGAGAGCTTTCCGTGGCTTATTTTATCTGGAAGGACCCCTGGATGACCGTCGGAAAAGATACTTATATCCACAATGTACTCAAGCATTATAACCTGGATAATGTGTATAGTGACCGAACCCGATATCCAAAAACAACTTTAGCAAAATTAGCCTCAAAAAATCCGGATCTTATTTTACTGAGCAGTGAACCTTTCCCTTTCAAAGAAAAGCATATTCAGGAAATTCGCGGAGCCTGCCCGACAGCGAAAATAAAACTGGTAAACGGAGAGTGGTTTAGCTGGTATGGTTCGAGAATGATGAAGGCTTTTGAAGCGCTAAATACCTGGCGACCGGAACTATAATCTTACTTTCAGCAAATTTCATCTGTTTCCGGATCTATATAACATCCGTCTCCGCTAAGTGAACGCTGCCAACTCAATTCTTTTTCGATTTCCCTAAGCCAATTTTCAATTTCTTTCTCAGTTTTATATAGCCTTCCATCTTCTTCTATATACGGAAGCCCTTCTGTCTCTGAAGTATGAACTTCCTTTTTAAAAGAAATTACCAGGTCATTAAGCTTTTCTTCCAGCTTCTCTGAATGAATATCAGATTCTTTTTTATGGAGTTTTATCATCTCATTTTTATTTGTAAGAATCTAACCTACAGCCATTTAGAACAAATTTTATTTTATTATTGGAAATATTAAAAAACTCTAATATATTAGCATTAGAAAATTTTAATACGCGAGGCACTTATGGGACTTTTAAAAAGAGTTATGATTATAGAAGACGACCCGTTGCTTTCCATCGTTGAAGAAAAGATGGTTGAAAAGCTGGGTTATAAGGTAGTTGGCAAAGCCCAAAGTGGAGAAGAGGCGCTTTCTAAGATCCGCGACCTTAGCCCGGATATATTGATCGTTGACATACAATTAGCCGGTACATTAAATGGAATACAAACTGTACAAAAGCTTCAGGAAAGTAACATCAATGTGCCGATTATTTTCTTATCAGGCGATAAGTCATCTACAGTGCTTAATTACGCCCGAACGGTAGATTATGTAGATTTTCTTTTGAAGCCCGTATCTACAGCAGAACTTTCTGTTCCACTTAAAAAAGCAACGGAATTGGTTGCAACTCTCTCTCAGAACGCTGCCTAAAAAGAACTTAGATCAAACAAAATACCCATAACCCCACATAAAGTAGTTTGACCGCTGCTTTATGATTTCTTAAAAGCCTGTTATTTATAATAGCAGGCTTTTTTTTACTTAATGTTCTACAACTACTCTCCCAGTTTGGCCCCCTTTAAGAATAATATCAACCTCTTTCTGAAGATCATTCAAACCAACCTTTCTGGCATAATGCTCCGGAAGTTTGTTATGCTCAATCTCAGCGATAGAGTCCCAGATCTTTAGCCTCATAGGCATCTTACAAATTGCAGAATCTATTCCCAGCAAACTGACCCCTCTTAAAATAAATGGATAGATACTGGTATTAAGATCATGCCCCAAGATGTTTCCGCAACAAGCCACAGCTCCATCATGATTGGTCTGCCTGATCACCGCATCCAGCATTTCACCGCCTACGGTTTCAATAGCGCCATTCCATTCCCTGCTTAGTAAAAAACTATCTTTCACTTCTGTTATCACTTTGCGGTGAATAACTTCAGAGGCGCCGAGTTTCTTCAGGAAATCAGCCTTATCCATTTTACCGGTAGCGGCTATTACCTTATATCCAGATTCGGCAAGAAAAAATACAGCCAGCGAACCAACTCCGCCGGTAGCTCCTGTAACCAATACTTTTCCATCCTCGGGCCCGATCGATTCTCGTTCTAATCTTTTTACTCCATACATCGCCGTAAATCCTGCCGTGCCATATTTCATTGAAGTTTCAAGATCCAGGCCATCCGGCAGGGCAACAACCCATTCCTTGGGAACACGGATCAGGGAACCAAAGCCACCCGGAGTATTCGATCCGAGATCTTGCCCGGTTACAATCACCTTTTGCCCTTCTGCAAAATTACCCGAAGCATCCTCAAGTACTACACCGGCAGCATCAACACCGGGAATATGCGGGTAGTTGCGGGTTACTCCTTTGTTTCCGGATGCTGAAAGAGCATCTTTATAATTCAGGGATGAATACTTAACCTCTATCATAACTTCATGTTCAGGTAAAAATGAGACCGGAACCTCAGTAACATCAGAAACAAAATTGCCACCCGATTTTTCTTTTACTAAAAAAGCTTTGAAAGTTTCCTTCTTCATTTCAATATTTTTTTTATCCATTTTAACTTTCCTTTATATGGTGCATATCTAAAGGGCACATCCAGCCAAACAGGTTTTTTAATGATACTTTTGGTGTGTGAAAATGTATCAAAACTATGCTTTCCGTGATAAGCACCCATTCCACTTTTACCAACCCCGCCAACCGGAAGATGATGGCTGCCAAACTGTGCCACTACATCGTTCACTGCTCCTCCCCCAAAAGAACATTTTTCTAACACAAGTTCTACCGCTTCATCTTCTTTAGTAAATATATACAAAGCTAAAGGCTTGGCTTTTTCTTGTATGATCGAAATAGCTTCCCGTAGTTTATCAAAAGTCAGGACCGGAAGTATAGGGCCAAAGATCTCTTCATTCATGAGTTTTCCACCGGACTCAATATCTGTCATTACCGTCGGCTCGATATAACATTCCTCTCTGTCCGTTCTACCTCCGGAATAAATATTGCCATCTTTCAAATATTCGACTAAACGATCAAAATGGTCTTCATTTACTACCCTTGGGTAATCCGGGCTTAATTTGGGATTTACTCCATAAAAATTACGGACCGACTCTTTAAAATATTCCAAAAACTCTTTTTCTATAGAAGAC
>NZ_DASSWP010000197.1:0-3406 GCF_035704785.1 Gracilimonas sp. | reverse complement strand
CTTTCATTGGTAAGGTAAATGAAGATTCAGTCCAAGCCAGTCAAACTATTGATGCAACTGGGAAAGTCATTACCCCCGGGTTCATTGATATACATGCGCATGGAAGCCCTTCGCAAACGCCCGAATTTAATAACTTCATTGCAATGGGTGTTACAACTATTGTATTGGGGCAGGATGGTTCTTCAGTAACTAGTGATTCATATTCAGAATGGTTTAAGGAAGTAGAAGAAATCCGACCAGCTGTAAATATCGCTGCATTGGCCGGCCATGGAAGCCTGAGAATAAAAGCAGGATTAGAACGAGATGTTGAAGTTCATGAACGGGATATCAAGGAAATGGAAACCCAGCTTAAACAACACCTTGCTGACGGTGCTTTTGGATTAAGCCTGGGTTTAGAATATGTACCGGGATTGTATGCAGAAAAAGAAGAATTAAACCGGCTTGCAGAAGTTGTTGGGAATGCGGATGGCTTAATTTTGAGCCATATGCGAAGTGAAGATGATTCCAGAATTGAGGCTTCATTCACGGAGTTAGCCGACCTTGGAGAACATTCGAAAGTCCATATTTCGCATCTGAAAGTGGTATATGGTGAAGGGGAAGCCAGAGCGGATGAGATCATCAAACTTTTGCAGGATTATAACGAAAATGGAGTTGAAATTTCTGCCGATACCTATCCATATGCCGCAAGTTTTACCGGTATTGGAATTGTGTTTCCTGATTGGGCTAAAACAGAATCGGAGTGGCAGCAAATTATGAGTGAAAACCCGGTTCTATTGCGGGAGTTTTTAGTGTCAAAACTAGCACAACGAAATGGACCTGAGGCCATTTTATTCGGAAATGGAACATATTCCGGAAAGACTTTAGCTGAAGCGGCAGAATCAGAAGGGATTTCTCCTATTGATTTGTTGCTAAGAATGGGTCCAAGAGGAGCTTCTGCTGCGCATTTCGTAATGAATGAAGAGCTTCAGGATAAAATCGCCATATCAAAAAATATTATGATAAGCTCCGATGGAAGTCCCACAATGAGTCATCCTCGCGGTTATGGCAGTTTCCCGAAAATTATTGCCCGATATGTGATTGAGCAAGAACGCCTTTCCATTGAACAAGCAATTTATAAAATGAGTGGGCTTCCGGCTAAGACACTGGGTATTTCTGATCGGGGATCAATTGCAACCGGGAATAAAGCAGATATTTTAATCTTTGATCCCTATAAAGTTAAGGATAGAGCTACATTCGAAAACCCACATGAGTTAGCGGAAGGGTTCCATTGGGTGATTGTTAACGGAAAAATAGCAAAAGAGAACAATGTTTTTTCCGAAGAAAGAAATGGAAGTGTGTTGAAAAAACAGGCAGGGTTGAAAAAATGAGGATTGATAAAGTAAATTCAATTCAACTTATTTTATCACTTCATTACTTCATCACTTAAACCCGTCTGATAATTCTTGCCGTAATTTTTCTTTAGTGGCCTCATCACAAAACGCCGCTTCGATCGCGAATTCATTCCCCCGCAAAAATTGCTCGATCTGCCAATCAAAATGCCGGTTCAATTTTTGGTATTCTTCATTCAATGAAACGTTCGAAATAGCCCGGCCATCGGTATTCACGCTGAGGGAATTTCCGTTCTTGAAGATGTCGTTGACCTGGTGATCGGCTATTGAATCGTAGATTCCCGTTTGCACATTGCTGGTGGGGCAGACCTCAAGATGAATATTCTTTTCCTTCAGGTGATCAAGTAATTCAGGGTCCTCAATGCTTCTCACTCCATGACCAATTCTGGCGGGATGGAAATTTCCTAATACCTCCCGAACGCTATCAGGTCCGCGTGCTTCTCCGGCATGAGCCGTACATGGAATATCATGCTTACGGGCATATTCAAAGGCTTTGATGTGATTGTCGATGGGTAAAGTCTCATCGGCCGCAATATCAAATCCCACTACATTGGTGCCCTTGAATTGCTCAACCAACTTGATGGTTCCCATACTTTGCTCTTCAGAAAAATGGCGGAGCGTGCATAGAATAATGCGTACTTCAATATCTGTTTCTTCAATCCCTTTTGCAGTCGCTTCATCCACAATTTTTACTACTTCTTCAGCCAATAATCCATCTTCCAGATGCTGGAGCGGGGCAAATCGGATCTCGGCATAAATTACATTATCGGCTTTAAGCTGCTTGAAGAGGTCAAGCGTAACAGCTTCCAGTTGCCCCTTGGTTTGCATGATAGCAATAGGAGCCTGTGCGCACTTCAGGTATTGTTCCAGGCTGGCACAGTTAGTAGGAGCAATAAAATCCCGATCATACTCTTCTCGTGTGGTCCCCGGCCGCAGTTTTTGAACCACCTCAAAGCTCAGCGAGCAATCCAGATGCAGATGCAATTCTATTTTTGGCAGGGATGGTATGTTCATGAACTATTTATGATTTCAGTATCAAACTCAAGCCCCCGGCTTTCCTCTCTCTGGATTTTAGCAGAGCTAAATCCGGTCTCTCTCCAAAGAGAGATAGGTTTGTGCCATATAAAAACTTTAAGATCGACACACTTTTATCAAAGTTAAGACCCTGTGTCCCTTCGGAGGGACAGGAAGAACAGCTCGCTGTTACTTCCGGGGAGGAGAGTCAGAGAACTAATTCTACTAAGGCTTAAATCTATATTCGTAATTACTTTCAAAAAAAATTAGTTTCCATCAGAAAATTAAGGTTCAAACTTAACCAAATTCATGTCTAAAAAACTCCTCTATTTACTCGATGGAATGGCGCTGGCTTACCGTGCCCATTTTGCATTCATAAACAGCAGGCTAAAGAATTCTGAAGGTATTCCAACCGGACCGGTACTTGGGTTTGCCAATACGCTGGAAAAGATGCTGGATGAGAAAAAGCCAACGCACATTGCCGTAGCCTGGGATACGCATGCACCAACTTTTCGCCATGAGAAAGATGAGGAATATAAAGCCAACCGCCCTCCGCAACCGGAAGAACTGAAGATCGGCATTCCCCTGATCAAGGAAATGGTGGAGGCATGGGGTATTCAGAATTTAGAACAGGATGGCTATGAAGCCGACGACATCATCGGAACCATCGCCAATGGAGCAAATGCCGATGATGTGGATGTGATGATGGTCACCCCTGACAAAGATTTTATGCAGTTGGTTCATGATCATGTCCGCATGATGAAACCGGATAACAACAATGGCGGATTCAATATCATAGACCGGGAGGGAGTGAAAGATTATTTCGGGGTGTATCCCGAAGATGTGATCGATGTGTTGGCGATCATCGGTGATACTTCAGATAACATACCCGGTGTACCCGGAATTGGGAAGAAAGGAGCGCCAAAGCTCATTAAAAAATACGGTTCGCTTGAAGCTGCACTTGAGGATGCACCGAATATCAAAGGAAAACGTGCAAGGGAAGG
>NZ_DASSWP010000142.1:0-4548 GCF_035704785.1 Gracilimonas sp. | reverse complement strand
GCTTCATGATATTTGCCTCAGGCTGTTTGGCCAGTTCTCCCAATTCAGCTAGGTCATCGGATACTTTTTGATCATCGGTGAGATAATCAGGGAAGTTGGCGAGAATACGTCCGGCTAAGGAAATATCCTTAGTCTCAACATTTACCCCGGCTGCTTTGGTATAAGCTTCAGCAATAGGCAGGAAGGAATGAGTGGCTAAATAAGGTCCCTCATCCGTGATAGTGTAAAAGATCTTGGCTTTATCAGTGCTCATTTTAATAAATAATTTACAGTTATAATTAACTTGAAGGTTCGAAATCAGGTCTGTTTCGAAGGAAAATAATGGGCAGGGAGTTTACAAATTTTAGAAGCAAAAGAACATCTGGAAGAATAGTGAATATTGATCAGAGGAATATTGAATGTCGAAGTATAAGATTTATCAATTCAAAATTTAACATTCCGGATTGAATATTCGATATTCTCCTATGGGAATCCCTATATTAAGGCACGATAGGTTAGCCCACTTTGTTAGCCTTCTAAAGCCAATAAAAATGAGGTGTTGTTATGATCAGACCAATGTTCGGCTTCCGGCCTAAACCCAAGAAATTTGACTATCCATTTCGATATTACGATCCGGAGAAGGATGAGAAAGAAAAGCGGCGTAAGAGAATTAAGTTTGAGACACACACACGGCGCAGACCTGCACAATTTTCCAGAATCGTGTTTTTCGCTGCTTTATTAGCTTTCGTTGTTTACCTGATTTCACTTTAAAATACAGATCATTTACATTGAGCGACACCCATATCAGCGATTCCATTATTCACCAACTGCCACCTGAGATAAGCAATAAAATTGCGGCAGGGGAAGTCATACAGCGGCCGGCTTCCGTTATTAAAGAACTTCTCGATAACGCTATCGATGCCGGAGCCGATCAGCTTAAGATCCTGATCCAGAATGCCGGACGAACTCTTATTCAGGTTTCTGATAACGGTTGCGGAATGAGTAAGGAAGACCTTCCGCTTTGTTTTGAACGCCATGCTACCTCCAAGATCAATTCTGTTGATGACCTCTTCAAAATTCGCACTCTCGGCTTTCGGGGAGAGGCCATGGCTTCCATTGCGTCCATTTCTCAGGTTACTGTAAAGACAAAAAGAGCTGAAGATGAGAACGGCTGGGAATTCGAGGTCTGTGGTGGTGAAGAACGAGAGATAAAACCGACCGCTACAGATGACGGGACTACTATTGCCGTTCGTAATCTATTCTTCAATGTGCCTGCCCGCCGGCAGTTTTTAAAAACGGATGTAACCGAACTCCGGCACATTCTCCGAACCATACAGTATGCTGCTCTTGCAAGCACTGATGTGGCTTTTTATGTGGAAGCGGACGGAGATGTGATCTATGACTTGCCCATTCAAGATCTAAAGGATCGGGTTACTCAGATCTTCGGTAGTTCCTACAAAGCGAGTTTGATCGAATTTGGCGAAGAAACCAGTTATGTGAAAATTCATGGGTTTGCTTCAGATCCAAAACTGGCGAAAAAGAGTCGGGGAGAGCAGTTTCTATTTGTGAATGGGCGTCCGTTCCAGCATCGTTATCTTACACACGTGATCCTAAGTTTGTATGATGCCTGGACCCGAAACAATGAATATCCGTTTTATGCATTGTTCTTTGATATTGATCCTTCAAAGGTTGATGTAAATGTTCATCCCGCCAAAATGGAAGTAAAGTTTGAGGATGAACGAAGTGTAATACAGCTTGCGCGTTCTGTGGTGAACAGAGCTTTGAATAAACATTTTCAGGTACCTGATATTCAGCCTAATGAAGATACATTTTTAAGTGACGACCCCTCAAAAGGCTTTGATTCAGGGTTTAGTTTTAACCGGCCCGCAACAAGCGGAGGAGGTGAGGGTGGGTTTCAGGTTCCATCCCGTATAAACTATCGTTCTAACTCGGTTCAGGGAAAAGGAAGAGATCTTGCTGACCAATTGTATGGAGGCAGATCAAATCAGCAGCCATCAGACTATCCTGAAACACAGACTTTTAAACCTGCCCAAGATCAAAAAGAAAAGGTAACGCAAGATCAAGGGTTTTGGCAATTACACAATTCCTATATCCTTACTCAAACGCGCTCGGGACTTACTGTTATCGATCAGCATTTGGCCCATAAACGCATCATCTTCGAAAAGGCAATGAATGCCACCGAAGAGGCTCTTCCTAGTACTCAGCAGCTTTTATTTGCCCAAACCTTAGAACTTTCTGCCTCTGATTACACCTTACTAAAAGAATTACACTCCATTATACAGCGAATGGGATTTTCGGTACAATTATTAAGCGGTAATACCGCAATGATAAACGGGGTCCCGGCTGATATTGAAATTGGAAATGAGGAAGAGGTGTTGATCTCTATGTTACATCAATATCAGGAATTGGGGCAGAAGATCAAGCTGGAAGCACGAGAAAAATTAGCTATTGCGTTCGCTTCTAAAGCAGCCATTCCAAGAGGTAAAAAATTAAGCCAGGAAGAAATGGAATCGCTTGTCGATCAGCTCTTTGCCTGCGAACAGCCGTATCTCGACCCTTTAAAGAAGCCCACGATAAGCTATATCCCGCTGGACGAAATCCAAGCGAGATTCAGGTAAGAACTACCAATTACCTCTCGGTCTCACGGCTTCCAGTCCGTCTGACCGATTGCCTGGCTCTAGCAACTAAGATAAATCACTTAACCATTCCAAACACCTGTGACCTAATCATCGATCAGACGGGTAATCCGGCAGATCGAGTGCGTAGTTGTATAACTTAGCTTCTGGTCTGCCAGCCTCCAGCCGTCTGACCGATTGCTTGATTCTAGGTTCCATGCTTGTCATGCCCTACTGTCCAGGCTCCGAAGCCTAATTCATCGATCAGACGGGTGATCCGTCCGATCGGATTTGGATACATGAATTATTATTCTGCCATCCTAAAAAATGCATATACTTGGACTTAGTTTTTAAAAGATTTGATTAGATCTAAATGAACATTCTGGCGGTAGAACCATTTTACAGCGGCTCCCATAAGGCTTTTCTCAAAGGACTTGAGAAGCACTCAAGCCATAACATCATTCCCATCAAGCTGAACTACAAAGGCTGGAAATGGAGGATGCATGGCGATTCTGTCACTCTAACGGAGATGACCAATAAAGTGGAAGAGGACATTGACCTGTTGCTTACCAGCAGCATGACGAACCTTCCGGCTTTTATGGCTCTTACCAATCCGAGATTTGCCCATACACCGGTGATCATGTATATGCACGACAATCAGTTTACTCGGCCCATTCCGGACGGGGAAAAGCGCGATATGACCTATTGCTACATCAACTATTTGAGTATGCTGGTGGCCGATAAACTGATCTTTTCATCACAGTTTCACTTAGATGATCTTTTTGAGGCACTGCCTAAATTCCTGGACAATTTTCCTGATGGAAAACAGTATAACACTATTGAAAAGATCAAAGAGAAAAGCTTGGTGATGCATCCCGGTCTGGATCTAAAAAGTTTTGACAAGCAACCGGATACCCGGGCTGAAAATGAAACACCGGTGATCGTATGGAATCAGCGCTGGCAGTTTGACCGGAATCCGGCTATGTTTTTCAGGGTACTGAATAGGTTAAATGATATCGATCTGAAATTCGATCTGATCCTGGCCGGAGATACTCAGCATGAAAAACCGGAGGAATTCGAAAAAGCCTGGCAGCGATTCGGCCAGCAAATTACCCATTTTGGCTATGTGGATGACAAAGAGAACTATAGTAAATTACTTCATTCCGGTGATATCGTAGTATCTACAGCAAGTTATGAATTCTTCTGCGTGGCTATAATGGAGGCGATATATTGTGGATGTCACCCACTGGTGCCCAATAGTTTACATTACCCGGAGTTGATCCCAAAAAGTCTGCATGACCCGTTGCTTCATGCACCGGTTCTGTATGAAACTGAAGATGACCTATTTCATCATTTGAAAGAATTGCTTACCGGGAAGACCAAATCGCTTCCGAAGAACTCTCTTCAAAATATTAATCAACACTTGGATTGGTCGAAACGCATCAAAGACTTTGATAAGTTGTTTGAAGAGATGGTTTAAAATTAGATTAATCCTTTTTTTTATCTGAAGATGAAGAACTAAACTCTTGTGGTTTTTTAGGATTCTTAAGGTTTCCGAGATTATTTAAACTTTTCTTTTTGTAATCAGAATTCTTATTTGATTTCGGGCTTTTCTGCTTGTCCATGATATACTCTCTTTATAATTAAATGTTAACTATTCCTAGTAAAACTGTAGATATAGATGCTATAATAAAAAATAGAGTAAGAATTATATCCAAAAAGCCTAGAAAGGAATCTTTTTTAGCATCTTCTAAAAGCACTGCTTCTAAGTAAGAAGAATTCTCATTAAAAAATTAATAAAACACAACAAATACTTAAGGCAAATCCAGCTAAAGCTATCAAATAGAGAATTTCTTCAAAGCTTGTTTTAGAGATATTTAAATTAAGTAAGGTCACAAGTAGCCCAATACCTGCTATAGAAAGAGTTAATATA
>NZ_DASSWP010000047.1:0-5837 GCF_035704785.1 Gracilimonas sp. | reverse complement strand
GGACTGACCGTTACCGTAAAACCATACACCCCAAAAAAGGAGATTGACCATGGAGTCAACTGAGATTTTTTCCGGATACATTACATGGGTAATAACGCTGGTTGTATTTTTTGTACTGCTGGCACCCCAGGTATTCAAGATCCTGCGTGAATATGAACGAGCCGTTGTATTCAGATTAGGTAAATTCCAAAGCGTAAAAGGCCCCGGCCTTATTGTTCTGATCCCTTTCATTGATAGAGTTGAGCGGGTTGACTTGCGCGTTCTTACCATAAACGTGGATCGGCAGGAAGTGATCACCAAGGATAACGTAACTGTGAATGTGGATGCCATCACCTTCTTCCGCGTAGTAGATGCAGAAGCTGCAGTTATTCAGGTTGAACGATACATACATGCAACATCTATGCTGGCCCAAACTACCCTGCGAAGTATCATTGGTCAGGTTGAATTGGATGAACTGTTGGCCAATCGAGAAAAGATCAACAAACAAATTCAGCAGAATATTGACATCCAAACCGATCCATGGGGTATTAAAGTTGTTTCTGTGGAAGTTCGTGATGTTGTGCTGCCAGAAAACATGAAACGAGCCATGGCCCGTCAGGCTGAGACTGAGCGTGATCGTAGAGCTAAAGTCATTAATGCTGAAGGTGAATTCCAGGCTGCAGAGCGATTGGTAGATGCAGCCAAGATGATTGAAACAGCACCTGCTGCGTTACAGCTTCGCTTCCTGCAAACCATGAATGAGATCAGTGAAGAGAATGCTACTTTCGCTTTTTTACCGCTTCCGATGGATTTCCTCGAAGCCTTCAAAACGATGGCAGACCGTGGTAAATCAAACTCGAAAGATGAATAATATCTGAACATCTTAAATCAGATAAGTTAAAGGCTCCAATGCTCTGCATTGGAGCCTTTTTTAAATTTTTAGATATAGGATGACATAAACTTTATCCTATGACCTTCATTCACACGAGGATATAGGATTCAATTTCTTTCACCATCCAAGCCATAGTTTTCTTAATTTTAGAGTCTTTTCAATCCTATAAAGAAAGTTGAATACACATGGGTATTACCAGATCAATTTCTCTCATTTTCTCGATCATCATCGTTTTTTCCGGAACTGTTTTTGGGTTCCAAAATCAAAATCAACCTCAAGCCAGGGATGCCAATCTCCTAACAAATCCTCAGCGAGCCGTGCATACTTTTTTACACTGGCAGCAAACAGGACATAAAAACCCTGAGTTTGTTATCAAAACCATGAAGCTTTCAGATGGCGATGCTGAAGAGAAGTTAGAGCTCGCCGGCCAGTTATTAAAAGTGTTAGATGCACGCGGTTTGATGATCGACTATGAGAATATCCCTTCAAATCCCAACTATACCGACAGTCTTTCCGGCCTTCAGCAATATATTTTATTTGAATCACTGCCGGCCGTTTATCTTATTAAAACCGTTCAAAATGAATGGGTATTCTCGGAAGCCACGGTTGCAGAGATCCCGGAGTTATATCAAAGCACTTTTTCAAGCTATGTTACTTTCGTTGTAGATAATCTGCCTGAATGGGCTGAAAATGAATGGCTTGGAATTAAGATCTGGCAATATCTTGCCGTTTTCATTTGGCTGCTGATCGGGCTGATCTTGATGAAGATCTTTGGATTTTTCCTTGATAACTATGTGAAAAGACTGGCTCAAAAAACAAATTTCACCTGGGATGATGATCTGATAGATGAAGTTGAGAAACCTGCTTTACTCGTATTTTTGATGATCTTTTACTTCCTGACGTATACCAATCTCCAGTTTTCGGTAACTATCAGTCATTTTCTTTCTTCCTTACTGGAGATCGCTATATCCATTGGCTTCATCTGGCTGCTTTACAATCTTGCAGATGTATTTTCAAAATACCTGAGCGTTCTTAGCGCCAAAACAGAAACCGAGCTCGACGACCAGCTTATTCCCCTCATTCGTAAAACCCTTCGCTTTTTTGTGGTGATCATGGGTGTGATCGCTGTCCTTCAAAACAACGGGTATAATGTAGCCTCACTCATCGCCGGACTCGGAATCGGTGGATTGGCTGTGGCTCTCGCTGCACGGGAGACCCTGGCTAACTTTTTCGGATCCGTGACTATTTTCGTGGACCGCCCTTTCAAGATGGGAGATTGGATAAAAGTTGGTGATGTGGAAGGTACCGTTGAAGAAGTTGGATTTCGGTCCACACGAATTCGCACCTTCTATAATTCTCTGGTCAGTGTCCCCAATTCAAACATAGCCAATACCGATGTCGATAATCTGGGATTGAGAAAATACCGCCGCCTGAAAACCGTCCTTAATCTCACTTATTCAACCACTCCTGAGCAGATGGAAGCTTTCGTAGAAGGCATCAAGGCCATTGTAAAAGCCAATAAGCATTTCCGGCAAGATATGTATGAAGTGCATTTTAACTCCTTCGGTGCCCACTCGCTGGATGTACTGGTGTATGTATTTTTTGATGTCCCCGACTGGAGCACTGAACTGCAGCAGCGCCATAATTTCTTCCTGGAAATATTAAGATTGGCCGAAGAAGTAGGCGTTGAATTTGCATTCCCTACGCAAACTTTACATATGGATAGTTTCTACAAAGATGAACCGCGTAAAGTTGGAGAAGAACGAAATGAAGAAGAATTAGCCTCCGTCGTTCATGAATTTGGTCCCGATGGCAAGAAAAGAAAACCGGATGGTATACGAATTTTCAAGGGCGGTGAAGAAGTAGATTTCGGGGCTAATAAGTGATTTTACCACAGAGCTCACCGAGGAACGTAGAGGAAACTCTATTTAGGAAATCTCCGTGTAACTCTGTGGTTAACAAAAAAAAGCCGACTCAATGAGCCGGCTTTAATAATTACTTAACTGCGGAAATTCGCGACATCAGTGTCATCTGTTTCAATCACTCTGTTGTCTTTTCTTTCTTCTCTCCTGAAAATGCTTCGAATACCATTTTCAGATCGGCAGCTACTTCATCTTTAGTCCTACCCTCAATACGATGGCGGGGGATCATCGCTTTGATCTCTCCATCCACAAAATATGCGAACGCAGGAGATGATGGAGGATATTCGGTAAAATAAGCGCGTGCATGTGCCGTAGCCTCTTTATCCTGTCCGGCAAATACCGTTACCATGTGGTCGGGCTTCACTTCAGCATTCTCCAAAGCAATTCCTAGTCCCGGGCGTGCATTTCCAGCAGCACAACCACATACGGAATTGATCGCCAAAAGCATGGTGCCTTTGTATTCCTTCATGGCACGATCTACATCTTCAGGAGTCTTCAGTTCTTCAACTCCGAATTGTGTCAGTTCTTCTCTCATCCAGGACGTATCAGGTCCCATTCCAAATCCAAATTGCATAATAGTCTATTTGTGTTTTGTTGATTGCTTGAACGGCTGAAAAATACAAAATATTTCAGCCAAAATAAGTCAAGGCTTCCTATGAATGGGAAGCCTTGAAATTACCTTTGAATTCCCGCCTATGCGGGAATGACTGTTCAACGACAACATGAAATTAAATTCATGTTCATTCGTCAACTGTCGTTGGTCTTTCGTCGTACTTACTTCACTGCTTTGTAGTTCTTAGCTACTTGGTCCCAGTTCACTACATTCCAAAATGCGGATACATAATCGGGACGGCGGTTTTGATAATTCAGGTAGTACGCATGTTCCCATACATCAATTCCCAGTATCGGAGTATAGCCTTCCATCAGAGGACTATCTTGATTTGGGGTTGAATGCACCACCAAATTTCCGCTTCCGTCCACTGAAAGCCATGCCCAGCCTGAACCAAATCGGCTTCCTGCTGCATTTGAAAATTCTTCCTTGAATTTATCGAAACTGCCAAAGGTTTTCTTGATAGCATCAGCTAATTCACCGTCCGGGCTTCCGCCTCCCTTTGGAGAAAGAATAGTCCAGAATAATTTGTGATTAGCGTATCCGCCACCATTGTTAACAACGGCTTGTTTCTTGTCGGCAGGTACTTCATCAATACGTCTCAGTACTTCTTCAATGTCGAGATTCGCAAACTCATGACCTTCCAAAGCTGCATTCACTTTATCTGTATAACCCTGATGGTGTTTTGTATGATGGATCTTCATAGTACGCGCATCAACAGTGGGTTCAAGTGCATCGTATTCATATGGAAGATCGGGTAGAGAATATGCCATTATCTTACTCCTTTTTTAATTTCGGTTTAATGACGCTTATAAATTGTGCGCCTTTCATTTATCGTTCTTAAACATAAGCAAAACGGGGCTAAAATTCGTTCCTGTACCCCATCAATACAATCTATCTTTTAGATTTATTGACGCTATGAGTAAATGTAACTCTGAAATCCTCTTAGAATTGAAGTATCTTCAGTACATACACTCATATAGATTTCCTCACTCAACATATTTATGAAATACGATTACGACGTTATCATTATCGGAAGCGGGCCTGCAGGTTTTTCGTGTGCCATGCAAAGTTCCAAGTTCGACAAAAAAGTACTGGTTGTTGAAGCCAATGAAGAGTCATTTGGCGGAACCTGGATCAATTCCGGTACTATTCCCAGCAAAGCCCTTCGGGAAACAGCACGTATCATACAGCGGTTCCAAAGTCAATTTGAGCACCTCTCTAAGGAAAAGGCTTATCAACATCATCAAATGGATGAGTTGTTGAAGTACAAAAATGAGATCCTTGAAAGCAAGAATTCAAAAGTTGAAAGTGATTTTAGAAAAAATGAAATAGATACCCTTCGCGGATTTGGGGTTCTGAAGGATAAGAATACGGTTGAAATAACATCCAAAGACGGCTCCAAAACCAAACATACCGGCGAATTCATTTTTATTGCTCCTGGAAGCAGTCCTGTGAAACCCAAGGGCTTTGATCTGGATCATGACAAGGTGATGGATTATACTTCTGTGCTCAACCTCACTCATATTCCCAGAAAACTGTTAGTGATCGGAAGTGGTGTTCAGGCACTGGAATACGCTACCACCTTCTCAAATCTCGGGAGCCGGGTTTCTATTTTAAATGAAGCAGAATCATTTTTGCCTTTTTTAGACAATGAAATATCTGAGCAGCTTTTTCAGCTTTTAGCTAAGCAAAAGATAGAAGTGTTCTCAAATGCAGAAAATATTGAGATTCAGCAGAACACTTTGAGAAACACCACCGAAGTACGCTACAATCTTCAAAATGATAATGAAGGGAAACGAACCCGGGTAATCGAAACCGAACATGTGCTTTATTTAGGCGGTAAAGTTCCCAATACTGAAGGCATCGGTCTGGAAAAAGTTGGAATCACAATGAGTGATGAAAAATACATTGTCGTTAATAACGACTACCAAACCAACATTGACAATATTTTCGCCGGCGGAGACGCGATAGGTTATCCGGCCCTTGCCTCTGCTTCTTTCTCTGAAGGTCGGTTAGCTTCCTGCCGTATGTTTGGGATTCAGGCACTGGATGTGCCGCCCGAAATTCCATTTGCCATCTACTCCATTCCGGAGATTTCCAGCATTGGCCTTACAGAAAAAGAAGCTAAAGCTAACGGATATGAAATTACCGTAGGCCGGGCTTACTATAAAAACATCACACAGGGAGATATCAGTAATCAGCAAGATGGACTCCTGAAACTGGTTTTTGAAACCGAAAGCCTGAAATTAGTAGGAGTTCATATTATAGGCGAACGAGCCAGTGACCTTATTCACTTAGGACAAGCAGTGATGTCGTTGGGCGGAGATGTACGGTACTTCATCAATCACGTGCTCAATTATCCTACTTACAGTGAGGCTTACCGGATCGCAGCCTTTAACGGAATGAACCGCGTTTATAAAGCCGGAGTGAA
>NZ_DASSWP010000071.1:0-20175 GCF_035704785.1 Gracilimonas sp. | reverse complement strand
TAGGGATTGCCCCGCTTGTGGATCTCCTCCGGTTTATCGGGATACTTCACCCTTAAATAGTTTGGTGATTCCTGATCCCATTCCAGTGAGGCCTCCGTACCATAGATCCTTATGTTTAAAGGGTTTTCTTCTCCCACCGATACCTGTGATGCATATAATATACCCCGAACTCCACCTTCATAGTGGATCAGCATGTTGGCATCATCTTCAAGGGCCCTCCCTTCTACAAAAGAGGTAGTATCCGCAAAGAGTTTTTCTATCTGCAGGCCTGTAATATATTCCACAAGGTTTTCTGCATGGGTTCCTATATCCGCTATGGCTGCCGAAACGCCGGCCTTTTGGGGATCAGTCCGCCACTCCGCCTGTTTATTTCCCTGCTCTTCCACGGGTTCAGCCATCCAGCCTTGCGGGTATTCAACGACAATCTTTCGAAGCGATCCCAGCTTTCCGCTTTGAACCATATGCCGGGCTTCTTTCACCATTGGATAGCCGGTATAATTATGAGTCAGCGCAAAAATTACCTCGTGTTTTTCCACCAGCCGGCAAAGTTCTTCTGCTTCTTCTACGGTATTGGTCATGGGCTTGTCACATACAACAGGTATTCCCTGTTCTATAAAAGCTTTACAAACCGTAAAGTGAAGATGATTGGGAGTGACCACCGAAACCATATCAATACGTTCGTTTTCAGGGAGAGCAGCTTCTTTTTTAGCCATTTCTTCGAAGGAGCTGTACACACGGCCCTGATCCAATCCCAGTTCCTCACCCATCTGCTTCGATTTTTCGGGGGTTGAGGAAAATGAACCTGCCACTAACTCCAGAAGGCCATCCAAGGCGGCGGCTTTTCGATGTACTTCTCCGATAAATGCCCCCGGGCCGCCCCCGACCATTCCGTATTTAATTCTATCCTTCATAAAAGGTCAGTCCAGCTTTTTGATCTTGATATTCCTGAATTGAATCGTATCTCCATGATCCTGCAAACCAATGTGTCCCTCATGCATATCTCCGAATTCGGGGTGATCTACAAACTTGCTGTTACGCAACATTTCATACCATTCGGGAGTCCAGAGTTCATATTCCAGGACCTTTTCCCCATTTTGCCAGTGTTCGATCTTGGATCCATTGGCTATGATCTTCGCACTATTCCACTCGCCATAGGGATTCGCATTTTGAGGTTTAGCGGGAATCAGGTCATACAGCGATCCTGCTTTCCTGTTGCCATCTACACCCCGGGTTGCATCCGGATGGTTTTCATTATCCAGGATCTGAAATTCAGGGGCCGACCAATAAATAGCCTGAGTGGGTTGTTCCAGTGCCCGATAGAAAATACCGCTGTTTCCGGCTCTCTCCGCTTTCCATTCCAGTTTCAGAATAAAATCACCGTAGGTTTCCCGCGTGATGATATCTCCCCCGCCGCCACCGGCCATGACCGTAAGCATGCCATCTTCAACTTTCCATCCTTGCTCAGGAAAGCCATCTTTTTGATATGCCCTCCAATGATCAGCGTTCGAGCCATCAAAAAGCAGTTCCCAGCCTTCTTCCTGTTCCTCAGTTGTTAACGAATTTTGTTCTGTTTGAGCCATACACTGACTAATGGTTAAGCATATTATAAGTGAAAATAGAATTGAGATATATTTCATGTGAAAAAATTTAAATAGGTTGAAATTTTAACCGGTGGCTTTGTTTTCAAGGCCCAAATGTTCAAGTGCTTCATGAGAACACCCTTGCCAGTTATGAGGCCGGTTGCCCATGTATCCGATATCTTCGATGCCTATTTTACTCGACCAGAATCCGGAAGCTACCAGATCTCTAAAGCGGTTAAAGAATGCCACACCCTGCTGCATTTCAGGTTTTGCTTCTTCGGGATAAGCGATCTCATCAAGCATATCTTTTTTTTCATTATCCGTACAGTCAATGTAATTCTTGCTGAACCTCTTCTGACACTGAATATCCAGCCACCTCAATCCACCGCGAATTGGGGTTTGATTGCCCGGCTTGTCGAGCATCATAAAATCGATGAATTGAGGTACTCCTGCCTCCTCGGCATTTCCGGATCTTTCATCGGCAGGAATGATCATATTGGCAAGCTGACGAACCGTTTCAAACTCATGATCTGTAAAGAACTGCGCGTTCCATTTTTTAAGATCTTCCTCTGTAACATGCTTCCAAAACTCATGTTCTATAGCAGCTTCTTCCGGAGCGGTTTCACAACCCGTCAATGAAAAACCGGCTACAAGCGTGCCCAGTGATAATGCTTTTATTGCTTCTCTTCTGTCCATAATTCTATTTTTTGGCTATTTATATTTACAGCAGTATTAAAGATTTCCTTTGTTTTTCTGATCAACGATGTATTCCGAAGCACGCATCGAAAGTGCCAGAATAGTCCACGTTGGATTCTTATGAGGCTGGGACACAAAGGAACCTCCATCCACGACAAAGAGATTATCAACGTCATGAGCCTGGCAGTATTTATTCAGCACAGACGTATCAGGATCATCTCCCATTCTGGTGGTACCCACTTCGTGAATGATTTGCCCCGGATTTGTGATGCCGTATCCATCCTCTTTAGAGGGCATATCCCAGAGTAAGTGGCCACCCATTTCGTCAATAATAGACCTCAAAGTGATCTGCATATGTTTCACCTGATTATACTCGTGGTCGCTCCAGTTATAATTGAACCGAAGGGTTGGTATTCCCCACTTGTCCACGCCGTTAGGATCAATTTCACAGTAATTGTCTTCGTAAGCGATGCCTTCGCCGCGTCCGGAAAAACCGACTACGGATCCATAATACCGGCGATAATCGTCTTTCAGTCCTTTACCGTAACCTCCGCTTCGCTTGGGTCCATCCTGAAACATTGCATTGTAATTCTGGATGCCGCCCATGAATCCATAACCCGGCATACCGCGGCCTCCCCACATTTCGACGTGATAGCCTCTTGGGAAATCGAGTTTGCTGTTATCCAGCCACCACGGAATGTACAAGTGCATACCACCTACTCCATCTTCGTTGTGAGCCGGCATATCCATCATGCCCGGGATAAGACCGGCCACGCTGGTTCCCGTTGAATCCATGAGATACTTGCCTACCACTCCGCTTGAATTCGCCAAACCATCGGGAAAATCGGATGATTTGGAATTCAACAGCAGCCGGGCAGATTCGCAAGCACTTGCAGCCAGAATCACCACTTTGGCCCGTACTTTATATTCCTGCGCATCAACCTTGTTGACGTAGGAAACGCCGGTGGCCTTGCCGTTACTGTATGTAACCTCACGCACCATAGCGTTGTTGATGATCTCAAGTTTGCCTGATCTCAAACCGGGAGGAAGCAGCACTGATGGTGAAGAAAAGTTGGAATGGGTTGCACAGCTTCGGTTACACTGACCGCAGTAATGACAAGCGGGACGACCGTTGTGCGATTCTGTAATAATGGACAATCGTGACGGGATCACAGGGATGTCCATCGTATCGCAAGTATCTTTGATCAGATGCTCATAGCAACGGGGTTCAGGCGGTTTCATGTAAATACCGCCAGGCTCATTGGGCATGTCTTCATTGGTACCAAAAACACCGATCATCCGATCTACTTTATCATAATAGGGGGAGATCTCATCGTACGTTATGGGCCAGTCATCCCCGAGTCCGTCTTTGCTTTTTGATTTGAAATCATCGGGACCAAAACGAAGGGAGATACGACCCCAGTGATTTGTTCGTCCACCTAGCATACGCCCTCTGAACCAGTTGAATGTAGTTCCGGGCGTGGTGGAATAGGGTTCCCCCTCAATATCCCATCCACCAAAGCAGGCATCAAACTCACCAAAAGGCTGCTCCGGAGTTGAAGCTCCACGGCGGGGAGATTCATAGGGCCAAGTGAACATGGCGAAATCCTGAGAGTCGAACCAGCCACCTGCTTCAAGCATAAGTACGTCTAAACCGGCTTGGGTAAGTTCATGGGCTGCCATTCCTCCCCCGGCTCCGGATCCGACTATACATACATCATATTCTTTAGAGCTTTCTTTAATTTGCATAAGATTATCCTTCTGTGATTTTTGATCCTGCTTCTATTAATAGTCTTTTTGTTGCTTTAATGCCATCCATTTCACTCAGCTCATTTCCTTCATATTCAATACCGATATAGCCATTGAAGCCTGAAGCATAAATAATTGAAAGCATTTTTGAAAAATCTATCGTCGTTTCCTTCCCTTTATCATCAAAAGCATAGCTCTTTGCGCTTACAGCTTTAGCAAAAGGCATCAGTTCTTTTACCCCTTTATAGCGATCATATTCCTCGATGCAGCTTCCACCCCATTGGGCTCCATTTTCTCTTTTCACACAGAAGTTTCCAAAATCAGGCAGCGTACCACAATTTTCCATTCCAACCCGGGATATCACATCACTCAGCCACTGTCCATCCGAAGAATAACCGCCATGATTTTCTACAATTACATTGATTTCATGATCTTTTGCAAACTCAGCCAATCTTCCCAACCCATCAACGGCATTTTGCGTTTGCTCTTCTTTACTGCCTTCACCATAAGCATTCACCCTGATAGAATGGCATCCTAGATACTCTGCTGCCTTTACCCACTTGAAATGATTTTCTACTGACTCAATTCGGGTTTTATCATCGGCAACGGCCAGCCCTCCTTCCCCGTCAACCATAATGAGAAGCTGCTCAACCCCCAGATCATTGCATCTTGAATTCATTTCATTCAGGTAAGAACGGTCATCTGCTTTGTCCTGAAAAAACGTGTTTACATATTCTACCGCCTCTATTCCAAACTCATTCTTTGCAGCAGCGGGGAAATCAAGATGATCCAAGTCTCCACTTCTTATCGTTCGGTGAAGGCTCCATTGGGCAAGAGATATTTTAAAAAAGAGTTCGGAAGCGATCCTGGATTCTGAATGGAGGGCTGTTAAAAACCGGGATACAGGCAGCGATAAAGCGACAACTCCTCCCAATTTTAAAAAATTTTTTCTATCCATGTGATCTTTAACAGCGATAACTATATCATTTTATCTTTTTCCAAATTTTCACCAATGTAATAAAAGAATTGAGTGATGCAATTTGCTCTTCGGTATTTTTTATATTTTATACAAATTTTTAAAAGAACATATAAAAATATTTCATAAGTAGTCGGATGTGCTATTTTCAGACCAACATTAAACTGTAAAAAATTCCAGGGGTAATTAATGAATAAGAAATTACGAGCCAAACTAAGCCTTATGATGTTCTTAGAGTTTTTCATCTGGGGGGCATGGTATTCCACGGTTGCAGTTTTCATGACGTCCAACGGCATGGAAAACCTCACACACTGGCCATTTACGGTAAATCCGATAGCTGCTATTGTAGCTCCTTTCTTCGTTGGCTTGATCGCTGACCGATACTTTGCCACTGAAAAAGTATTGGGCATACTCCACATTCTTGGAGCAATCTTCATGTTCCTGACACCGATGGCAGTAGAGCAGCCGATCTTATTTATCTTGTTACTGCTTGCCTATAATCTTTGCTACATGCCCACCATGAGTCTGGCTAACACTCTTTCTTTCCATCATATTGATGATCAGGAAAAAGATTTCCCCATCATTCGTGTGTTTGGTACCATCGGCTGGATCGTGGCCGGACTCGCCATCAGCTTTGTACTCGGTATGTTTGTGGCCGAAAACGTAAAGCCGGAGCAAACGGCCCTGCCTTTATATATGACGGCGGCAGCCAGTCTTCTCTTGGGAATTTATAGCTTTTCACTGCCTCATACCCCTCCACCCGCAGCGGGAGAAAAAGTTTCTGTTCGCAGCATTGTCGGGATCGATGCCTTTAAAAAACTGGGGAGCAGATCTTTTTATGTGTTTCTTTTCAGCTCGTTTTTATTATGTATTCCTTTGGCAGCCTACTATAATTTCACACAAATTTTTATCGGGAATGCCGGCTTTGAAAATATCGCTGCCACCCTCACCATCGGTCAGATGTCTGAGGTACTCTTCATGGTTCTGATACCGGTCATGTTCATCCGTTTGGGTGTGAAATGGATGCTTGCCGCCGGCATGCTTGCCTGGGTACTTCGCTATGCACTATTCGCTATGGGAGCAGCCGAGCCCATCACCTGGATGATCCTTGCCGGTATTGCGCTGCACGGTATATGCTATGATTTCTTCTTCGTAACAGGCCAAATTTATGTGGATAAGAAATCCACTCCCGAAATTCGTGGCCAGGCACAGGGACTTATTATCCTCATCACATATGGTGTTGGTATGCTCATCGGTGCGCAGGTGGCAGGAGAAGTTTACAACAGCTTCCTTGGCACTGCAGAATCTTTGACCCTGAACCAGTGGTATGATTTCTGGTGGATCCCCGCCATTTTTGCTGCGGCCGTCTTGGCATTCTTCATCATCTTCTTCAATGATAAAGTTTTGGATGAAGGGGCTACAGCAGATGATATCACCGTATAATTTTCATTAAACCTATTTTCTATGTCCAGACCCGTTACATTATTTACCGGTCAGTGGGCTGATCTCAGCCTTGAAACCCTTGCTCAAAAAGCCTCCCAATGGGGCTATGATGGACTGGAGCTTGCCTGCTGGGGTGATCACTTCAACGTTACCAAAGCACTTGAGGAAGATGGATATTGTGAGCAACGTAAAGAACTCTTAGCCAAATATGATCTAAAAGTCTGGGCTGTCAGTAATCATTTAGTTGGGCAAGCAGTTTGTGATCTTATTGACGAACGCCACAAAGAAATTTTACCTGCTCATGTCTGGAAGGACGGTGATCCTGAAGGAGTACGTCAGCGAGCTGCAGAGGAAATAAAAAACACAGCACGGGCAGCAAAAAAGCTGGACGTTGATGCAGTCAATGGTTTTACCGGGAGTTCCATATGGTCAAAATTATACTCTTTCCCTCCCAATACACCGGACATGATCGAAAAAGGATTTCAGGATTTTGCCGATCGCTGGAATCCCATCCTGGATGTTTTTGATGACGAAGGTATAAGGTTTGGACTGGAAGTTCATCCCACCGAAATAGCATTTGATATTTCTACAGCGGAACGTGCTATCGATGCACTTGACAGACGCAAAGCTTTTGGATTCAATTACGACCCGAGTCACCTTGGCTACCAGGGCGTCGATTACATTCAGTTCATCAGACAGTTTGCTGATCGTATTTACCATGTTCATATGAAAGATGTGTGGTGGTCGGATAAACCAACCAAGGCCGGTACTTTTGGCGGACATCTGGACTTTGGCCACCCCGACCGAAACTGGGATTTCGTTTCCGTAGGAAGAGGTAACATCGATTTCGACCGGATCATCAGGGCACTTAATGAGATCCGGTATTCAGGCCCGCTTTCCGTTGAATGGGAAGACAGCGGCATGGACAGAGAATATGGCGCTAAAGAATCCTGTGAATACGTCAAAAACATCGACTTCCCTCCTTCTGAATCCGCATTTGATGCAGCATTCTCTGAGAAAGACTGAACGTACTTCACACTTCTTCCCAACATCCCTTTTGTGAACGAGGTACAACTAATTATGTATCCGACAGCCGAAAACCTTTAATCCGACCTTAGAAAAAAGAGCGTTAAGCCGAAGCTTAGCAACGAGGACGAAGGGGGCGTACAGAAGACAATTTTAGCCTTAGCTCACACCCTCCGCGTATTTTGACAAGTCAAAATTCGGGACCTCCCGGTCCCACTTTTTTTTTACAAACACATAATTGAATTCTCCCCGATAGTTGATAGTTTAGACTGTATCAGATCAACTAATCAGGCTTATGAAGTATTCTCTCAAATCCATTCTTTTATTTTCCCTTTTCATTGGAATGCTTGGGTGTTCCTCTTCCCCAAACATTGAGCCCGGTGTTTCCCTTGAATTGGCTCAGTTCCGAAAAGCAAATATCTCCGATATCACCTATGAATTGTATTTCGATATTCCTGAGGAACAGTCCGACTCCATAAATGCATCCGCTACTATTTTATTTGAACTGAAGGATAGCAATCATGATATACAGCTTGATTTCCGGGAATCTAAAGAGCTTCTAAATTCGATCTCCATAAACGGTGAAACAGTGGATATCACCTTCGAAAAGGAGCACATTATTTTGTCGGCTGAGTATTTAACAAAAGGTCAAAATTCCGTCGATATTGATTTTACTGCGGGCGAGTCTTCCTTGAATCGAAATCCCGAATATCTGTACACCCTTTTTGTCCCTGACCGTGCCCGAACAGCCTTTCCGCTTTTTGATCAGCCGGACCTGAAAGCCGTGTATGATCTTACGTTAGAAATTCCGCTAAACTGGGAGGCTATATCGAATGCTCCGCTGAATTATCAGCATGAATCCGATTCCACCAAGACCCTGAATTTTGCTCCTTCTGATCTGATCAGCTCTTATTTGTTTTCTTTTGTGGCTGGAGATTTTGAGAAAGTCACCCAAACCATAGATGGTACAGAAATGACCATGCTGCACCGGGAATCAGATCAGGAAAAAGCAAATCGAAACATAGATGACATCTTCCGTCTGCATAAAGCCTCACTCGACTGGTTGGAGGAATACACCGGCATCGACTATCCATTCCAGAAATTTGATTTTGCCCTCATCCCGACATTCCAATACGGAGGAATGGAGCATGTGGGAGCCATTCAATATCGAGCTTCTTCTTTATTCTTGGATGAAGATCCGTCGGATTCACAGTTGTTGAGTCGTGCCAGCTTGATCGCCCACGAAACCGCACACATGTGGTTCGGCGACCTGGTTACCATGGAGTGGTTCAATGACGTTTGGACCAAGGAAGTGTTCGCAAATTTCATGGCTGCCAAGATCATGAATCCCAATTTCCCCGAGATCGACCATAACCTGAATTTTGTACTTCGCCATCACCCCAGTGCGTATTCCGTGGACCGAACTGAAGGCGCCAATCCCATTCGTCAGTATTTGGGAAACCTAAACCAAGCCGGACAAATGTATGGAGCCATCATCTACAACAAAGCTCCGATCATGATGCGACAGCTTGAGCTGCTGGTGGGAGAAGATATTTTCCGTGAAGGAATGAGAAAATACCTAAGCACCTATTCTTTTGAGAATGCCACCTGGCCTGATCTCATCGAAATTCTGGATGAACTTTCCGATCAGGATCTGAAATCATGGAGTGAAGTTTGGGTGAATACACCCGGCAGGCCTCATTTCAGTTATGAATTCAAGGAAGATGAACTGCCCGGTCGGGATCCACTGCTTTATGATATGCTGATACAGACCGATCCTGCCGGAATGGAGCGGGTCTGGCCACAACAGGTTGGTATCTGGACCGTCAGTCCGCAGGACAGTTCTTTCAAATTCTTTGACATCCTGAGTAATGAACAATCAAAATTTGCAACGCTGAATGAGCTGAGAGCTGAAACCAAGGTTTTCAATGCTAACGGCCGGGGATACGGTCTTTTTCCTGCTGACCTGGAGACACTTGAGTACTGGGAACACATGAAAAATGTTCGCAAGGGCTCGCAACTCATCAACCTTTACGAAAATATGCTCGAACAAAATGAGGTGATGCCTAGGGAGTATTTATATAAGCTCCTCGAGCTCGTTCAAACCGAAGAAAATCAGCTATTGATCGGACAGATATTGGGGCATATTCAAACCATTTATTGGGATCTGCTGAATGAAACCGAACGGAATAATATCGCTCCTAATATCGAAGAAATTTTATGGGAGCAAATGATCGCTCAGGATGAACCGAGTAAGAAAAAGACCTTCTTCAATGCCTACAGAAACATCGCCATTAGCAAATCCGAGGTTCAAAAAATATATGATATCTGGCGGGGTGAAATGGAGATCGAGGGGTTGAACCTATCCGAAACCGACTATATCAGCATGGCCGGAGATCTCGCGATCAGGATGCCTGAAAAATCCGAAGACATCATCTCAACCCAATTGGAAAACATTGAAAACAGCGACCGAAAGCGCCGGTTTGAATTTATAAGGCCCGCACTTTACAGCGATCAACAGGTTCGGGATGAATTTTTTGAATCGCTGAAAGAAGAGGAAAACCGACAGACAGAATCATGGGTTCTCAGTGCCCTGGGTTATTTACACCATCCGCTTCGGGTTGATGATTCTGAGAAATACATTCTGCCAAGTTTAGAGTTACTGCAGGAAATTCAGGTCACCGGCGATATCTTTTTCCCAAAACGCTGGCTGGATGTGACCTTAGGAAATTACTCCTCTGATACAGCCGTCCAAACCGTCCGTACTTTCCTGGATGAGCGCCCCGATTATAATGAGCAGTTACGAATGAAGATCCTACAAGCCGCAGATGGGATGTTTCGGGCGAATAGGATCAAGAATTGAGTTGTGGTGGCTTTTAATAAAACTGGACCGGAAGGTTTGGAACAAGGTTAAGAATTAGGAATTCATCCATAATGTGTATAAATTATTATATAATACACATTAGCCAAACGATGCCGTTATGAGAACAAATGTAGTGATCGATGATGACTTGATGGATGAAGCCTTGAAGGTAAGTCGGTTAAAAACGAAAAAAGATGCGGTAGAAGAAGGATTGAAGTTGTTAGTCCAGCGCAAAAAACAAGAGAAGATCAAAGACTTGCGGGGAAAATTGCACTGGAAAGGTGATTTAGAAGTAATGAGGACTGACAAGAAGTGATCTTAGTAGATTCGAGCGTATGGATCGATTACTTCAACGGTGTTAAAAATAAGCAAACTGACAGCCTCGACCGTATCCTCTCCCAGCAAACTGTTCTTTTAGGAGATATTATTCTCACTGAAATTTTACAAGGTTTTGACAGTGATAAAGAGTTCAAATTAACCAAAGAAGCTCTTGACCCCATAGATTGTGTTCATCTTGGAGGAAAGACTCTGGCAATAAAAGCGGCTTCTAATTTTCGGTTTCTCCGTTCGAAAGGTATCACCATTCGAAAAACGGTAGATATGCTTATCGGAAGTTGGTGTATCGAACATCAGGTGGAATTGCTGCATAACGATAAAGACTTCGACCGGATAGCAACACAGTTACCATTGCAGATTTATAATGATTGAGTTTACGGCGTGTAGGTTGTTCGTCTGAGCAGTCACGCCAGTAGGGGCCCTACAATTCGTCCCTATTGCCTTGGAATCAATCCACAGCATCTTTTTCATAAAACTGCATCGCTTTCACAAAACTTACCGTCGCCAATACCCCACATACCGTAAATACAAGAAGCAAGGCTTTTGAAGGTCCGTACAGATCCGTAAAAACATGATCGATGAGCCAGCCGGTTACGGGCGGACCGATCCCAAATCCCACAATACTGATCACAAATAAATAAACTGCACCGGCCATTCCCCGCATGTCCGATCTCACAAAATACTGGATAAGGGCCGCGGCTACACCGTTGTAAGAGGAGGCGATCACATTCCCGATACCAATCAATATGAAAGCCGTCATAACCGATTCCGCCATCAAGCCGAAATAGTAGAATGGGAGTCCGCCGAGGGCGGCTATAATTCCTATTACAAAGCGTTTTTCCGGGCCGTATTTGATGGCAAGCTTGTCGGCCAGCCATCCGGAGGCATTCACCGCAATTCCTGTTGCAAACATGAACCAGCCATATTGAGAGATCATGGATGGAGCTTGAAACGTGTCGTTCAATACGGTTCCGACAAAAGCCAAAATGGTATAGCCACTGAGGGAAAGCAGTGAGAACCCGGCAAGATAATAACGCACACTTTTTTTTCTGAGGATATAACTCAGTACTTCAAAAAACTTTGATGCCGAACGATCGCTTTCCCGGGATTTTCTCTTCGGTTCACGGATTAACAAGAAGCCGATGACTGCAATAACCAATCCGGGCCAACCTACGATCTTCATGGCTACCCGCCAATCATAGGCTTGCGCTAACGAGCCGCCGATCAAGAATGAGAGCCCTACCCCAACAAAGATCCCCGAGGCATACACCGAGAATACACGCGCTCTTCTTTCAGGTGGAAAGTAATCGGCCAATAAGGAATACACTGCCGGACTTAATGCCGACTGACTCACCCCAACAAAAAATCTAGCTGTGACCAAAAAAACGAAGGAGCTGGCAAATCCGCTGGCAACGGTCATAAGGCTCCAGATCACCAGTCCGGTGAGAATGATCCGCTTTCGGGAAAACTGATCGGCAAACCATCCCATGAAAATTCCGCAGACAGCGTAGATCAGGGAAAAAGCCGGCCCGTACAGAACACCGATCTGTGTGTTTGTAAAGCCAAGATCATCCCGAATAGCCGTTCCCAACACCGCCACGATCTGCCGATCTACAAAACTGGAGATGTATATCAGGAATAATAATCCGAGTACCAGCCAGGCGTAGAACTTGGGTAAGTTTGCTTCGATTTTTTCATATAGAAATTTCATGGCGCAAAGATAGAGTACAGATCGGTGGGATGGAAATCTGAACATAGAACAAGGAACATCCAACATCGAAAACGAGAACCCATCCTAATGAAGATAATGCACGCTTCTAATCTTCCCTTTTTTGTGTTTTAGAGTTTTCGTGGCAGAAATAATTACTCGGACCGGAGTTCTGGGCAGCCATTCCGAACGAGTGTACGGTTGGGAACGAAGAAGAGAGATGTAAGATGTAGAACCTGCGAGCGTCCTGCGGTCCTCGCAGCGTTCGGGCTCTAGTAATGAGGTCAACACCCGCAACGCTCGCAGGTCCTCCCGGACGCTTCGAGGTTGCTCCCATGAGGCCCCTAACTGTTATAAAGTTAATGAGAAACTTTATCACCTTTCTCAAACTGTTGGTTCTCATAACCTTTGAAAGAAATGAAAATAGAAACAGGCTGGGTTTTGGTGGGCTGAAAGACATTGAAATGAAGATGGTCCCCACTTACATACCCCGTGTTTCCAGATAAAGCAATTGGCTGGCCAACCGATATTTGATCACCGATCTCAACCAAAACGCCATCCTTTTTAAGATGGGAATATTGAGCCACAGTACCATCTTCATGTAAGATCATAATTGAATTTGAATATGACATGTAAACTTCACTGTTCCCGCCATAAGAACTCCCTTCATATAAATAACCTACTATTCCATTTCGGGCCGCATATACCGTATCCCCAACTGACATCGCAAAATCTACTGCGTATTTATTATAAAGTCGGTCATGTGAAAATGAACCCTCTTGCCCCTGTAAGATCCTAAAAGACCGATCTTTTGAAACTGGTAACTCATACCGGTATTGAGTATCAGGCCTGGCAGTAATTGGATTACCTATATAGCCGGTACCATTAATGGACTGAACGACCTCCTCGTAATCTGCACTATCAACAGCTGCAAATATGGGGAAAGATATACTGTCGTTTGGGCTGACTATAAAAGGATTTAAAGGGTCTAATGCAGTTTGCAGCGAATCAATTGTAGAGTCTAATATCACATAGCGTTCTACAGGAAGATCATTAATTAAGATGATCTGGAATTGATCTTCATTTTCCGCCTTTAATTCTAAATAGGTGGGTTTATCAATTGGCGGTAATGCTGGTGTTTGGTGAGACCATATCTTACATCCTGAAATAAAAATCACACATAACCATAGAGTGAAAATATAAATCGTGTTTTTGCTCATCCACCTTACATTTTGAATAGTTCACTCATAATGTACAAATATCTTTGAAACCACTATGTTGATTTTATGCCGACGTTTGGGATAGCTAAAAACCCCGGGCTTATACGATACACCCTTACTGACCGTAATGCAGGTATCTAACAAATCGGCTCAGTGAGCCGGTATACGTCCCCTCAAAAAAAGTGAGTATTCTAAAGCAATAGCGTCCTAAACGTTTCTCAAACTTGATGAATATATCTTTCTATACGTTGTATACATTATTAAGTATGTGTTTTTAAACCTACTCTAAGCCTAATTAGGGAGATCTTTCACTACATTCCGCTACGCTGCATTTCGTTCAAGATGACAAGGGGTTGGGTTAGGGTTCAGCGGCGCCTTTGGCGCCTTATGGTGACCTCCCGTGTCAGATGTCATCCTGACGAGTAAATGCAGCGTAGCGGAATGAATGAGGAAGGACCTCTTGTATCTTGAATTGATGTATTTAAAACGTTTAGGACGCTTTTGATTCTAAAGCTAAAAATCTCACATTAAGTGTATTAAATGGTTATTTTCAATGCTCACAAAATTTTGATCTATAAAAACTCACTTAACCATCATGAAAGTTGGAATTTTAGGCGCTACCGGTGCAGTTGGACAAAAATTTATTCGCTTACTTCAGGGACATCCCTGGTTTGAAATTGAGGCTTTGGGAGCCTCAGAACGCTCCGCCGGTAAGAAATACAAAGATGCCGCCAACTGGATCGAAGACGTGGTTTTACCGGAGCACGTCAAAGAGATGACGGTAAGGAATTGTGAGCCTTCTGAATTCAGTAATGTCGATTTTGTGTTTTCCGGATTAGACGCTTCCGTAGCCGGCGAGATCGAAAAAGCTTTTGCCTCTGCCGGAATACCGGTCATTTCCAATGCCAAAAATTACCGGCAGGATCCTACGGTTCCGCTGCTCATACCGGAGATCAACCCCGATCATACCGAGCTTATTAAAAAGCAAACTTTTACCAAAGATGGCAGCGGATGGATCGTAACAAATCCAAACTGCGTAGCTGTCCCGCTCGCCATTTCCCTGAAACCATTGTATGATGTTTTTGGCATCGAAGCACTGATCCTTACCACCATGCAGGCAGTTTCGGGAGCAGGCTATCCCGGCGTGGCAAGTTTGGATATTTTGGGGAATGTGATCCCATTTATTTCAGGAGAAGAACCTAAAGTTGGTCCTGAGACCCGAAAACTTTTAAGCAAACTGGAAGGAACTACTTTGGCAAAACCGCATTTCCCGGTTCAAGCTACGGCAACCAGAGTGCCTACCATCAACGGACATATGATCTCGGTAACAGCTAAGCTGGAAAACCCACCTTCTAACTTCGATGAACTGAAAGCAGCGTATATGAACTGGAAAAATCCAATCGGTGATCTTGATCTTCCCTTCTCTCCAAAAGAACTTTACAAGCTGCATGAGGAAGAACAATATCCGCAGCCGCGTTTACATGCCGATGCCGAAAACGGAATGCAGCTGCATTTAGGCCGATTAAGAAAAGCTGAAGTGTTTGATGTCAGCTTTGTGGCCATGGCGCATAATACCATTCGCGGGGCGGCCGGCGGGGCTATTTTAAATGCGGAATTGCTGGTGAAGAAAGAATTTTTGAAATAGAATAATTAATTCCCCTAATGTAGAGACGCAAGATTTTGCGTCTCTACATTAGGGGCAAATTCAAAAATTATTCCTCCATGTCATCCAACCTTTTTTGCGACATTACAGATTCAATTTTGTGGACATCCGAATAGCCTCACTTTTATCTCTTCTTGTGATATTCAGCTTGATCACCCCCTGATCGCTTCCGGGCAACGGCTCAAAAAATGCCCATTGATTGGCCTTTATTATTAGTTTCCCACCGGTAAATAAAAACCCCTTCTTGTACTGAATGCTTTTGAGGTTATCCAGTTGAATGGCAAATTTCGACAGGTTACTGATTCCGTTACCACTGGCATCGTACACCTTATATTCGAAAAGGAGTTCATTATCGGCAAAGCTTAGAATGCCCTTCACTTCTTTGAACTTATTTAAATCAGTACCCTCATACATAGAATACTTGTAAGGAATACTCATCGCTTAATCTTCCAGTTCATTTAATTTTTGTTCAGATAATTTCAGGTTCAGATTTGAGGATATTGAGGAGGCCACATTTTTATGTTTATTCTTCACTTTTAGTATTCTTTCAGTAAGGTCTTTTCCGGGCAATTCCCCAAATGATCTTGCATTCTTTCCATGAAGGATCAGCTTCCCGCTAAACCAGCCTTTTTTGAATTCAAGCATATCAAGTTCGGACAGAGGGATCTTTTCCGTCCTCAACTCTGATTGATAAGCCTCAACTACAGCGTCTTTTTTTTGAAATTCAAAGACCAAATATTCTCCTTCCACGCGCAGAATTCCTTCAACTTTCATGAATCCTCCGTTCAAATTCTCGATACTAAAAGGAAGTGTTCTCATGGCAAATACTGTTAATTAAAGACTTAGGTTGGAATAACGTTGTTTAAGAAAAAGTACAAAAAATCTGTAAGGAGTGCGCATCTCATCGCTCTAACTATACAGCTATTAAAAGAGAAAAAAATTGATCATTGCCTTGAGAATAAATCTTATTCTCAATGTCCTTCCAGGGGTAAAAGGTGGAACACCCTTTTACCCTAATTTTTTTACTTTAAGATGATATTGTAATTAAAGATAAAGGCAGTTCTTTAGTTACTACGTCAAGCTAAGATTTTAGCATGAAAAAACTGCTTATACTTTTACTGTTTACTATACCTGCCTTAGCTGTTGCACAGACAGTTAACTTTGAAGATGGTTTTTCGGATCAGGATATTTCAGATTGGTCGGGGGATGTAGCAAACTTCACTTTCATTGATGAAAGCGGAAATATTTTGCTTCAGCAGGATGCTCCTGATGCCGGCACATCTTACTTAAGTATCCCATCAACAAATGTTGAGGGATATTGGGAGTTTTTTGTCAGAATGGATTTCGCTCCTTCCGATGGAAATAAAACTGAAATTTATCTCATGAGTGATGTTTCTGACTTCTCATCGAGTTCTATAAACGGATATAAAATACTGGCCGGCGAAAATGGATCTGAGGATGTTTTTCGCCTTTTGAGATTGGATAACGGTACTGAAACCGAAGTAATCGCAGGAACAATTAATATCAGTGCCGGAGGAGATTTCAGAGTTAAAGTAACAAGAGACGCCGCAGGAAACTGGACACTGGAAGCAGCTACCGGATATGCCGGGATCTTAAGCGAAGAAGGCACAGCCATTGACAACACCTACGCTTCAGCTTCTTACTTTGGATTCAAAACTACTTATACATCTACACGTTCTGATCTTTTTGCCTTCGACTTTAAAATTGACATTCCTCCCGTTGAAGTATCTTCAGTTTCTCCTGTTAATGCTACAGATATCGACGTTTCTTTTTCCCGTGATATCGATTTTGGAACTGCTCAACTAAGCGATTTCACGCTATTTCCGGAGAATATAAATCCGCAATCAATTACACAACAGTCTTCAGATGTTGTCCGTATATCCTTCGCTAATAACATTAACAGTGGAGAAAATGAGCTTTCTATAACTGACATAAATGATGCCACAGGTGAAACCACACTAGCTGATACTACTTTTTCTTTTGTAATTTTTGACAACTACCAACCGGGCGACATAGTCATAAATGAATTTCTTAAAGATCCGCCTACAGGTACAACAGAAGAATATGTGGAATTAAAAAACACCTCAAACCGCTATTTGAATATCAGAGACTGGCAAATAGGTGATAATACTTCTTTGACCTCTATTTCAACTACTGATCTTGCCGTTTTACCGGATAGCTTTGCCGTAATAACTTCTGATACAGCATCTATTAGTTCTATTTTTGGAAACGGAAATTATATACAGGTTTCTTTACCTGCTCTCAATAATGGAGAAGATCAGATTCGGGTATATAATCAAAACGGTAATTTGATTGACTCCCTTACATACACCACGGATTGGGGTGGTGAAGATGTGGCTATAGAACGGCGGGATGAGAATGTATCCTCAATTTTTCGGGAAAACTGGGGGGACAGCCCCGCTCCGAACTTTGGTACTCCGGGTTTTACCAATCTGATTGAACCTGATAATATGCCACCGGAGCTATTAGAGATCGAACGCTCAGCAAGCGATCAGATCCAGCTTACATTTTCTGAACGGTTGCAACAAATTCCCGCTGAAAACACTGCAAACTTCGAACTTACTTCCAACAATCTAGATGTATCTGTTCCTTCACTTCAGTCTGCTACATTTCTCTCCCCGGAAATTATAATTCTTCAATACAACACCGACTTACCCAGTGAACCGGAAGGGACCACTTATGAGCTTGCTATTGCAAACCAAACCGATATTTTTGGCAATGTTTCAGATCAGATAATTGAATCATTTTTCATTATTGAATATGGCAGTGCCCGTTCCGCAGATGTGATAGTCACTGAGTTCATGTACGATCCCGCAACAGGGTTTACTGATTTTATCGAGCTCTACAACACATCAACAAGCGCCTTTAACCTACAGGGATGGACCTATAATGACAATTCAGGAAACCGGCGTACTATTTCAAATGAAGAAATAGCTTTAGCTCCGGGCTCTTACATCGTTTTGGCTCCTGACAGTACTATTTTATTGTCTTTCCCGGAGATTGCCCTAATCGACATGGGTAGTAGTTTTGCAAATCTCAACAGTACCACTCCCGATAACATTGTGATTCGCGATCAAAGTGGTACACTCATTGATTCACTGACTTATAATTCAGATTGGGGTGGGACTGAGATCTCTTTAGAACGACGATCAAATAATGCACCGTCTATTTATAAAGAAAACTGGGGGAATTCTCCCTCCCCTGATCTGGCTACTCCGGGCACGGCCAATCAGGTTGCAGCAGACAATGATCCTCCGGAGATCATCAGCTCCTTTATTCCAGCACCCGATTCCATTCGAATTATATTTAACGAGCGGGTTGATTCCTTACTGGCTAAAAACACGTCCAACTACAGCCTTTCTCCTTCAGTATTTATTTCACAGATCGCCCACTTTTCCGGTAATGCGTTGACTCTCGCTCTGGGGTCTCCCCTCACAGATGGCGAGACCTATACCCTTACCATTGAAAACCAGCAGGACATTTTTGGGAATCTCTTAACTTCTGCTTTTACCGAATTGGTGTACACAGAGTTTTCTCCTTCTACATATGGCGATGTGATAGTGAATGAAATATTATATCGCCGGGCAAGGGCCGGTTCAGAAGAATTCGTAGAACTCTATAACCGAACCGATCAAAATTTTGACCTCAGTAACTGGATCTTTCAAGATGCTACCGGCTCAAGCACAATACCAAATGGCACTCAAATTCGAGGTGGGGAATTTGTTGTACTGACCGGTCTTGAAAGCTTTGCCAATGAAATTGAAGATGCAGTCTTTCTCTCCGGGTTTCCCGCATTGAATGATGATGAAGATGCAATAGTAATTCGGAATCAGGACGGAACTTTGATCGACAGCTTGTTCTATAGTAATATCTGGGGTGGCAATGAACGGGGAGTTTCCCTGGAACGTAAAGACCCTCAATCTGCTTCCAATGATGCCTCCAATTGGAGCAGTAGCACTTCTAATTACAGAAATACTGCCGGAAACGAAAATTCAATTTATGAACCCGACGTTACTCCGCCGGAGATCCTCTTTTCAAAATTACAGTCCGACGGAACCATTTTTGTAGCATTCACTGAATTTGTGAATATCAATAATGCCGCTGCCTCAATAAATAACCAACCGGCCCCAATCATTCGATACAATGAAACGGATGCAAATATCGTGATCCTCGAAAATCCTGTGGAGGCTTCGGCTAAGGCAAAATCGCGCAAAAACCAACCGTTGAGACTTGTATTCACCAACATCACCGATTTCAGGGGAAATGCCAATAGTGAGCTATCAGTAGAAGTTTCTCAGTCACTGATGCCGGGTACGGTGGTCATCAACGAAATTCTTTATAACCCATTGGCTAATTCTGATGATAATCTTCCGGATCAAACGGAATATATAGAGTTGTATAACCGTGCAGATCATGCGGTTTCTCTGGAAGGATTTTCATTGCATGATGAACCGGATGAAAACAATTTAGTACGTTCTCTGTATCCGGTATCCTCACAATATAAATGGATCCCTGCCGGAGGATATGTGATAGTATATGCAGATGATCAAGCCGCGAGCTTCGGAGAAAGTCAGCTTGCTGAATACTTTGAATTGCAAAGTGAGGATGATCAGTTTAAAGTACGTGTCGACCGAACAAGCCTCAGCTTGGCCAATACGGATGACGCCATCTACCTAGCTGACAGTACCGGGGCAACTATCGATTCGGTCTTTTATAATGAAAGCTGGCAGAACCCTAATCTGTATAATACTGATGGTATAGCTCTTGAACGCATCGATCCGTCCGGACCTAGCAATGATCAGTCAAACTGGAGTTCCAGTACCCGTGTGAGTGGAGGAACTCCCGGTGAGCAAAATTCCATATTTCAGCAGGG
>NZ_DASSWP010000018.1:0-4762 GCF_035704785.1 Gracilimonas sp. | reverse complement strand
TCGTAAATGCGATTCCCTTCTTTAAATACATAGCCGAGTACGATGATGAAAATTCCGATCATCATAAAGTCTTCAAATCCTTGAAGGGAAGAAAACTCATAGCCTTCTGGGAGGGAAATACTGTCAAGCAGTGGTAATGGGAGGAACCTGATAAATATGTTAAGGGCTGATGTGAGGAAAAGTGTCCAACCAATAATGTAGAGATATTTGGAATTGGTGATATCAAACGGATTGCCCTCGGCTACATTTCTCAACACTTTGGCAAAAAAGTATAATACCACCAGAACAAGGATCGTGCTATAAGCCTTTAAGCCATTATAGAATAAAAAGGCCGGTAAATGATCCTGAAAGCTAGCCTGTAAAGCAATATTGGCTTTTAGCGTATTATAGATGTTGACTTTGGCATCGTTTGTTTCAATGTCATTGAGGCTATCCAGTCCCTCAATGTTTAGTACAACCGGAATGCTGTGTATAAAGTAAGTACCATCTTCAGAAACATAATTACTAGAGTTGAACATCAGCATTATTACTGCATTGATTATGGTCAGCCAAATTCCAATTTGGCAGATGTAGTAAAGGAAATACGCTAACGACCAGTCTTTTTTGAATTCCATAACAGTAAAATTGATTTCCGTTTGCCAAAAAAGAAAATCAAAGAATAGGTGAAAAGCAACAATTATTTATTGATAAACAATAAATAGTTTCCGAATAAAGAAAATCATGATGTTCTAAGATTTTATTTTATTGGAAGTTAATTCTTTCGCTTCAACGCAGAGCGGTTGGAGCGAGGGGAGATATTTTATTTGCATTAATTATAAGCTGGCAAGAGTCAAGTAAGGGCGTATTGCAATACGCCCTTACGGTCTGCTAGATTGATGTAAAGGTGCTGAAAAAGTTAATCCAATAGTGATCCGTTACACTAGCGAAATCCTTCAGGGCTTCCAGAAGAAAAAGAATTGGAGATTCAGATCCCCGCCTTCGCGGGGATGACTTAGGAAATGAAAACCAAAATCGGAAAATCGTTCAGCGTTGGAAGTTCCTTGCTGGATGTTCGATGTTCTACTCCGTCCCACCCATCAGCGGCTCATTAAATGCACGGATGCTGGAATTTGGCAATCCTTCCGGGTAATTCTCCTTCACCATTTGAAGGGCCTCTATCACCATTTTGAGATGGAGTTCCTTGGAGTTTTGGTAAAACGACTGTGCATATTGGGAAAGCTTTGGTTTTCCGTGCAGGGGTTTGTCACTTACACAAAGCAGGGTAGCATGGGGGATACGATATCGGAATCCATTGGTGGCTACGGTTGATGACTCCATATCCACAGCAATGCTTCGGCTCATGTGAATTTCCTCCACCGTTCGGGCTTTTGAGAATTCCCAGTTTCGGTTGGCCGTGGTGTACACCGTTCCGATGCGGTGTTCCATATCATTTTTGTCCAACACCTCCTGCATGTACCGGTTCAGAATGTAATTTGGTGAGATTGGGATTCCGATAGGAAAAACATCATCCAGTACGCGGTCGGCTCTGTAGTAACCGTTGGCCAGAACGAAGTCGCCGATATCCTGGTGATTTCGGAGTCCGCCGCAGTGTCCGACCATCACCATGGCATCCGGCCGAAGCACTCCAACATGATCGGTAATGGTTTTGGCATTCGAAGGACCCACACCGATATTCACCAGCGTAAGGCCGGAGTTGTTTTCCATTTTGTGATGGTAGGCAGGCATCTGAGCTCCCTCGTTCACCGGTTTTTCACAGTCGGGAAACATCTCAAGGAATACATCAATATGCATATCATAGTTTGTGAAAAGAATGTATCGCTGGAAATCTTCCGGTTTGGTGCCGGTATAATGGTAAAGCCGATCGAGGGAAATGTCGATGCGTTCGGCCCGGAATAAAAATAATTTCTTTTGGGTGATGTCCCACTCATTCTCATCCAAGTTGTCAAAGAGTTCCGGATTGTTCATTGCTAAGGCTTCCCTGGAAGGCTTCACAAAAACCGTTGCCCCATTATTAACCAAACGTTCAATTTCACGCTTTAAATACCATCGGTATGCGGCGGGCTGAGCAAGTTCTCCATCTATAACAGGATTGTGCTTACTCCAGGTACGCTCAACGATCAGCTTAGGGTATTTTCCTGAAGCATAAATTTCTTCCATCAGATCGCACGCTTTAATAATAGCTTTTTTAAGTTCTGTCTCCGAGGAAAATTGATCTTTAACTAATTTGAGCGTTTCTGACATTTATGAAAAACCGTGATTTTAAATTTACAATTGAGCCGTGGGTCACCACGAATGAAGAGCTCAAATATACGACGAATATCTTCAAACTTGTAAGTCGCGATATGAAACTCGAATCGGAAGATAAGGAAGCTGAGTTTTCGATTGTAGAGGCACCTGACTGGATGAACGTGATCCCGCTTACCAGTGAAAATGAGATCGTGTTGGTGGAACAATATAGATATGGCATTGAACAGCCGACGTTGGAACTTCCGGGCGGAATGGTAGATCCCGGCGAAACCCACGATGAAACGGCTAAGCGTGAATTACTTGAAGAAACCGGCTATGCGGGAGATACCTGGCATTATTTGGGAAATGTAAGTTCAAACCCGGCTTTTTTAACAAATTACACACATCTGCATGTGGTAGAAAACTGCAAAAAGATCAAGGAGCAGGAACTGGATGGCCACGAACGTATTAACGTTCACCTGATGCCGCTGGATGATTTTTTGGAGATGGTGAAGGAAGGGACTGTGCATCACTCGCTGGTGGTAGCGGCGGTGGCAAAGTTTTTGTTGTGGCAACGTACCACGGTTCGTTGAGTAACAGGATGTTTGTAGTAGTTAGGGTGGAACCGGAAGTTTCGGCAGGCGTTCCGAACATCTCGTTCGGAACGAGTGCAAACCCCGCAGGGGTTTAACATGAATAACCGCGGGTGAAGTGGATGTAATCCATGCAACCCGTGGATAGAGAAGGCTAAAAGGCGGCAACCCTAAATGGGTTCAACAAGAAAGTTAAAGCAAATACCGTTCATCAAATTCTATCTCATGTTCTTTTAGCAAAGCAATGTATTCTTCTCTGAAAGTCATTGTTTTATGATGTTCTTCCTGGTTTTTCACATACTCAATCAGCCGGTCTTTGGCTTTAATGCTGTAACTAAACGCACCATATCCATCCTGCCACCCGGTAAACTCAGGAAATAATCCTTCTTTCCGGATGTATTTGTTGCTTGAGGTTTTCAGGTCTTTGATCAACGTTGAAACCGGCATCGTTGGGTGGACATGGGTGATGATGTGCAGATGATCTTCAACTCCATTAATCCGGTATAAATGACAGTTTTTATTATTAAGAATACCCCAAAGATATTTGTACAATTGTTTTCGATTAGGTTTTGTTAAAGATGGATTGCGTTCTTTGGTACTGAAAATAATTTGATATAAAAGCTGTGTATAGGTACTCATAATTAACCCCCGATTATTTTACACCAATATGGGCTTAACAGACATTTAGTTCAACCCCTTCAGGGTTGCTGGGCTTTTGATGCTATGGTCTCCGGGTTTCGCAAGCTTCACCCGGAGTTATTCATGTGGCATCCTTTCAGGATGTGGAGATAGTAGTTAATTCAGAGTCTGAAAGATCTATGAATCTAGGGTTAACTTTTACTCAGACAACTAAGTCAGTACTTGAAACCCCGAAGGAGTTTACGTTTGAAACAAGCTATACCAAGAAGCCTCCTCATCAAACAAATAAATCCCTCTCATCAATAAATCAGATAGGGATTAAGCTGAAACCGAACGATTCCCTTCTTACTTTCAGTTATCACAATCCACCAACAGAAAGAATAAATAATCTAACATTATGATCGAACAAGGCTCAAAAGCGGATCTTGATTTCACAATAAAAGCAGTGCAAAACGGAGAAGAAAAAGAGATCAATTTCAAAGACCTGTTGGACAAACCAACCATTGTATCTGTATACATGAAGAACAATACCAGTGGGTGTGACCGGCAAACAAAAGACCTGGCTGACGAAGCTGAGTGGTTTACTGAAAAAGGATATAATCTTGTGGCCATAAGCAAAGATACCTGTGGCTCCCACAAGCGCTATGCTGAAAAGCAAGACATCGATTTTACCCTGGTTTCAGATCCGGATTATAAATTTGCGGAAGCAACCGATTCTGTAGTTGAAAAAAAGATGTATGGAAAGACTTTTACAGGTCCTTCACGTTCGGCCTTTGTTATTGATACAGATGGTACTATTTTGGGAGTCGTCGAAAAAGTAAATACCAAAGACCACGCCGGAGAGTTAAAAGAGTTGGTCGAAAGTTTGAAATAATTACCCCTACTGAATGAAAAGTCTTGTAATTGTAGAGTCACCTACGAAAACTAAAACTATTAAAAAATACTTGCCTGACGGGTACGTAGTAGACTCCTCTATGGGTCATATTCGCGACCTGCCTTCATCTGCCAAAGAGATTCCTGCCAAATATAAAAAAGAGAGCTGGTCGAATTTAGGCATTAATGTAGACGAAGATTTTGATCCTTTATATGTGATCCCTTCTTCCAAAAAGAAAGTAGTAACCAGGCTCAAAAAGTTATTGAAAGATGCGGATGAATTGATTCTTGCGACGGATGAGGATCGGGAAGGAGAAGCAATTTCCTGGCATTTGCTGGAGATCCTAAAGCCGAAAGTTCCGGTGAAGCGGATGGTTTTTCGTGAGATCACAAAAGAGGCTGTACTGAATGCTCTCGAAAATACCCGGGAT
>NZ_DASSWP010000022.1:0-4819 GCF_035704785.1 Gracilimonas sp. | reverse complement strand
TTGCTTGGCTACCCCACCATAGGTCTTCGCCATTACGGTTGTGATTGCCGCCGTCAAGGTCGTCTTGCCGTGATCTACGTGGCCAATCGTGCCTACGTTTACGTGGGGCTTATTCCGTTGAAAGGTCTCTTTTGCCATGATCTAATTATTTATTCTTAGTGTTAATTTCTTTTATGATTGTTTCTCGATGATTTCCTGAGCAAGTGTTTCAGGCACTTCAGTATAATCGTAGAATTCCATTGAGTATACCGCACGACCCTGTGTAAGAGATCTTAAGTCGGTAGAATAACCGAACATTTCAGATAACGGTACATGAGCTTTTACTACAGACCCTTCATTATTCGAGTCCATGCTCTGCATGATTCCACGACGACTGTTGAGGTCACCGATCACATCACCCATATATTCTTCAGGAGTGATGATTTCTACTTTCATTACCGGTTCAAGAATTTTTGGCTTAGCCTTACGAGCTGAGTTTCTAAAACCAAGTTTTGCGCATAATTCAAAACTTAATTGATCAGAATCAACATCGTGATATGAACCGTCGTACAAGCGGAATCCAATATTTTCTACTGAGTAATTAGCCTGGATACCACCGTTGAGTGCTTCTTTGAATCCTTTCATTACAGATGGAATAAATTCACGAGGAATATTACCACCTACAACTTCATTGATAAATATGAACCCTTCTTCACGTGTAATTCGGTCTTCATTACCATCGTAATCCTGAAATTCTTCAATCGGACCAACTTCGAAGGAAATATCAGCGAACTTACCACGTCCACCTGTTTGCTTCTTGTAAATTTCTCTGTGATCAACTTTCTTAGAGATCGTCTCTCTGTAAGAAACTTGGGGAGCACCAACGTTTGCTTCAACTTTAAATTCACGCTTAAGTCGGTCAACGATGATCTCAAGGTGAAGCTCACCCATTCCGGCAATTGTAGTCTGACCTGTTTCGTGGTCTGTTTTTACAACAAAAGTAGGATCTTCTTCAGCAAGCTTTTGAAGTCCTGTTGAAAGTTTTTCACTATCTGCCTTTGTTTTGGGCTCAACAGCCAACTTAATTACAGGCTCAGGGAAAGTAATTTGCTCAAGAATTACCGGATGATCTGGGTCACATAGTGTATCACCTGTGCGCACTTCTTTAATCCCGATAATAGCAGCAATATCTCCTGCCTGAATAAAATCTAAATCTTTTTTCTCGTTGGCGTGCATCTCAAGCAGCCGCCCAACTCGTTCTTTATTACCGGTTGAGGAATTAAATGTGTAAGAACCTTTTTCCAATCTTCCTGAATAAACTCTTACAAAAGTCAGCCTACCTACAAAGGGATCTGTCATGATCTTAAATGCAAGAGCTGAGAAAGGAGCGTTTACATCAGGTGCCTTCTTAACTTCTTCTTCTGTTTCAGGATCAATTCCTTTCACAGGAGGAATGTCTAATGGATTAGGCATGAAATCCAGCACTTTATCAAGCAATACCTGAATTCCTTTATTCTTCAAAGCCGTACCGCACATTACCGGAGTAATGTCTTTTGCGATCGTCGCTTCACGAAGAGCCTCAACGATCTCTTCTTCCGAGATCTCTTCTTCCATCAAATACTTCTCCATCAGAGCATCATTCTGATCTGATACCGCTTCAAGTAACAACATTCGATACTCGTCAGCTTTTTCTTTCAGATCTTCCGGAATGTCAACCACTTCATAAGTTGCACCGAGAGATTCATCATCCCATACAATAGCTTCCATCTTGATCAGGTCAACTACACCCTGAAAGTTTTCCTCAGAACCAATAGGGATCTGAATTGGAATTGGGTTTGCATTTAATTTCTCATCAAGCTCTTTAACTACATTGTAAAAATCAGAACCGGTTCGGTCCATCTTATTTACAAATGCCATACATGGCACGTTATACTTATTAGCCTGTCGCCAAACTGTTTCAGACTGAGGCTGTACAGCTCCAACTGAGTCAAGCACAAAAACAGCACCATCCAATACACGTAACGAACGCTCTACTTCAACAGTAAAGTCAACGTGACCTGGAGTATCAATGATATTAATTCGGTGATCTTTCCAAATACAGTGAGTTGCAGCAGATGTAATGGTAATACCACGTTCCTGCTCCTGCTCCATCCAGTCCATTGTAGCCGCACCATCGTGCACTTCACCCATACGGTGACTACGACCGGTGTAAAAAAGAATACGCTCAGTCACGGTAGTCTTACCGGCATCAATGTGTGCCATGATACCGATGTTTCGCGTGCGGCGAATCTTCTCTAAAATTTTTGGATCTGTTTTTTGCTTCGTTTCGGACATAATACTTTTCAATAAAATCTTTTAGAATCTAAAGTGAGCAAAAGCTTTATTAGCGTCTGCCATACGGTGCGTTTCATCTTTCTTGCGAACGGCACCACCTTCATTATTTGATGCATCGATCAACTCCCTTGAAAGACGAATTGACATCGATTTATCATTTCTGGAACGAGCGGCTTTGATCAACCACCTCATTCCTAACGCGGTTCCTCTTTCCTGGCGAACTTCAATAGGCACCTGGTAAGTGGCACCACCAACACGGCGAGACTTAACCTCTACAACCGGTGTTGCGTTCTGCAGAGCGTTTCGGAAAATATCAATCCCGGTTTCGCCTGTTTTTTCTTCAATAACTTCAAATGCCTGATATACAATTTTGCGAGCTACATTCTTTTTACCATCTCGCATCAGGTTGTTTACGAAACGAGTTACCAGCTTATCCTCAAATATTGGATCCGGCTGCACATCTCGTTTATCTGCTGTTTTTCTACGCATGCTCGATTAATCTTAATTTCTTAGTGTTACCCTTTTGGCTTCTTGGTGCCGTACAGACTTCGGCTTTGAGTTCTACCCTCAACACCTGCTGTATCTAATGTTCCTCTAATAATATGGTATCGAACACCGGGCAAATCTTTAACTTTACCCCCACGGATCAATACAATACTATGTTCCTGTAAGTTGTGACCTTCACCGGGAATGTAAGCCGAAACTTCAATTCCATTGGTCAAACGTACACGAGCTACTTTACGCAAAGCCGAGTTAGGCTTTTTAGGCGTAGTTGTATAAACGCGAGTACAAACACCACGCTTCTGCGGACAATTTTGCAGCGCAGGAGCTGTTGTTTTACTTACCTTGCTTTTTCTACCTTTTCGTATGAGTTGTTGTATAGTTGGCACTGTTCAATTATTTGGTTATTGCCATCGAGTCGAGAGCTTGCAAATATAGGATACATTTAGGTACGAATGCAAAATATTTATGTGAATTATTTCTTTAATTTCTCAAGCACCCCATGAAACGCCACTTGAACTAAAAAAGAACAATAAAAATCGGCCTTTCTATGATTGACCGATATATAACTTTATATCAATTGAAATTATCACAATTATCAAATCTTAGCACTAAAAGACTCGAAGCGCTTAACAGTGAGGGACTCCATTCTGTTGATGACCTGCTCAATTTTTTTCCCCGAAGATACCTGGACCGAAGCAATACCCAGAAGATCAAACATTTAGCGGGCTCCGGAGAGGAAGTTACTATTGCCGGGAAAGTATCAGAGATCACAACAGCCGGCTATGGCAAAAAAAAACGCCTTGAAGTTTACATTAATGATGGAAGCGGAATGGTTAAGGGCGTCTGGTTTCGTGGAGTCGGTTACTTTAGCAAGTTTTTTAAGGAAGGGGAAACCGTAGCCTTTTTTGGCCAAGCCAAGCGATATGGTAAATCTATTTCCATCGCTCATCCTGAGGTGGATAAAATTTCTTCGGAAGGCGATCTGGATTCCTTTTCCAGGATCTTTCCAATATATCCGGGAAGTAAGGCCTTGGGTAAAGCGCGCATCACCAGCAAATTAGTACAAAGCTGGATGGAGCAGATCCTTAATAATATTACCGTGGACGAGTTCTTGCCGGATGGACTTCTGAAAGAAAATAAATTCCCACGCCGACAGGAAGCATACCGAATGATCCACTTTCCTGAGAGCCACAACGAACACAAGAATGCCCTTAACCGATTTAAGTTTGAAGAGCTTTTTCTTTTTGAATTGAGCATGGAGAAGATCAACTTCACAGTAAAAGAAAGAGCAAACGGTCATATCTTTAATGAGGTTGGAAAGTATACTTCAAAATACTTCAATGAACTGCTTCCATTTGAATTGACTGATGGACAAAAAACTTCACTTGCAGAAATAAAACAGGATGTTCGGTCTGGCCGACAAATGAATCGTTTGATCCAAGGTGATGTAGGCGCCGGAAAAACCATTGTTGCTATTGGGGCTATGCTGATGGCTTTAGATAATGAGTTTCAGGCTGCCTTTCTTGCTCCTACTGAAATCTTAGCTGAACAACATTACCGTACGCTCGCTGAACAATTGAAAGGACTAAATATTAATGTGCGGCTTTTGGTTGGCTCACAAAAAAAAGCATTAAGAACGGATATACTTACTGATATAGAAGGCGGCAATGCACAGATTATAGTTGGAACCCACGCCATCATTCAGGATGAAGTCCGGTTCCATAACCTTGGTTTGGCGGTAATCGATGAACAGCATCGGTTTGGCGTACAGCAAAGGGCGGATCTGCTAAATAAAGGAAGTCACCCACACATGCTTGTGATGAGCGCAACTCCCATCCCCCGTTCTTTGGCTATGACTGTTTATGCAGATCTGGATGTTTCCATAATCAGGGATCTGCCTGCCGGACGAAAACCGATCAAAACTGCAATACGGTCTAATAAGAAAAGAGAGGATGTCTATAATTTTGTGCAGCAGGAAGTGAAGGCCGGCGGGCAGGTTTAT
>NZ_DASSWP010000193.1:0-2911 GCF_035704785.1 Gracilimonas sp. | reverse complement strand
GGGGATATTGCATTCGCGGATCGAAACATTCCAAACATCACCATCATAAATGAAAATGGAGAGTTGGAAAAGGTCATAAGAGAGGGAAGGGGGCCGGGAGAGATATTGGATGCCTATCGATTCACAAAAGATAGAGATGGGAATATTTATACCTATGATCAGGGAAATGACAAGTTGCTGGTTTATAATGGAAATTTTGATCTCAAGAGAGAAATCATTCCTCCTAATTATGAAGCAACCTCATTGATCAAAGCTTACCCAATAGACAAGAAAAATTCGATGATTTTTGAATTTATCTCATTCGAGTTCATGCAAGATGAAGATCAAGAAAGGGAGAATATCCTAATTCAATATGATGCTGAAAATGAAACTTATGGTGAGGAAATGGTTTTAAAAGCCCAGCCTTATGCAAGATTATTTGTGGATGGACAACCAAGGGGAGCAAGTTTAATTCCTTATAGTCATGGTAACTTAACAGCTTATAACCCCGAAAATCGAACCTTATTTACTTTTGATACGGGAACAGATGTAATAGCTGAAGTAAATGCAGATCTTGATACGGTAAGAACTATTACAGTGAATTTACCAACTGAAGAAATTTCTTCAGCAGAAAGGGATTCTATGGAAGCCGATTATAATGATCTGCGTTGGGATGCTTTAAAAAATGTCCTTCCTGAAGTAAAAGCCCCGGCAAACAACATGATCTATCATGAGGGAGAGTTTTGGATAGAATCAAACATACTGGGAGATACGGAAATGTGGTTGGTGCTCAATTCAGAGGGACAAATAACCCGTGCGGTTCATCTCCCCAAAGAGAGTATGCTTATGCATGTTTCCGATGAGCATCTGGGTGTCAGGTTGGATGATGTGACTTTTGCTTTGTTCACCAATCCAAAGCCGGAAACTCTCGGATTTATGAGAAAGCCGGAGCTTTAAGACGAATTCCAGAGAGAACTATAGGCTGCTCGTCATCCCTGGTCTAAGGAGTGGTCCCTTCACTCTCGTTATTAAGCTCCGGCTTAGTAACGTAGTCCGGGAAGCTCCAGCTTCCTGCTATACTGCCGGAGAGAAGTGGTTTCCGATCTTATATAAATACGGCTTAAGGCTTGTCTGATTTATAATGATCAGCGTAATTAACTCCTAAAATGTCCAGTCGCTGGAAGTGAGTTTGCAGACGTGCCCAGAAATTAAGCCAATCCCTGTTCTCTGCGGGACTCCAAACCACTTCTGCCAAAGCACTGACCCGCGGATAAGCCATATATTCCACTTTATCGCCGCTGTGCATGTATTCGGTCCAAACATTACCCTGTGAGCCTAAAATATACTTTGCCTCTTCCTCGGTGAGTTCCTCGGGAACCGGCTCATAATGATACACATCCTTTAGGGTTGTAAAACCGCCAATGGCAATAGGTTCGTTTTCAGGATCAGCCTGGTAATGGTCAAAGTAATTACTTCCGTTAGGGGTCATGATGACATCATGGCCCATTTTAGCGGCTTCAATGCCTCCGTCTTCTCCTCGCCAGCTCATGACCGTGGCCTGAGGTGCTAATCCGCCCTCAAGAATTTCATCCCAACCAATAATCTGTCGCCCGTTTTCATTCAGGAAAGTTTCTATTCTGCGGATGAAATAGCTTTGAAGTTCATGTTCATCCTTTAAGCCTTCCCGTTCTATAACTTCCTGTGCAATTTCGCTTTCTTCCCATTGTTTCTTGGGCGCTTCATCCCCTCCAATGTGAATGTATGTACTTGGAAATAGCTCCATTACTTCCGTGAGCACATCTTCCAGGAAATCGAAGGTTTCTTCCTTTGGACAAAAAATATCTTCGAAAACACCCCAGGTAGATTGTACTATATACTCCTTATCAAAGCAGCCAAACTCCGGGTAGGCAGCAAGCACAGCACTTGAATGGCCTGGCATTTCTATTTCGGGGATGACAGTTACTTGTCTTTCTGCTGCATAGGCAACCACTTCCTTGATTTCCTCCTGGGTGTAAAATCCCCCATGACGAACATTATCGTAGTTTCCGGAACCGTAATTTCCGATCAGGGTAGAATCTCTCCATGCACTGATCTCGGTGAGCCTGGGATACTTTTTGATCTCGATCCGCCAGCCTTGGTCTTCAGTGAGATGCCAGTGGAAACGGTTCATCTTATGCATGGCCAACAAGTCGATGTATTTCTTCACAAACTCAACCGGAAAGAAATGGCGGGCTACGTCCAGATGCATGCCTCTATATTCGAAGCGTGGATAATCGGTGATCTCGACAGCGGGTATTTTCCATTCCTGATCGTTGGGAGCCAGCGAAGGCTTTTCATGCTCTATGGCTGCGGGAAAAAGTTGTCGTAAAGTCTGGATGCCGTAAAAAAGTCCTGCAGTGGTACTTGCTGAAATGGTCACAAGAGAGGTGTCAACCTCAAGTTTATAGCCTTCCTCATTTCCAAAATCCGTATTCGATGTTAATTGCAGATAGATGCCGGAATTTGGTTCGGTGTTACTAACACTAACTTCATGATCATACCAGGTAGCTGAGTACACCATGTCCGCAATATACTCTCCCAGAAAATTCAGTTCTTCGGAATCCTCTGATAATGTGATACTTGTTTGAGATGAAAGCTCGAACTGTCCTTCACCTTTAACCACAGACACCGGTTCTGGAATGATGGATACCGTGGTTTGGGCCTGAAAGCCATACAAAGACGAACTGCAAAAAAGAGCTAAAAATGGAAGTAGGAATCGAGTCATAAAAAGATCATGATTTATTGATACCAGTCGATAAGATAGTATTTATATGCTTTTAAAAAATTTCTCTTACATTTGGCTGAAGTTTAGTAATCACAATATTTATATACATAGAAAATAAATGAGATGCGGGATCGATCGACTTGTAAAGAGTAAGCTGTTCTATATTAC
>NZ_DASSWP010000198.1:0-14329 GCF_035704785.1 Gracilimonas sp. | reverse complement strand
GGTTCGTCAACATACTCAATATGAAAGCCGGGAATTTCTGATCCGCTAAATTCAAATACAATGCGTTCAAAATCATCGTGGCGCGCTGTACGAACCTCTTGAACTATTGCAAATGTACGTGTACTGTCATGCACAATGCCTGCAGTCCAATTTGAAATGGTGGTAGGTAAGGGTGTTGGTGCAATCGCATCTTCCGTTTTTTTATTATCAGAACATGCTATAACTACACATGCAATTATTGCAAAAAATAAGACTCGAGACATGGATTTAGACATATTGAATAGATTCATTTAAAAAAGTATGAGTTAACTTTAAGATTAAGGTTTTGTCTAACGGCCCAGAGCATTAAGCGTGTGGAGACTGCGAGTTAATAAACGGCTAAAATTTCAAATCAAGCAACTCTTGAAATCGAAAGAAAATCCAGAAGCCAATTGAATAGTTTGAGGCAGAGCCTCTATGGCGCATTCCGGAGCCGAGCACCGGAACGAGGTTAAAATTCTATTGAACTTTTTTAAATCCCAAACAACCGCTTCGCCGTCGCCGTAGTCTTCTCATCAATTTCATCCAAACTCATGTCAAAAATATCGGCGAGTTTTTGAGCGGTGAATTTCATAAAAGCAGGTTCATTGCGTTTTCCGCGTTTGGGGGTTGGAGATAAATAAGGAGCATCGGTTTCAAGCATCATTTTATCTATGGGGAGCTGTGCCACTGTTTTATCAACCCCGGCGTTTTTGAAGGTCACCACTCCCCCGATGCCAAGATGTAATCCCAGATCAATGGCTCTTTTCCCTTCTTCAACCGTTCCGTTAAAGCAGTGCCAGATTCCGCTCAGGCTTCCATCCTGTTCCTGTTCAATGATCTCAAGCATATCACCGGTACTTTCCCGGTTGTGGATGATCACGGGTTTTTGAACCTGCTTGGCCACCTTACAGTGAATATGGAAGCTTTCTTTTTGTTGTTTCACCAGATCCGTACTCCAGTAATAATCGAGTCCGGTCTCTCCCACTGCATAGAAATCATCTTTTGAGCAATATTCCATCAGCTTTTCTTCGTAACCTTTTGGGAGTTCTTCTTTTACATCACAGGGATGAATACCTGCCATTTTGTAGAATTCAATTTCAGGGTGACTCAGTTTCTCCATCTGAGGAATGGAATTGAAGTCAATGGCCGGCATGAAGATGGCTTTTACTCCGGCTTCAACTGCCCGTTGATTTACGGCTTCACGATCTTCATCAAATTGGTTGAGGTAAATATGGGAGTGGGTATCGATCATAATTCGTTATTGGTAGTTTCGTTATTCGTTAAACGGTCATCGGTCTTACGTCGTCGGTCCTTCGTTCTTCAAAAACTGCAAGGCAATATGCTCGATGGGACTACGAACCACCGACTTCACCTCAAGATTCATTTGCTTAGCACAGGCCCTAAGCTCTGCCTCATAAACTGAAGCTATCGACCCGACAAACCCTAGCTCCCGGCTTTTGACCTCATCAGGAAAAGCCATGCTCACTTTCTTTAAAAAAGACTCAAATCCTTCATATAATATCTTTTGAATTTGGGGGTAATATGATTTCGTGCCCATCACTTTACAGATCTGAGAAGCAAAGAGTTTGGCTTCCTTTGTTTTCTTAAACATCAGCGTCAGCTTTTCTGAATCCATGTCGATCTTATTCTCCAGGTGTTTCCTGAGATCCGTATGCAACTTTTGCTCTTTATATAACTGCAGAATTCGTTTTCCTATATCGCTTCCGCTTCCCTGATCGCCTTCCGGGTAACCGACAGAAGGCATTTGCTTTATAATTTCCCTATTTGCATAAACTGCCGAACTTGAGCCCGTTCCAAGTATACAGACGATCCCTTCCTTCTCCCCAAATAATGCCATCCCAGCGGCCTCCAGGTCGGTTCCAACTTTAACGGTAGCAAACTCAAAGATCTCTTTCAAATACGATTCTACTTCTTTTTGCTTCTGAGGTGAACCACACCCTGAACCATAAAAATGGATCTTATCAACTGCTTTCCCTAAAATATTGGGCTTTAGTTCTTTACTCAATACATTCATAAACTCCGCCGCAGTTACCAAGTGCGGATTAAGTCCTTCGGTCTGAATGAATTGAGGCTCTCCTTCTCCCAATAAAACCCAATCGGTTTTAGAAGCCCCACTATCTGCGATCAATGTATTCATACATTTATAGTAAAGATTTTTTTTGTGTTTCGTTACCGGTGATTCGTTATTCGTGAACAGTTAATCATTAATCGAAATTTGGTCATTGGTCGTCCGTCGTCGGTCCTGAGCCCTCCGTCATTCCTTTTAGCAAAACAATGCTGAACTCGGTATTATACAACTGAACCAAATTTCTTTATTTATGAGCCTGACTTACACCAATTATCTCAAAATTCACGAACTCACTGAACTGCAACAGTATAAGTCTGATCCACCTGAACATGATGAAATGCTTTTTATCATCATTCATCAAACTTATGAATTATGGTTCAAACAGATCTTACATGAGTTTGGAAAACTGCGCAAGGATCTTGAGGCCGGACGAACCTGGGCTTCTGTTAAGACCATGCGTCGTGTGCTGACCATTTTAAAAACAATGGTTTCTCAAATTGATGTTTTGGAAACCATGACTCCCCTGGAGTTTAACAGTTTTCGAAAATTCTTGGGGCAGTCCAGCGGATTTCAATCGTTGCAGTTTCGGGAAATGGAGATCGTTTGCGGACTGCGTTTTCCGCTCATGAAAGAAGCGCATAAAGATCAGCCCAAACACATTGATATATTGGAAAAACGTATGCAGGAATCAACTCTTTGGGAAAGTTTCTGTACCTACTTGCGAACCCGGGGTTATGAGGTTAACCCCAAAAGAGAAAATGAGGAAGGATTGATCCACGAACCTTCTGATGATATTCAGGAAATCTTGGTGGAAGCCATGAAAAATGATCCCGAAGCGGCTATGATTGCCGAGCTTTTTGTAGATTATGACGAAGGCTTGCAGGAGTGGCGTTACCGTCACGTAAAAATGGTGGAGCGAACGATCGGAACTAAAAAGGGAACCGGCGGGTCTGACGGAGCAAAATATCTTCACAAAACATTAAATCAACCTATCTTCCCAGACCTTTGGGCTATTCGATCCAGATTTTAAAACGAACAGTTACATCATAATTTTAGTTAACTCATCTAAACTAACTCTATAGGTTCCCGATGTCAGACATTGATTTTTTAGCCCATAAACTAAGGCCTCACTACACGCATTTTGATGTAGCCAACCGCCTCCTTTTCACCGGACATTCCCATCAGGCCTGGCCCGATGTAGCCCGAGAAGGTCAGACCGAATACTTTGATGTTTGCGCCCGCGATGTGGACAACAAATGGGAAACGGCATTCGAAAAGACCGAGATCCTTCGCAATTACCTACGGGATTTTTATGATGATCCGGATGGATTCTATTGCCGCGAAGAAAGTACCCATGTTCTTTTTGTGAGCTGGATGAGCAGCCTTGATCTCAAAAATAAGCCTAAGATCATTTCTACGGATGGTGAATTTCATTCCCTGTTTCGTCAGTTACACCGGCTTGAGGAAGAAGGCCTTGAATTCGTACGGGTTCCGGTTCAACCCGACGAAAGTTTCGCGGAACGTATAATCGGAGAATTGGATGACCAGACTTCAGCTGTGATGCTATCAAGGGTATATTTTGAGACTTCGCTGATCAATACGCACCTCACTGAGATCGCGGCCGCTGCCCGGGCTAAAGGAATACCCGTGATGATCGATGACTATCACGGCACCAACGTAGTCCCCCTCTCCATCCGTGAAGCCAGATTGGAAGACTGTTTTATTTTGATCGGGGGCTACAAATATTTGCAATGGGGAGAGGCGAATTGTTTTCTGAGATTCCCAAGAGATTGTGACTACCGGCCTGCCATTACAGGATGGTTTGCATCATTCAGTACGCTTGATAAACCACGCAGTAATGATCCGGTCGAATATGACCATGATAACCAACGTTTTGCCAGCGGTACCTACGATCCCTCCTCTCAATTTAGAGCCGCTAAAGTCGTGGAGTTTTTTCAGGAACACGGTCTTTCAGCGAATATCCTCCGAGAACAATATTTAGCCCAGGTCGGACTCCTCCGCAAGATCTTTGAGGAAAAGAATTTTGATCCTTCGGTCATCAGCCTCACACATAAAGAACCCCTGGAAAGAAATGGGGGATTTCTATCACTCACCTCTCCAAAAGCCCGGGAGATCCGGGCACAGCTAATGGAAAACGGAGTATTCACCGATGCCCGCGGACAAATTTTACGATTTGGGCCGGCACCTTATATCACATCCTCTCAAATAGAGCAAGCGATGGATGAATTGGAGAGGGTGGTTGTGGCGATTTGATCCATATATAAAATTTTTATTACGGGATGAATTTGGTTGGCTCATCCCTACGGGATTATACCCTATTAATCTTTCGACCCCGGAGTAAACTCCGGGGCTATATTCGGCCGTCCCTATCGGGACTGGATTCGATATTGCGTCATGCTTCATTGTTTGGCGAAAAAACAACGCCCAGCGAGACGACCCAAAGAATAATCGTTCTATTACAGATGTTTCTTTAGTCCCATAGGGACTATCAATTTTTTTGAAAAAATTTTGTAAGGAATTCCATTTTTATCCCTCTTACTATACAAACAGAAAATTTTTGGGAAATATGAAAAAGGTTCAAGAGATATTTGTCTATCACATATATTGAACATATATTGAATGCGGTGCAAAAAGGGTGACACAGACTGACACCTCAGTACCTTATATTTGCCTAAAACAAATTCAAAAACACAAATAATTATGGCGAAATCAGATGACAGAATGAAAGCCCTCGATATGGCTGTGGGGCAAATTGAAAAACAACATGGCAAAGGAACCATTATGAAATTGGGAGCCGAAGCTATTCAGGATATTGATGTAATATCCACAGGCTCTATTATGGTTGATTATGCACTCGGAGTACAGGGAATTCCCCGGGGACGTGTCACTGAAATTTACGGTCCGGAGGCCAGTGGTAAAACCACTCTTGCTCTTCAGGTTATTGCACAGGCACAAAAAAATGGCGGTTATGCTGCTTTTATTGATGCCGAACATGCTTTTGATCCAAGATATGCCAAAGCACTGGGAATCAATGTAGAAGAATTGCTGGTTTCACAGCCTGACAGCGGTGAACAAGCTCTTGAGATCACGGAAACACTCATTCGCTCGGGTGCACTGGATGTTGTAGTTATTGATTCCGTAGCCGCTCTTGTACCCCGCGCAGAACTGGAAGGCGAAATGGGCGATTCTCATATGGGGCTTCAGGCACGGTTGATGTCGCAGGCCATGAGAAAGATCACCGGTATCATTAATAAGAGCCGTACCTCATGCATTTTCATTAATCAGGTTCGTGAAAAGATCGGGGTAATGTTTGGTAACCCGGAAACTACAACTGGTGGACGTGCACTTAAATTTTATTCATCCGTCAGGATCGATATTCGCAGAATTGGTTCCATCAAGAAAGGTGATGAAGTTGTTGGAAACCGGACAAAAGTGAAGATCGCAAAGAACAAAGTAGCACCTCCCTTTAAGGTCGTAGAATTCAACATTATGTACGGAAAAGGTATCTCACGTATTTCTGAGATCCTTGACTTGGCTGTAGAATACGACATCATTGAGAAGCGAGGAAGTTGGTTCCGCTACGACGGTGAACCGATCGGTCAGGGTTCTGATGCAGCAATGCAATTCCTCGAAGAAGATGAGAAGCTTACCAAAAGTATTGAGGAAAAAGTCCGGGCCAAGCTAATGGGCGAAATACTGGAATCGGAAGAAGAGGAAAAAAAGAAAGAGAAAAAGAAAGAAACAGCAGACGTTGAGGACTAAGCGAAAGTCAAAAGAGGAAAAGCTGGAGGAGGCACGAAGTCTTCTTCCGGCTGTTATTTCTGACATTCAGGTTCAGAAAAAAAATGCGACCCGGTTTTCACTTTTTGCGGACGACCAGTTTCTCATTGGCGTTTCGGAATCCACACTTACTAATTTAAAACTAAAGAAAGGCGTTGAAATAACGCCTTTCTTATTTCGTCAAATTGAAGAAGCTGAAAATAGATGGGCTGCTCGTGAATATTTTTTCCGGATATTATCACGTCGAGATCATTCCCGAAAAGAGCTCAAAGATAAAGCCTTCAAAAAAGGATACTCAGGAGCTTTTATTGATGAACTTTTGGACGAGTTTGAACAGAAGGATTATATTAATGACGAAAAATTTGCCGCGAAATATGCTGCCGATAAGTTCGAATTCAACGATTGGGGTCCTTATAAGATCAGAACTCAGCTTTTTAAGAAAGGCATCTCAAAACAAGTAACCGAAAAAGTTATTCAAAATTCATTTGGTGATGATTCCATCAGAGAAAGTATGGTCACACTTATCCAAAAGAAAAAAAAGAGATATCTTCGGGAGCCTGAAGAGAAAAGACGCAAGAAAGTATTCGATTTTCTGATGAGAAAAGGGTACGATTCAGGAAATATTTTGAAGAATATGGATGAACTCTTAGCTATTATTGCACAATGAGAACTATTACACTGGATAGGGTTGTACGTTTTATTATCGGACTTGCTGCTGTAGCTGTGGGTTTTATGATTTTGTACAACTATTCCAACCTTGTTGTATTCCTGGTTTTAGCCATGATCCTGAGCTATATCCTGGACCCTTTAGCTAACAAGCTGCAGTCAATGGGCTTAAATCGTACTTTCGGGATCACTATAATTTTAGCCACTGTCATCCTTGTTCTTGTTTTCATCTCCACCAGCGTTATCCCGATCATTGCTAACCAAATGGCTGAACTTACTGCTCAGCTGAATATTGATAACATTCGGCAGATCGCCGTAAGAGTTGAAAATCAGCTCATTACAAAATTTGAATTTTTACCTGAGGGATTTCTTGAGAAAAATACTACGCTTGTCTTTAACGAGCTTTTCAATGTAAATCAGCTTTCGTCCATCGTAAGTAATGCATTAGGTATTTTTACCAACATATTTTCTGCTGTATTGGTAGTTCCATTTGCAGCTTTCTTTTTTCTTAAGGACGGCAGTAAAATACGTCGCGATCTGCTTCAATTGGTTCCTAATAAGTATTTTGAAACTACTCTTACGGTATTAGATAAAATTGAAAATCGACTTGGATTTTATTTTAGAAGTGTTCTTTTGCAAAGCGTTTTCGTCGCGCTTTCATCATGGGCTACATTGAGTATTGCGGGATTGGATAATTCTATGTCGGTAGGTATTGCCGTAGGCTTAGCAAACACGATCCCCTACTTTGGACCTATATTAGGATATTTTCTGTCCATTATTGTTTCCATTATTGAGACCGGAAACTTTACTTTAGTAGCTGCTTGTATCCTGGCTATATTTATTGTTCAGATGCTCGATAATATTGTTTTTCAACCCATGCTTTTTTCCCGTTCTGCCGATATGCACCCGGTCGCAATTTTATTCATCATTTTGATAGGTGCTGAAACAGCCGGTATTTTAGGAATGCTTGTCGCTATACCCATCGCTACCGTTGTTAAAATCACTATTACCCAATTAAGCTGGAGTTTTAATAACTATCAGGTTTTTAAAAGGGATGTCAGTTCTTCACCCGGCTCGGATTGACCTAATAAAATTCTTTATCCCACCTAAACATTTCCTATATTTTCTTTCTAATCAGACACTGAAAAATCCTAAGCTCTTTTGAAGAATATCGTTGTTTTTGCCTCCGGCTCGGGCACTAACTTTCAATCCATTATTGATGCAGTTGATCGAGGGGAAATCACCGCGAGTATAGCCGGACTTATCACTGATAAAGATAATATAGGTGCCCTTCAAAGAGCTGAAACACATAATATCCCCACATGTATTATTTCCCCATATAAACTTTCCGGTGAAGCCGAGTTTGCAGAGGAATTATTGACTCAGCTTCGAGGATGGAACGCAGACCTCATTATACTTGCCGGATACTTAAAAAAGATCCCGAATTCAGTGATAAGGGAATTTGAGAATAAGATCTTAAATATCCACCCTTCCCTTTTACCCAAATTTGGAGGAAAAGGATTTTACGGAATGAATGTTCATCGGGCTGTTATTGAGGCAAATGAAGGAGAATCCGGCTGTTCTGTGCACATAGTTACGGATGAATTTGATGAAGGGCCTGTAATTGCCCGGTCTAAAGTTAAAATAGAGAAAAATGATACCCCCGAACTCCTTGCTGAAAAAATTTTAAAAGAAGAACATCAGCTTTATCCCAAAGCCATTCAAAAACACTTGAAAACCCTCTAAAAAATAAATTGTGTCTCTAAAACCACTTTCAAAACTTCCACAAACCCCTTTAAAGATCAACCGCGCACTGCTCTCTGTTTCTGATAAAACAGGATTACCTGAATTAGCCAAAGCATTACATGATTCAGGAGTTGAGATCATCTCGACAGGCGGAACGGCTAAAGTCATAAAAGCTGAAGGTATTCCGGTAAAAGATGTATCGGAAATAACCGGGTTCAAGGAGTGTCTTGATGGTCGCGTTAAAACTTTGCATCCAATGGTTCATGGAGGAATCTTAGCAAGGACGTCTCATGAATCTGACGTTGAAGAGATCAAGGAGCTTGGTATCATTCCCATCGAATTAGTAGTGGTAAATCTATACCCTTTCAAGGGTAAAATTGCTGCCCCAAATGTAACACCTGCTGAAGCAACAGAGTTTATCGATATAGGCGGGCCTACCATGATCCGTGCAGCAGCCAAAAATTTTGCTCATGTATCCATCCTGAGTTCTCCTTCACAATATCCGGATTTCATTGACGAACTTGAGGAAAAAATGGCGATCTCTTTCGGAACCAGAAAAAAATTAGCCAAAGATGCGTTCTCACATACAGCAGACTATGACAGCGCTATCTCAAACTATTTTACAGAGTTGATCGAGGAAGAGCCTGTAAAACAATTCAATATCTCCTTCCCGCTCTCACAAGAGCTAAGATATGGAGAAAATCCTCACCAAAAAGCTGCAGTTTATGGTGATCAAAATGAATTTATCGATTGCTTTCACGGTAAACAGTTAAGCTACAACAACTACCTTGATGTAGATGCCGCACTCAATATTATTTCTGATTTTGACGTTAATGAGCCTGCCTGTGCCATCATAAAACATACGATACCTTGCGGGGTTGGATTAGCCGATGATCTCACCGAAGCATATAAAAAAGCATTTAGTACAGATCGTGTTTCTCCATTTGGAGGCATCGTAATTGTAAATCAGGAACTGGATGTTGAAACTGCAAAAGCCATTGATGAAATCTTTACCGAGATCATCATTGCTTCCGAATTCAGTGAGGCATCACTCGCCCTTTTAACTCAGAAAAAAAATCGCCGATTAATTCGGATCAAAAAGTCAGTTCGTGAAGTACAAGCATCTTCATATCGATCAATATTTGGCGGGCTGTTAAATCAGGAAGCTGATCTAACCCCTGCAAACCCGGATGATTTTAAAATTGTAAGCAAACGTAAGCCAACGGAACAGGAACTGAAAGATCTGCTTTTTTCCTGGAAAGTGGTTAGAAACGTGAAATCAAATGCAATTGTATATGCAAAAGACGGCAGAACCCTGGGAATTGGATCCGGTCAAACAAGCCGGGTAGATTCCTCAGAAATAGCCGTTGCCAAGGCAGGTAAAGAAGGGCTGGATCTTAAAGGATCGGCCATTGCTTCTGATGCCTTTTTCCCATTTGCAGATGGTGTTGAAGCAGCTGCTAAAGCCGGTGCGAAAGCTGTAATACAACCCGGTGGCAGTATCAGAGATGAGGAAGTAATAGCCATGGCAGATAAACATGATATGTCTATGATCTTCACAAGTAAGCGTCATTTTAAACACTAATACAGATATCCAAAAAAGGAGAATGTACTCTCTTTTAATAAAATCCGAATATTCATCCTTTATACATTCGCAAATACAATAGCAAAATTGTATTTTCTTTTGATCTACACCCCAAATGTTAAAATTATCTAACCAGCGCAAATGTCAGAATCACGCGGAGTGAATACCTCAGAGCACACAAAAAAACAATCTCAAAAAGGCTTCTTAGATTTTCTTTACACCGATATAGCCATTGATTTAGGTACAGCTAACACGCTTATTTACTCAAGAGGTGAAGGTATCGTCTTAAATGAACCCTCTATTGTAGCGCTCAACCAGCAGAACGTACCGGTAGCAACCGGGCACGAAGCAAGGTTGATGCACGAGAAAACACACAGTAAGATCAGGACCGTTCGCCCGCTCAGAGATGGTGTTATTGCCGACTTTGAAGTTGCAGAGCAAATGATCCGGGGGATGATCAAGAAAGTCAAAATGAAATGGTACTCTACCACCCGCCAGATGGTAATCTGTGTACCAAGCGGTATAACCGAGGTGGAACGAAGGGCCGTTCGCGACAGCGCTGAACATGCAGGTGCCAAAGAGGTTTACCTTGTTGATGAACCAATGGCCGCTGCAATTGGTATCGGGCTTGACGTTCATGAACCCGTGGGCAGCATGATCGTTGATATCGGTGGCGGAACTACTGAAATAGCCGTGATCGCATTATCAGGAATTGTATATGCACAATCGGTACGGTTGGGCGGAGATGAACTCAACGATGATATCATCAATTACTTCAGAAGAAATCACAATCTGTTAATCGGTGAACGTACAGCTGAAAAGATCAAATGCGAAATAGGCTCAGCAGCCCCTCTTGATGAAGAGCTGGAAATGATAACGAAAGGCCGTGATCTTGTTAATGGAGTGCCCCGAACTCGTCACATTACTTCTAAAGATGCTCGTGAAGCGATAGCTGAATCTGTAAATACCATTGTGGAATCTATCACAAAATCACTCGAGCAAACCCCACCCGAACTTTCAGCAGATATTTTGGATCGTGGTATTATGCTAACCGGTGGCGGTGCCCTTCTTAAAAATCTAGATAAACTGATCATGGAAACTACCGATCTGCCTGTCCATATTGCAGAAGATCCATTGACAGCGGTTGTACGTGGGACAGGTGCTATACTCGAAAACCTTGAATATTACCGTCCGGTAATTTCCTAATACCCGGAAATGAATGCGATTTAGATCGTTAAATTTAAGTGATGCTAAAGACTATATTGTAACCGCCCTTATCTTAATTTTTGCCCTCGGTATTATGATTGGGAGGCATCAGGGCGGTATAGATTCGTTACGAAAAGTTGCTGTTGCATCTCTAAGTTTGCTTGAAGAACCGCTTGCCAACATTCGGGTTTACCGTCAGGCATTGAATACCAATACCTATCTGCAAAGGCAGAATATTCTTTTGCAAGATGAATTGAGCCGATTGCGCTCCATAGAACAAGAAAATCAAGAACTCCGAAGTCTTTTAAGTTTTCAGGATAGCAGTGAATATGAGCTTGAACCCGTGCTGATTGTAGGGAAACAACTCAGTGGTTACAATAATATCCTGACTGTAGATGCCGGAACTGCAGACAGCCTTGAAGAAGGAATGCCACTAGTTTCATCAGATGGTTTAATTGGTAAAATCGTTCTTACAGGAAGGAATTATTCACAGGTAATGCCTTATTACAATACCCTGTTCAAGGTGAGTGCCCGAATTCAGGAAAATCAGGCATATGGCATTGTAAGCTGGCAGGGCGAACTGTATGGAGAGCTTGTTATGGACTTTGTTCCTCAAACGGTTTCCGTTGATAGTGGCTACATAGTGGAAACGTCTGGCAGCAGCAATCAATTTCCGGAAGGTATTCCTATCGGAAGGGTTATAAGAACAGAACCGGAGCCCGGGCGACAGATCCAGCGTATTTATTTAGAACCATTCGTAATGCTTGCTGACATAGCGCAAGGTTTTATCATTAAGTTCAAACCCGATAGCAGTATTTCAAATCTGCAGCAAGAGTATAATCAACTTTTTGAATGACCAAGGAAATATTTAAAGACATATTAGTTGGAGTCAGTTTTGTAATTGTTGAAGTACTCATATTTCAGCATTTAAGCTTTTTTGGTGCTACTCCTGATCCTTTATTGATTTATTTACTTTGGTTAGCAATGAAGTATGACAGATTTAAGTTAGTGCTTTTTGCAGCCGGTTTGGGTTTTCTTCAAGATGCTCTTTTTGATTTCTGGGGACTTAATATGTTCACCAAAACTTTACTCTGTTTTCTGGTATATAATTTCATAAACAGAAGAAAAGAGGGAAGGTTATTATTCTGGCAGATTTTCTTTGTTATATTGGTTTCAGCCCTTTTTCATAATTTGATTTTATTTGGATTAGCTAGTTTTATTGATGCTTACGCGGCCGGATTTTCGCCTATAATTTTTATCGCTGTAAACAGTTTATATACTGCATTGTTAGGATCAATGCTCTTCATTTTCAAAGGCAATTAGTTAGTTATGTCATCAGGTCAAACAAATCGAACAAGAACTTCGATAAGAGCTTTACAAGTCATTATAGTGAGCCTGACATTAATTGTATTGGGCCGGGTTTTTTATTTACAGATAATTGAGTACGAGGTGTATGCTGCTCTTGGTCAGGAAAATTCTGTCCGGCAGGAGTATATTGATCCGGCAAGAGGATTAATTTACGATCGCAATGGTAAACTGATCGTTGATAATGAACCGATCTTTTCCATTACCATTACCCCTTCCCTTTTTGACGAAAAAAAGATCCCTTTGCTATCTTCTATCCTTGGAGTTAGTGATTCATTATTAACTGCGAGAATTCAGGAAGCACAAAATTATTCCTGGCACCGTACTTCACGATTATTTACTGAAATAGATTTTTCCACATTTTCAGCTGTTCAGGAAAATTTATGGCAACTTCCGGGCATTGGGCATCAAATTGAGAGTAAGCGTCATTACCCAACGGAAATGGAAGCTTCACATCTGCTTGGATATTTAAGGGAAGCAAATGAAAGTGAATACAGGGATTCTCCAAAACTCAGACTGGGGGACAGGGTCGGTAAAAGCGGCCTTGAATTTGTCTATGAAGATACTTTACGAGGACAGGCCGGTATAAAATATTCACGAGTAAATGTTTTTGGACAAGCCTTGGGTAATTTTGAAGATTCAACTCTTTCCCGTACGCCTGTAGAGGGAACGGATATCATCACCACTATAGATACTGGTCTTCAAATTTTCGCAGAAGAACTAATGGAAGGAAAACGGGGAGCCGTCATAGCCATGAATCCCCACACCGGTGCTATTTTAGCTTTGGTAAGTTCTCCTTCTTATGATCTAAGCAGATTGGCCGGAAGGTTAGACATAGAATACTGGCAAGCTATAAATGCAGATTCCACATCGCCTTTGTACAATAGGGCTGTTTCGAGCCGACAACCGCCCGGTTCTATTTTTAAGCCTGTTATGGGTATTACCGGCTTACATCTTGGGATCGTAACCCCGGAAACCCAAGTTTATAATAGCGGGGCATATATTCGTGGAAGAGCTTATAAAGATCTAGCTGATATCGGAGAATATGATCTGGAAGAAGCCATAACTTTCTCAAGTAATACTTATTTCTTTTCGTTGATGGATAAAATTGCTACCCGAGGTAAACTAAATGAATGGAGCAATTTGATCAAAGATTTTGGATTAGGTGTTCCTAATAACATCGATCTTCCAAACGCTAATATTGGAATTATACCTGATAGTACTTATCTCAATAATAGATTTGGTGAGAGGAACTGGGGATTGGGGGACTTAATAAATTTTGGTGTCGGCCAAGGAATGATATCGGTCTCTCCTTTACAGGTTGCTCAAATGACAAGCGCTTTTTCTAATGGCGGTTATAAGGTTCGTCCGCATCTGGTGCAAGGTTTCAGAACTTCTGATGGACAATTAACTCGGGTGAATATTGAAAGAGATAAGATCAATTGGGTCAAAGATGAATATTTGGAAGTTATAAAAAAAGGAATGCGTGGAGTTGTTGAAGAAGGTAGTGGCCGTTGGTACGCAAATCACCCGGAAATTGAAATTGCAGGTAAAACCGGAACTGCCCAAAACCCTCATGGATTAGATCATGGATGGTTTACTTCATTTGCTCCATTGGATGATCCTGAAATTGTTGTGACTGCCTTTGTTGAAAATGCCGGCTTTGCATCTATCTCAGCGGCCCCAATTGCTTCCTTGGTTATAGAAAAATACTTACTCGGTGAAATAGAAAGAAACTGGATCTATGAGTACGTACTTAATTTTGAGCCTGTTGATCCTGACGCTTCCTCCGACTCAGTTAATGTAGAATTAAATGAATAATCTAAGAGAATTTAGCTGGTCGGTATTCT